>JBEGTL010000671.1:0-4545 GCA_041179425.1 Pseudomonadota bacterium | reverse complement strand
GCCTACGCTGCGCGCGCAGTCGAATCACGTGATCGAGTCCCTGTTCGCGCAGCCACCCGAGATCGTCGACCGTGCTCTTGGTGCCGGGCACGATCAGCAGGTCGGCACTGGCCGCAACGAGCGGGTCGTCGGTGAAGCGTAGGGCGACGTCGGGCTCGTGCTCGAAGGGTTGAAACTCGTCGTGGTTGGCGATGCGCGGCAAACGCAGCACCGCGATGGTGAGCGTGCGCTCGGCAGCCTGCTGGTTGGTGCGCGCATCCACGTTGAGCGAGTCTTCTTCGGCGATGCGCAGCGCACCCATGTGCGGGAGCACGCCGAGCGAAGGAATGCCGGTGTACTCACGAAGCCAGTCGAGGCCGGGCGTCAGCAAGCTCACGTCGCCACGGAACTTGTTGACGAGAAAGCCGCGCACACGCGCGCGCTCGTCGGGCTCGAGCAAGGCCAGCGTGCCGACGAAGGCTGCAAACACGCCGCCACGATCGATGTCACCCGCCAAGAGCACGGGCGCGTCGGCAGCGCGTGCGATGAACATGTTGGCGACGTCGCGCGAGCGCAGGTTGATCTCGGCAGGGCTGCCTGCCCCCTCGATGACGATCAGGTCGTGCCGTGCGCGCAGCGTGTCGAGCGCGCCGACGACGGTGCCTCGGATGTCGAGTCCGGTCAAAAACAGCTCGCGGGCGCTGCGCGACCCCGAAGGCCGCCCCATCAAGATCACCTGGCTACGCGAGTTGCTCTCCGGCTTGAGCAACAGCGGGTTCATCTCCACGCAGGGCTCGATGCCACAGGCCTCGGCCTGTACGGCCTGCGCACGCGCGATCTCGAACCCTTCGGGGGTGACATGCGCGTTGAGCGCCATGTTGAGCCCCTTGAACGGCGCGACCGACAGCCCCTGCTGCCGGAAGTACCTACACAGCGCCGTCACCAGCAGGCTCTTGCCCACCGACGACGCCGTGCCCTGGATCATGAGCGTGCGCGCGACTGCCATCGAGCGCTTATAGCGCGCGACTCAAGAAAGACCGTGTGGCTTGCTCGCGTACGACATGGGGACCACGCTCTCCTCGGGCGAGCTGTCGAGCTCGAGCCGCACCAGCGCCTGGCCCAGCGTGTTCCACAACGACTCGGCCGCGCCCGCGTCGAAGCGCAGCGTCACCGGTCCGACGTAAAGCGCAATGCAGTTACAGTGGACACAGTGTTGCACGTGCGTGGTCGCACTTTTGGCGAGCGTCTGCATGCGGCACTCTTCCGGCTTCTTTCCCATGCCTACCTCCCTCTCGTGCGTTGCTGATCCAACCAGGCCCTCGGCCGAGCGCCCTGTCGTTCGTGAGTGGGCGACCGCGCGACGACACGCGGGGAGACGCTCACTGGGTGTGTCGGAAGCGCTGTCTCACGCCTCCCCAGCTCGGCCGCGAGGCCGCCCACTCACGAACACACGACACACCAACCCGGGACCTGGCTCCCCCTCAGGACCAGGTCCCGAGTCCTTGCTGCCCCTTGCCGGGGACTCCTTGTTGATTTCCGTTTTCTCTAGTATTCCGAAAGTACCTTCATCGTCAGCGCGATGCAAGCCTTAAATGAAAACAGATTTCATTATCATCCGAGAAGACGCATGACCCCTCTCCTTCGCTCGTTCCTTGGCGCCGGCCTCGCGCTCGCGGTCTCAGGCTGCGCGCCACGACCGGCTGTCGTGAACGCGTCGGCTGCCACGCCCGACTCCGCGGCTGGCGCTGTCCCTTCCACCACGCTCTTCGCGAGCAGCAACGCGTTGATGCCGCGCGCCGTCACCAGCTTTGGCGCCGCCGCGCTGGGCGGCGCCGTCTACGCCTACGGCGGCTACTCCGGCGTGCCGCACGCGTACCACCGAGAGGGCCAGTCCGGCGAGCTGTGGAAGCTCGACCCGGCTGCACAGACCTTCGCGCTGATCGCGAACGGCGAACCGACCCAAGGTCCGGCGTTGGTGAGTCACGGCGACTCGCTGCTGCGCGTCGGAGGGATGCGCGCGCGCAACAGCCAGGGCCAGCCCGACGACATCTGGTCGCTCGACGAAGTGGCCGCCTACTCGCCCGCGACCAAGGCCTGGACCAACCTGCCCGCGCTCCCCAAGCCGCGCTCGTCGCACGCTGCGGCCGTGATCGGCAGCACGCTCTACGTCGTGGGCGGCTGGCAGCTCACCGGCAGCCCCCAGACCGGAGCCTTTGCCGACTCGCTGCTCGCCCTCGACCTGACCACTCGGGTCTACCGCAGCGTGCCGCAGCCGTTCGCACGGCGCGCCGTCGCAGCGGCCGCACTCGACGGCAAGCTGGTGATCGTCGGTGGCATCGGCGCCGACGGAGTCATCTCGCGCGAAGTGCACCTGTTCGACCCGGCCAGCGGCAGCTTCAGTCGCGCAGCGGACTTTCCGGCCGACGGCTTCGGTGTGGCGGCGAGCTCCAGCGGCGACGTGTTGTACGCGAGCGCCCGCGACGGTGTGCTGTACGCCCTCGCCGAGCCCACGGGCAGCTGGAAGAAGGTGGGCGAGCTCGTCTTCCCGCGCTTTTTCCATCAGCTGGTCCAGCTGTCGCCCACGCGTGTGCTTGCCCTCGGCGGCATCTCCGGCATGCACACAGGACCCCGGATTCGTGAAGTGGAGGTCGTCGACGTGTCGACACAGACGGGTCCACGCGTGATGTCGTTCGTGGTCGACAACCCCCTGCGCGCAAGAAACCGCCAAGGCGTGTTCGTGCACGGCGACTCGCTCTACGTGTTCGGCGGCAACCGCAGCCTCGGGCAGCACGACTTCGCGCCGGACGACTTCGTGCGCGAGGGGGCACGCTTCGACATCCACGCGGTCGCGTGGGCCAGCATGGCGCCGTTTCCGGTCGCGCGGCAGACCGTGCAGACCTTGGTCGAAGGTGACAATGCACTCGCGCTGGGTGGCTTCGGTCACGACGGCAAAGTGGCGCGCGCACACGCCGACGCTTTTCGTTACGACGTCGAGCGCGATACGTGGACGAGCGATCCGAGTGTGTTGCCCAGGCCTCGTACGCAGTTCGGTCTCGTCGCGCACGACAAGCAGCGCTGGGTCTTCGGTGGCCTCGACTTCATGCCCGAGGCCGCAGGCGAAGCGCAGCTCGAGCATCCCATGAGCGTCCTACGCGCCGCCGAAGGTCAGCCGTTCACGGCGAGCGGCGTCGAGCTCCCGCGACCCCGCCGTGCGTTTGGCGGCGCCGAGCTCGAGGGGCGTTACTACCTCGTGGGCGGGATGGCCGGAGTCTCCCCGTCCATCGCACAATGCGATGTATTCGACTTTGCCAGCTCGACGTGGAGCGAGATCCCGTGCCCCAAGTCGCGTATCTCTCCGCAGCTGGTGGCGCTCTCCGGAAAGCTGTACTTGGCGGGGGGATCCAGTGCGGGAGAGGGCGGAGCACTGACCCCCAATCGTTCGCTCGAGGTGTTCGATCCGAAGACATCGTCGTGGACGACGCTGATCGAACAGCTGCCGGTGGAGACGAGGCATCTGACGATGCTGAGGTACCGAGGGTCGTTACTGCTGTACTCCGCGCACGATGAGCAGGGTCGTGTGAGTATCGCCGTCGTGACGCCTTAGGTCTCGCTCTCACAAAGCGGAGGTGCTGCACTCTCCCTCTCCATTGAGGTGCCCCTGCGTCGCCAGCTGCGCCCGCACGAAGTCGAGCCCCGTCGACACCGCGATAGGTCCCCCCGACAAGTTGTACCCCTTCGCACTCGGAAACAGCTTCTCGGCAGGCACGCTGGCCAGATCGTCTGCCGAGACCTTCCCATCACCATCGGTGTCCGCGTCCACCATCCACTGCGCGTAGCGGGTGATGGTGGCCTCGTCTCCGCGGGCCAGGGTGTTGAACCACAGGTGATCGCCGTGGAGGGTGATGGTGGCGGTGGAGGTGCCGTCTTCACTGACCGCGATGCCGGGCTGGCCGTTGCTCTCACAGGCGGAGTAGGTGGAGCTCAGAGCCACCTTGAGCACGAACGAGACGGGCCTCTCCGGGCGCTCGACGCGGCCCTCGATCCAGTACGTGAGCTGCTTGTCGATCATCTCTTGCGCGTCGGCGTCGGTCACGCCCGCGAGCTTCTGCGCACCCGCCTGCGCTCTTGGCGTCTGGTAGCCGAACTGGCTCCACTGGCCGGGTGCGACGTCGTCGAAGCTCGCGATCTCGAGGCCGGCTTCTCCGACCTGGCGCATGTCCGCGAGGTACACGGTGCCGCTCTCGAGCCGCGCACTCGGGCTGACACGCGCCAGCTGGACCCGACCGATGGCGACCAAGAACTTGGAGTAGGTGACCGCGAAGTCGCGCGTGTTTTCGTCGCCAGTACCGGCCGACACGCCCTTGCTGATGGTCTCCTCGGCGCTGAGCAGGACGCGCAGCGCGCCGCTGCCTTGGCCGTCTTGGGCGCACGAGACAGCCAACACGGCCAGCAGCGTGGAGACAAAAAGGGGAACGATTCGCATGTGTAACCCCGTCCTCATTTGTGAACCGAGTAGCATCTGCAACACAGTTGCATTTATGTCAAGGTCCAGCCGGCGGCGCTGCC
>JBEGTL010000670.1:0-4550 GCA_041179425.1 Pseudomonadota bacterium | reverse complement strand
GAGCTGGCGCGCAAGTTCCCCGTGCAGATCGACATGAAGCAGACCATCGGCAAGCGCTACGCGCGCATGGACGAGGCGGGCACCCCGTACTGCTTCACCATCGACGGCGACACGCTCAAAGACCAGACGGTCACCGTTCGCCATCGCGACACCCAGGCCCAAGAGCGCATCGCGCTCGACTCGGTGCGCACCTTCTTGAACGACAAGATCGACGGCTAGGCCGCTCGGCCCCAACCCTCGCGCAGGGGCCACGGCTAGACCCTACCTCTCGCGCGTGGCACGAATGCGTCTATTCGACGGGACAACGTCCCGTTTGGCGAACGTGCTCACGGCGGGGTCGTATGGATCGAAAACAAGCGCCTCAGTTCTCAAACGCGTTGTCGAGCGCCCGCGTCAGAAGTCGGGGCGGCGCAACAGACCACGCTTGGTCTTGATCGCACTCGGTCGTGCCGTCTTCTGCACCGCGCGTTTTTCTGCCACGAGGGAGATGGCGTAGTGGCCGTCGCGCGCCGCATCGTGCTGCACACGAAAGGGCTCCTTGCCCGGCGCCTCGACCTCGATGGCATGAAGCCCTGAGTCGCGTGCGAAGCGCAGCATGTTGCCAGCGACGACAACACCGTCGGCGCGAACCTGCGCGTCGCTGGGCAGGCCGAACAGCTCGACCGCGACCTCGTTCACCGTTGGTTTGACGACCGGCGCTGTGGCCGTGCCCAGCATCGGCGCCGTGCCGGCGGCGAGCGACGCGACGTCGTGCGGTGGCGGCTGACTACGCGCGCCCGCACTCGGGCTCGGACCGCTCAACATGAACGTCAGCGCCAGCGCCGCAGCGAGGGCGCCACCGAGCAGGAGCCAGCGCGCAGGGAAGCTCTGCGGCAGCTTGTATTGCCCCGGCACGAAGGCCTGCGTCTTGGGCTCGTGCGTCGTGGGCAGCTCGAGCGTGCCGTCGTTCTCGCCGTCGTGCTCTCCGCCGTAGCTGGTGGGCGCGAGGAAACGCCGCGGCAAGAACAGGCCGGCTAGCTCGGGCTCGCTACTGACCACGACCGAGAGCGCAGCCCGCATCTCGTCGGCACTCTGAAAACGCTGCACGGGATCACGATGGATGGCGCGCCCGAGCAGGTCGGACAACGCCTGCCCGACCTCGGGTCGCAGGCTGACCAGCGGGAGCGGCGTGGCGTTGAGCACCGCGACGATCAGGTCGGCCGAGTTGTCCGCGTGAAAGGGCAGTCGTCCGGCCAGTGCCTCGTACACCACCACGCCGAGGCTGTAGATGTCGCTGCGCACGTCGGCCATGCGGCCGCGGGCCTGCTCGGGCGAGATGTACTCGGGCGTGCCCATCACGATGCCCTCGCGTGTGATGGTGTGTCCCTGGCCGCGCTCGGTACTGCGCGAGACACCGAAGTCGAGCAGCTTGGGGTACATGCTCCCGTCGGGCTCGCGTACCAAAAAGATGTTCTCGGGCTTCATATCGCGGTGCACCACGCCGGCCGCGTGCACTGCCGACAAGCCCTGCAGGGTCTCGTCGATCAGGTGTAAGAACGTGCCCACGCCGAGCGGTTCGCCCACCACTATGCGCTCGGAGAGCGGCACGCCGACCAGCAGCTCCATGACGATGTACGGCTCTTCGCCATCGATGCCGAAGTCGCTGAGATAGACGATGTTGCGGTGCCGGATGGAGGCTGCGATCTGCGCCTCGCGCTGGAACCGCTTGATGGTGACGTGGGCGGGCTGTCCGCGCGCGTGCAGGAGCTTGAGCGCAACCTGCTGCTTGAGCGCCTCATGCTCGGCACGCCACACCGTCGCCATGCCGCCCATCCCGAGGGGATGGATTAGCCGATACTTACCACTGACCACATCTCCTGCGCGCGGCATCGTCCGATCTACTCCAACTCAGACAGTCTTTGTCCGCGCGTCGGTCGGCGCGTGGTCGGTAGGAAAGATGGGAAGGTCTGCAAGCTGACACGTGAAACAACCAACACGCCTCACCCCGGCACTAGAGTACCATGGCACCCAGGCATGATGGGTTTCCGAGCAGCGCGCCGGGTGTGGCAGAACACGCTCGTCTTACCAATCTTCGCGCTCACTCTGACGGTATGTCTGACGTTCGGCGCGAGCGTGCCCACGCTCGTCGCCGCGCAGGCGCCACAACAGAATGCACTCGCGCGCACACTGTTCGAAGAGGGCGTCGCGCTGGCCGACCGAGGCGACTACGTGGGCGCAGCGGACAGGTTCAGCCGCGCCTACACACTCAAACCCACGTCCGGCATCGCCTTCAACTGGGCGAGCGTGCTGATCGAGAGCGGCAAATTCGTACAGGCCGAAGACTTGTTGCTCGGTGTGTTGCGCGACCCGGCGGCGAGTGCGCAGCTCAAGGCTGAGAGCTAGACCATGCTCAGCGCGCTCAAGCCGCGCATCGCACACCTCAAAGTAGGAGTGGCAGGGCCGAGTGGTGCACCTGTCGAGTCCGCCATTTCGGTCGAGGTCGACGGGCAAGACTGGCCGCGCGCCGCCTGGGACATCTCTTCGCCCATCGACCCCGGCACGCACACCGTGCGGCTGTTGCGTGGCCAGAGCGAGCTCGCGCGCAACGAGCCGCAGCTCACGGAGGGTGCCGCGCGCGAGGTCTTGCTCGAGGTCCCTACGGAGAGTACCGCAAGGGTCGTTGTCCCCAGCCAGCCCAGCGCGCCGGTGGACTCGCCTAGCAAACACAAGCCCCTCTACAAGAACTGGGTCGTGTGGGCCGCGGTGGGCGTAGTGGTCGTGGCAGGCGTCGTCACCGGCGTCGTGATCGCCACCAAAAAAGATCCCAAAGACGAGTCGCCCGTCGGCGGCAACACCATGCCCGGGGTGCTGAGATGGTGAACGGCATCAAGTCCTGGCGTGCGCTCGCGTTCGTCGCGTCGGTCTCTCTGCTCGGCGCGTGTGCAGCAGACGAGCGCCCGCTGACGCAGCTCATCTTGGTCGCCGACACCGACGTCAACAACGTCGACACCATCCAGTTCGACGTGCGCGGACCGGGCGGCGCCGACAAGGAGCTCGCCCAAGCGGCGCACAACACCACGACTGGACCGGCCTTCGTCTCGCTCGTACGCGATGACGGAGTGCTCGGCCCGCTCACCGTGGTCGCGCGCGGCCTGCGCGGGACCAACGTCCTCATCGAGCGCACACAGCACGTGTCGTTCGTGGCCAAGCAGACGCGCGTCGTGTTGCTGCACCTCTTCGCGAGCTGCCTAAAAGCACCTCGCTGCACCGCGGAGCAGGCGTGCGATGGCTCGGGCTGCATTGGCCAAGACCTGACCGAGGCGCAGCTGCTGACGTGGACGGGCACGCCTCCCCGCCTCAACGGAACGTCGACTCCCAACGACGGCGGGGTCAGCGACGCGGGCAACGCCATGCTGCACGAGTGCGGAGCCGCGGGCAGCGTAGACATCCAGAGCAACGTCTCGCACTGCGGGGCCTGCGACAACAAATGCTCGGGCGGCCGTGTGTGCGCCGCTGGCACTTGTGTAAAGCCGTGACAGAGAGGCGTGGATGGTCCTGACCGTTCGTCTTCGCCAGTTTTGGTTGCGGGCTTGGCTGCAGGCTCGGCTGCAAGCCTCGCTGCTGGCTCTGTTGTTCACGCTTGGCGCTTGTGCCTCCGCACCCCCTCGAGCCCCCGTGGTCGCCCCAAGCGCGGCCTTGGAGACCGAGAGCCAGCTCAAGACGCCCGGCTTGTTCCTCTACGAGGTGCGCGGCGCACAGGGCACGGCGCACTTGCTCGGCACCATCCACATCGGCTTTGGTTTCGACGAAGTGCTGACGGCCGATGCGCGTCGTCGTTTCGATGCCGCCACGCACGTGATGACCGAAGCCGACATCAGCGGCGCCGACCCCGAGCGCCTGCTGCAGGCCGCCATGTTGCCTCCCGAGCGCTCGCTGCGCAGCGTGGTCGGAGAAGCCACCTGGAAGAAGCTGCTGGCGCGCATCGACGCACAGATCCCGGCTCCTGTGCTCGACCGCCTCGAGCCCTGGCTGCCCACCGTCATGCTTGGGCTCGAAGACCTGGGTCACGCGCTCGAGGAGCTCAAGCCGGGCGCCGAGCCGCGCATGATGGATGTAGAGCTGATGAAAGAGGCCAACCTGCGCGGCAAAGAGGTCACGTACTTCGAGACGGTCGAAGAACAGATCGGAGTGTTCGACAGCATCTCCCTCGAAGAGCAAGTAAGAGAGCTGACGCGAACCCTCGAAGCCGCTGGCAGCGAACAGGCGCGCGCACTCTTGTCCGGTTTTTCCTCGGGAGACGAAGCCGCGTTGAGCGCGGCGCTGTTCGACGAGGAGGAGATCGCGAGCGCGCCGGGTTTCTACGATCGCGTGTTGTTCGCCCGCAACGCGCGCTGGCTACCCGTGATCGAGAAGGAGACTGCACGCGGAGGGGCGTTCATCGCCGTAGGGGCAGGGCACCTGCTCGGCGAAAAGGGCATCGTCGCGGAGCTACGGCGGCGAGGGTACGCGGTAACTAGGGTGGGCGGGCGAGACTAGGAAGAGGGGCTGGTACTGGCAGTGCCGTTGACGTA
>JBEGTL010000669.1:0-4554 GCA_041179425.1 Pseudomonadota bacterium | reverse complement strand
CAGGGAGCGCGCCAGCAAACGGCGATGATGCTCGCTGCAGTAGGTGAAGCTGAGCCCCATCCCGGGCGCCTGTGCAGGATCATCCTCACGAAACGAGCCGACACGCACCACCTTGGCCGCAGCCCACACGATGTGGTGCGCAGCCAGCCCCGGTGGTGTGAACGACACGATCAGCTCGTCGCCGAGGTCGAGTGAGAGCTGCGTCTCGATCCACACTCCGTCGATGGAAAGATTGGATGCGGGAAGCGTCAGCGCCTCATCCCACAGCTCGCTCTGCAGCGTGCACTCGAGCGCCACTGCGCGCCGCAAGCTGCGTCGTTTGCCTCTGCTGACCTCGTCCATACCCTTCCCCCAAACCCGTAAGGTCCGTGGGGCTGATGCTAGTAACAGATGTCCGCGCAGCGCAAAAAAGGGGAACTCGTGCGCCTCGAGGTAATAGTCGCTCACGACGCGCGCTCCCCGCGCTCTACAAACGAACGTCGAGCGCCTCACTCTGCGCGAGCGTGTACTCCCCGCCGTAGTAGCTGCCGGGCACGGCCAGCATCCGCTCGCGCTCGAACTCGTACATCCAAAAGCCTTCACGCTCCCGCTGCGTGGTGCTGCCCGCACAGAAGATCCAGGGCCTGCCCTCGATCGGGGGATGACAGTAGCGGCCGTGGATGTGCCCGTGCGCAATCATCACGCGCGGGCGCGCGCACACTGCGACGAGATCGTCTGCATTGCGCAAGCCGTGGTGCTCCGAGTCTTTGGTCCCATCACGGCGCAAGATGCCGTAGTGGGTCATCACGACAATCTGACGGTGTTGCAGACGCACGTCGTCGAGCACGCGCGCGAGCGCCGCGAGCTGCGCGGGAGGCACGTAGCCCGCAGACGTAAACGGACTCGGATTGGGCTTGCTGCTGTTGATGCCCACTACCGCAAGACTCTCACCGACGAGCCGCACGTAAGGGTACGGCGCGCCAGCCACACAGTACTCGGGCCACTCGCTGGTGGTGAACTCGCCAAAGTGCCGCTCGAAGCGCGTGTCGCGCAGCGTGTCGCCGAGGTAGAGATCGTGGTTACCGGGCACGGTGCAGAAGCCGAGCGGCGCGCGCGTGAGACCGTCGATGGCGGCCCGCGCGCTCGCGTACTCGACCTCGGAGCCGATGGCCGTGTAGTCGCCGGTGCAGATCGAAAAGTCGACGCGCTCGCGCTGTGCAAACCGAGCCAGCGCGTGCAGCTTGGGCACGCTCTCTTTGAACAGGCGCCCCCGCGTGAGCCACAAGTTGGCCACGGCGAGCGCGCGCTTGCCCACCATCTCGAGCGGGGGCACCGCGAGCACGCTCGCTTGTACGTGCACGTCGCTGAAGTGCAGGACACGAAGCACGGACCGCTCGCTGGCGCTGGTCACCGACAAAAAAACCCCGCATGCCTGCTGCGCCGCAAACGTCGACGGCGAAGGCGTCTATCCGTTTTGGGCGATTAAACGCGAACACGCCACCAGCTCTCGCTGATGACGCATACGGTGCACAACCTGCACTCGGCAACGCCGGGCGCCGTGGTTCAGCGCTTGCTGTACTGGAAGCGCTTGCGGGCGCCGGGCTGACCGGGCTTCTTGCGCTCGACCTTACGCGAGTCGCGCGTGAGGTAGCCTGCCCGCTTGAGGGGCGTGCGGTACTCGCCGCTGACGCTGAGCAGCGCGCGCGAGATGCCGTGACGCACTGCCTCGGCCTGCGCCGCGATGCCGCCGCCGTGCACGTTGACCGTGACGTCGAACTGGCCCTGCTTCTCGAGCAGGTCGAACGGCTGACCCATGATCATGCGCAGCGTCTCGCGGGGGAAGTAATCCTCCGGAGTGCGGCCATTGATCACGATCTTGCCCTCGCCCGCCTTCATGAAGACGCGTGCGACTGCCGTCTTGCGACGACCGGTGCCGTAGTTACGGCCATGAATGATTGCTTGAGGCATGTCTTGGTCGTCTCCGTTCAGACCGCGAGCGGCTCGGGCAGCTGCGCCGCATGCGGGTGCGCTGCGCCCGCGTAGACCTTGAGCTTGGACGCCATCTTGCGGCCAAGCGGGTTCTTGGGAAGCATCCCCTTGACGGCGTGCTCGATGGCAAGCTCGGGGCGCTTCTGAAGCAACACGCGGTAGGGCATCTCGAGCATGCCGCCCGGGCGGCCCAGGTGCCGGTGATAGACCTTCTGATCGAGCTTGGCGCCCGTCAGCTTGACCTTCTCGGCATTGACGACGATGACGAAGTCGCCGGTGTCTGCGTGCGGGGTGTACTCGGTCTTGGTCTTGCCGCGCAGGATCGAAGCGATCTGCGTTGCGATGCGACCAAGGGGCCGACCCTGGGCATCCACTACGAACCACCGGCGAGTTACGTCTTCGGCCTTGGCGCTGAGCGTGCGCATCGATACCTTCCGTCCCATGAGAGCGCTGCGGGTCCCGCCCGCGCTCGAAGCTTCCGTACTATCACTTCGCTGGCGCAGAGGAACCCTGCGCTGCGACCCAGAGTCCAGCCTTTCGGTGGACCGGGACGCGCAGTGTTAGCGTGACGGATGGCAGTGTCAAGGCTTGGCCGACCCACACGAGGGCCTGGCAAGCGGGCCCGGGCCTAGGGGGTGCGCCAAGGCGAGCCCACGGGAGCCCTCAACCATGGAGCACACCATGTCGCCAATGTCCCGTTCGCTCTGGGTCTCACTCCTCTCGGCTGCATTTTTCGCAGTCTTTCTGTGGATCGACGACAGCGCTGTGCGGGCCGAGGGCGCAGGGCTGGTGGGCTGCCAGGTGCTCGACAACGGCAGCCGGGCGGCCGCCAGTTTCCGCGTCCTCCGCGACGGTGCACAGATCTCCGCCGGCACCTGCGGCAAGGATCTGGAGGTCCCCGAGGGCGCCTACGAGCTGGTCGTGGTGCTGGACGGCGTGCTCGGAGAGAGCGAGCAGCGGGTGCTCGTGACCGCGCGGGCCGGGGCCGCCGAGCACCCGACCGTACGTTTCGAGACGGGCGAGCTCCTGATCGAGGTCACACGGGAAGGACGGCGCAGCACCGCGCTGGTGCAGCTGAGCGCAGGCGGCCGCAAGCTCGCGCAGCTGAGCGCGGGTGTCGCGACGCGGCTCGCCGTGGGCACGTACTCGCTCGAGGTCGAATCTCGCGGAGAGAAGCGCCAGCTCGCCGCCGTCACAATCGTACGAGGCGAGCGGCGCGTGCTGGGCGTGGAGTTCGGCGCGCCCCCGAAATGAGTCGACGACTGACCCGATAGAGGTTAGACGAATGCCGAAACGGTACGCCCGCCCACACCGTTACTTGACCAAAGCGTAGGAAAATCCACCTTAGGTCAAGCCGCGCTGGGTCCGCGACCGTGCCGCGGTCCACTCAAACTTGCTAGGGTTGACGGCCCCAATGTCCACGGCGTTTCCTCAGACTCGAAGTAGTAAGGTCCACCCCGCTCTCTACCAACCCAATGGGTTGCTGCGCTGGGCGTCCGGTCGGTTCTTCCGGCACATCGATGTCGACACGCGCTGGACCGAGGCCGTTCGCGAGGCTGCCGAGCGCGGCACCGTCGTCTACATGATGCGGTCCCTCTCGGTACTCGACTTCCTCTGCCTCGACTACCTCACCAAGACACATCAGCTGCCGCGCATTCAGTTCGTCAACGACCTCGGGCACTGGATGCGCGAGCCGTTTGGGCGCGGGTCGCGCAAGCGCTCCAAGCAGGAGCTCGGCGACGAAGAGCGAGCACTCGGTCGCACGCTCGAGCAGCACGGCAGCGCGCTCTTGTTCCTGCGTCGGCCTCCCACGCTGGGTCATTTCTCGCGCAAGGGCGAGCGCATCGAGACCGACCAGACCGACCTCGTGCGCGAGCTGGTCGAGGCGCAGCGCAAGACGCAGTGGCCCATCTTGCTGGTCCCGCAGACGTTCATCTGGGGCAAGCGCGCCGGGCACACCGAGGCCGGGGCGCTCGACTTTTTGCTCGGCCCGGTAGAGTGGCCGGGCCGCGTGCGCACGCTGGTGCGTTTCGCGCTCAACTACCACAACGCGCTGTTGCGCACGGGCGATCCGTTCGACCTCAAGGCCTTCCTCGACCAGAACCCCGAGCTGAGCGACGAACAAGCGGCCGACAAGGTCCGCTACGCGATGCTGCGCCGCATGGAGCGCGAGCGCACCCTCGTCGTGGGCCCCAACAAAAAGACGCCGACCCGCCTGCGCGAAGACATCGTGCGCAGTCCGCGCCTACGCAAGCACGTCGACGCCATCGTGGGCGCCACCGGGCGCAGCCACGCCGACGTGGAGACCGAAGTCCAGCGCGAGCTGCGCAAGCTGTGCGCCACGCCTGACGACTACACCATCAGCATCCTGCACCGGCTGCTCGATCGGGTCTGGAACAAGATCTACGACGGCATCGACGTCGACCAGGAGGGCATGGCGCGCGTGCGCGAGGCCGCACGACACGGCCCGCTCATCTTGTTGCCCAGCCACAAGAGCTACGTCGACTTCCTGGTGCTCAGCGACGTCTTCTACACCAACCAGCTCTCGCCTCCGCTGATCGCTGCCGGCGACAACCTCAGCTTCTG
>JBEGTL010000668.1:0-4563 GCA_041179425.1 Pseudomonadota bacterium | reverse complement strand
CGTCGGCGGGTTCCCAGCCCAGGTTGACCTGGGTCGGGTCGAGCTTGTCGCCCGTCGGCGGCTCGGGGATCTCGTACTCGCAGGGCAGCGGTGCAGACTGGACGACCGCGGCGGTCAGCGGCTCGAAGATCGCAGACCAGTCGCTCTCGCAGATGGACGACTTGAGTCCCTTGGTGGCGTCTGCCAGCAGGTAGTACGTCTCGCCGACCGCGGACGCGCCGCAGCCGAGCATGACGAACACACAGATGCCCGTGTTGGTGTCGGGCATACAAGCCGCGGCGCGACAAGGCGAAGGCCCCGGCGACGAGATGGTGTGCGCGGTGAAGCCCTTTTTGGCGAGCGCGCGCATGTCTTTTTCGAACGCAGCGGCCCGGTCGGCACCCGAGGGAAGTGCGCCGTAGCGGCTCTCGTCGTCCGTCAAGAACACGAAGTTGAGGGCAGCGTCGGGCCGCAAAAAGTCTTGATACATGGGGTAACGCGAGATGGCGGACTCGAGCAGGTTGTTCGAGTCGACCGGCGTCTGGATGAAGCGGTAGCGCGCATCCATGGAGAGCGGCGTCCCGCTCAGCGGGTCTGCCGGCGTGGCGGGACAGATGACGGGGATCGCCGGCGACTGCGTGAGCATGACGATGCGCAGGTCGACCGAGGCCGCAGCGATGTCGGTCGCAAACTTGGTAAGGTTCTGGCCGACCTTGATGTACTCGTCGAGCATGCTGCCCGAGCCATCGATGACCCACACGATGTCGACCTTCGAGGTCTTGGCGGGCGGTGCACTCACCGACTTGCCTTTGCAGCCGGTGACGTCGCCGACAGTCAGGTCGGGCTTGTTCTCCGTCACCACGCCAGGTGGGCGACCGCTGTCTTTTTCAGCCTTCGGAGGAACCGCTCCCGCGTCTCGCTTGCCTGCATCGCGGCTGCCGGCGTCGGTCACTTCGGCGCCCGAGTTGTCGTCCTCGGTGTCGGGCGGGTCCTTGGTGTCGTCGGCGGAGCAGCCCGCGAGCACAAACATCAGTGCCGCGGCAAGGGATACAAAAGGCAGGTGCATGGTCGAGAGCCTCGAGAGGGTTGACGCCAGAAGGCACTACGTTGACCGCCTAAATCAATTGTTCAATCCGGTCGCAACCTGACGTGCGCGCGTAAACGGGCTCGCAACTCACCGATACTTCATCGGATTCGATCGAGGGAAGGGGACACGACCGCGCGCGCCGATCGTTGTGCCGAGACCGAGTCGTCGGAAAAATCGGCCCAGCATGTGTTTTGGGGGCGCACCGAGGCTGGAGGTCAGACCTCCGCGCTGGAGTCGAGGGTGAACACGTGACGCACCACGTCGTTCAGCGTGGCCGTGCGCTCCGTGGTCGGCCGGCCCCCGGCGTAGACGCTGATGGTTTGCCGCCAGAAGGGAACCGCTGCCTCGTTGGTGGCCGCGGCACGAACGATCCACGGCCCGGGCCAGCGGTCCCAGAGGGCGCACGCCGCTCGCGCTCCGACGCCGCTCCGGCGGTACGTGCGCAACACGAAGAACTCGGCCACGTCGAGGACGGTCGGGTCGGTGCTTGCCGGCGATCCGCGCATCGCGAGTGCAAAGCCGGCGAGGCGATCGTCCGCCATGATGAAGTAGGGAAAACGTTGCTCGGGTTCGGTCCAGTAGAGCGGAAGGTACGCGTACCCAAAACGACCGTCGGCACCCAGCTGCAGACCAAAGTACACACTCAGATCGTGGGAGTAGAGCTCCATCAAGTTTGCCAGGATGGGGGCGGAGTCAGACGGGACAGCCTGGAGATCGACACGCATGCGCGGAGTCTAGTCGCTCGGCCTCAGCGGGTCAGCAGCGCGCGCATCAGCTCCATGATCGCGGCCTCGAGCTCGGCGGTGTTCATCGGGCCGGGCAACGAGTGCTGCTGAAACATGAACTCTTGAATGGCCCCCACGATGCCCAGGTAGCCCGTGTCGGAGAGCTTGGGCCAGTCGGGATGTTTGGCGAGTGCCGCGCGATGATGCGCGGCGATGTTCTCGGCAAAGGCCTTCATCCCTGCGTTGCGCGCGGCCCGCACCTTGGCGCCCGCCGCTGACGTCTCGATCACGAGACAGCGAGTGAACTCCGGCTCGGCTGCGGCCGCCTGGAGATACGCGCGAATGCGCAGGCGCTGTGTGTCGAGAAAGTCTGCTTGGCCAGCTCCGCTCTGCTCCGCGTCGGCCATGTGTTTCATCAGCAGCTTGATGCCGCCGCTGGCCGCTGCGAGGAAGCACGCATCTTTGCTGGGAAACTGCGTGTAAAAGGCCTGTCGTGAGACCCGCGCACGCTGCACGATGTCGCTTATTGTGACGTCGGCATAGCCGAGCTCGGCTACCGCCGCGATAACGGCCGCCTTGAGGCGCTCGCGCTGCGCCTTGAGCACGGCTGCCTCTTTGAGAGAAGCGCGCCCGCGCGGAAGACCCTTGGTGTCGGCGCGCGGCGTGAGCGCGAGTGTTCCGACGGTCTTCTGCTGCCTTACGCGCTTCGGCTTTGTCATGTCGGGGCGAACGTTAGCGCAGTTCTCGACGGCTGCGGGCGAGCGCGCGGAGAGTGAGGCCCTTACTCGGCGCCCGCGACAGGCGCTCCGAGTAAGGTCGCCTCGTCACGCTCGTTGCCCTGGGCGAGCGCGAGCGACCCACCGCCGCCCGTCTCGAGCCGATCGATGAACTCGCTGCCTCCATTGACGAGCTGACGCTCGTAGAGTGCGATCTGTCCCGACAGCCAGTTGAAGACGAGGACCGTGGGGATGGCGACCACCAAGTTCGACCAAAACGACGTCACGGTCAGCGGCGGCCTGGGCGTCAGCAGCGAACGGGGCCGTGCGACCGTCGCCTTCAGCTACTTTCGGCGGACCGAGCTGACGGCGGACGAGCGCGACTTCTCGCGCGGCAAGTCCATCAGCATCCAAGGCAGCCCGGGCACCTACTACGATCTGACCAACCTGTCGGCACCCCGCTTTGCCGATCCAGGCTGCATGAACGCGCAGGACTCCATGGTCGTGAGTGCGCCGTCCGCGGGCGCGACGCCTTCGCGCACCTGCGTATTCGACTTTCGCAAGTACGTCTCCCTGTTTGGCAACCTCAACCGCACCAACATGTTTGCCAATGCCGAGTACGACCTCACGCCGCACACCACGGTGTTTGCGGAGGTGCTCGCGTCACGCATGCGAGCCGACGGCATCTCGTCGCCCTCGTATCCACTTCCGCAGCTGCCCATCGTGCCTGCAAACCACGTCGACAACCCGTTCGGTCGCCCTGTGTTGTTTCTCGGGCGTCCCCTCGGCTCGGCCAACGGGCCCGTTCGCAACGCCGCCACCGACGACACCATGAGGCTCGTCAGCGGCGTGAAGGGCGACTTCGAGGGCGTCGCGTCGGGCAGCTTCATGGAGAGCTGGGGGTGGGAGCTGTTCGGCAGCTGGGGCGTGAGTCGTTACTCCCAGCTGATCCAAGACAACCTGCGCGAGCCGCTGCAGACGGCCCTCAACAGCTGTTCTAACCCAGCCGATCTGTCGCGCTGCTTCAACCCGTTCTACTCGGCCATCGACGGGACCGGCACGCCGAACAGTCAGGCGGTGATCAACAGCTTCTCCGGCACCTACGTATTCGCGACCGAGCACACGCTCCACACCTACAACGCGGGGCTGAACGGTCAGCTGTTCAAGCTCCCCGGGGGCGACGTGGGCATGGCCGTCGGAGGCGAGCTTCGGCGCGAGTGGCGCACCACGCAGGCCGACCACGATGCCGAGCTCGAGCGCTACGGCTTTCTGATCGGCAGTCGGGACGCCAGGGCGCAGCGCAACGTGTACAGCGGCTACCTCGAGGTGCTGTGGCCGTTCTTGCGCGGGCTCGAGGTGCAGACTGCAGTGCGTGTCGAGCACTACGACGACATCGACACCACGACGCCGAGTCCGTTCGCCGGCGTGACGCTCACTCCGGCCGACCTCGTGGGTCGCGAGCGGGTGACCCCGTGGTTACGCAAGCTGCAGCTGCGCGGGTCGGTCACGCAGGCATTTCGCGCCCCCACCGTGTACCAGAGCACGCCCGGTTACTCCATCATCCCCACGCAGCTGACCGTGGCAGGGGGTGCGCTCCGTTTCATCCCGGTCCAGAGCTTTGGCAACCCCAACCTCAACCCGGAGCGGGCGCTGGTCGCCAGCACGGGGCTCAGCTGGCAACCCATCGATGCGCTGCTGCTCGATAGCGAGTTCTGGAGCTACGGCTATCGCGATCGCATCGTGCTCGAGAACGCGCAACAAGCGGTGACCAGCGACGAGAGTCTGCTCGCCAGCGGGCAACGCGACCCGCGCGTGGTGCGCGACGCCACCAACAACATCGAGCGCGTGCGCGTGCAGCTGCAAAACTTCGCGGGCTCGATCACGACCCGCGGCTTGGACTTCGGGGCGACGCTCAACCTGGGTGCGGCCACGCTGCGGGGCGTGAGCGAAGCCTGGGGCGCGCTGAGCCTCGGCTTTCAGGGGACGTACACGCTGACGTACGACTTCCCGCGCGCGCAGGCGGGCGAGCGCATCATCCCCAACACCACCCCGACAG
>JBEGTL010000667.1:0-4578 GCA_041179425.1 Pseudomonadota bacterium | reverse complement strand
CGGCGGCTCGGGCGTCACCGGCACCACGGTCCGCATCGAAGGCACCGCCGACGACGATCGTGGCGTCGCCTCCGTGTCGGTGCGCATCGGCCCCAACCAGCCCGTGTTCGCCGAGACCGGCAACGATTTCCGCACCTGGTACGTCGAGTCCGTCTCGCCCATCGGCGCGTTCGACGTGGTCGCCTTGGCGCGCGACCTCGACGGCCAGAGCAGCCCCGCCGCGCGCATCGCACTCACCCGACCGAGCTCGCTGTCCGACGACGCGGCCCCCAGCATCGCCGTGGAGAGTCCCGCCAACGGCAGCTCCCCGCTCCACCCGCTCGTCCTGGTGCGCGGCACCGCGACCGACGATCGCGCGGTGGTCGCCATCGAGGTGCGACGCAACGGCGAGCTGCTCGGCGAGCGCGAGGTCGAGACCGACGACCTGTTCGCGCGCTGGTCGCGCCTCGTGCCGCTGATCGCCGGCGAACAAAACGCGCTGGTGTTCAGCGCGCGCGACGGCAGCGGGCACGAGACCAAGACCACACTCACGCTACAGGGTCGCGCCACCACCGATCGCACGGTTCCCACGCTGACCCTCAGCGTGCCGGCGAACCTGGCGCACGTGGCCACCTCGACGCTCGACGTGAGCGGCACGGCCAGCGACGACGTGGGCGTGCGCGAGGTCAAGGCGCGCGTCGGCCGCACGCCGGCTGGGGCGACGGCCGTCGTGTGGGGAGACTACCAAGTGGTCAAGACGAGCGACGGCTTCGCCACGTTCAGCGGCACCTTCAGCGCGCCGGCCGGCACCTTTCAGCTCGAGGTGCGCGCCATCGACCTCAACGGACTCACCACCTCCGTCACGCGTAGCGTCACCAGCGACTTCGTGTCCGATTGGAGCGAGGACGTCTCCTTGCCGTTGCGTCTACATGCCGTCACGGCGCCCCCCTTGCTCAACTTTGCGCTGACCAAGAAGGGCGTCGACGAGGTCTTCACCGAGGCCATCCAGCGCGACATCCGTCTGCTCGAGCTCGACACCACCGCGCTCATCACCGACGCCGTCAACCAAATCAAGCAGAGCTGCGGCGTGCGCTGGCGCGAGAACAACGAAAACCCGCGGCACGACTGCTCGGCCACCGACTACGGCAAAGACCGCTCGCCGCCCATCCCGTGGCAACAGACACCCGAGTTCAGCATGGTGCGTCTGCTGACCATGACGCCGGCCAACGTGGTGGTGACGGGCACGTCGCTCGCCAACCTCCAGGGTCTGGCCGACGGACTCGGCATCGGCGGCGGCTTCCACGACATCCTCGCCGACACCCTGGGCGTGCCCGCGACCCAAGAGATCGTCTCCACGGCCAGCGTGGTGCGCGCGCTGCAAGAGTTCTGGATGCAGACGCACCCCGAGGTGCTCCCCGGCGCCAAGCTGCCCATCTCGCTCTACGACAGCATGCACGAGCTCAGTCCGCTCAGCGAGCGCTACGGCCCGCGCGGCGGCCATCCGGGCCTGCTCGATCCGGCCTTTCCGGTCCGCTCCGAGCTGCTCACGTCGATCTTCGAGATGCGCCTCGGTGCCACCTCCAACCTGCGCTGGATGGACGGCATCGACGCGGGCGGCAGCGCGGGCGCGGCGCTCAAGGACTACATCGCACTGGTGGTCGACACCACGGGGCCCGCGCTCGACGACGTGCTCGAGTTCGACTTCAACGACCCCGCGCGCTTCGACGTGGTGGGTCTGGTGCACGCACCCCGCGCCGACATGCGCATGCTGCTGCAAGAGAACGCGGCCTTCGTGCGCACGTGCGTGGCCAACAACAGCACCTGCAAAAACAACCTGCCCGCAGCGCCCGCGCCCGGCTACGTGTGGCAAAACCCGCGCTGGCAGATCGAGAGCGTGGTCGCCGCAGCCGCGTACTACCAGTATCAAAACCGCAGCGGCTACTCGCGCACCTACAACTTGTTGATCGTGCCAGCTGCCACCGTGACGGTCGGACTGTCTCCCAATCCGCGCGGCTGGACTACCTTCGAGACCCTGATCAACCTGGGCGATCCGCCGCCCCCGCAGTATCTGTGGGAGACCATCTCGGAGGTCGGTCAGGTCGCGCTGCACAACACCGGCTCGGCCACCCTGCCCGAGGGTGGCGTCAACGTGGCGTTCAGCCTCAAAAACATCAACGTCGGGCTGACTGCCGACGGCATCCGCACCGCCATGAGGCCGCGCCTGCAAGAACAACGACACAAGCTCAGCGACCAGCTGCTGGGCGACTACGCTAAGAACAACGGCGCCGTCGACTTTTACTATCGGCGCGGAGCAGACAACACACCTTACTTGTACTTCGTGGCGCCGAGCGACCCGCGCCCCAGCGCGGGGTACGGCTACACCAAACCCGGCTTCTTTGTGGACCCGGCGCTCACGACCAAGCTCAGCACCACGGCGGCGGGCACGTCAGGCGACAGCGTGCACGAGAAGCTCGCACTGCCGCTCAACAAGACGACCACCGTGTACATGAGCGACGACGCGGGTCAGCTCGAGCGGCTCAGCTTCGTGGTGGGCAGCGACCCGAGCGAGATCGAAGTCCTGGTTGCCAAGAGGGTGCGCTGACATGGCGGACACCAAGTCCACCGCGGCACGGGCCCTCGCTTCGGTGCTCGTGCTCGCCGGCTGCTCGCGTAGCGAAGAGCCCACGCAGTACGGGGACCCCACGGCGCTCTCCATCGAGACCGACAGCCTGGGCATTCGCGCGTCGGTGGTGTCGCCCACCACGCGCATCAGCACGGCCAACCCGTACACCGAGGTCACGCTCAGCGCCTACGTCCCCAGCGCCGCCACGCCGCTCGAGGTGTGGGTGGGCAAGCTGGATGCCGACACGAATGGCGAAGCGCGCGAGGTCGGCCTGCAAAAGGCCGTGGGGACCGGCGCACCCGGGCCCGATCAGCGCTTCACGGTGAGCGTGCCCCTGCTGCACGGGCAAAACCGGGTGTTCGCGCGCATCGCGACCGGCGACCGTGCGCGCGTGCGCACCCTGACCTTCGTGCTCGAGTACAACGGACCGCTGCCTGGCGTGACGCTCGGCGTCTCCGCGGCGAGCGCGAGCGCGACCGAGACCGAGACCGAGAGGCCGTGCACCAACGCCGTCGAGCTGGCCACGCCCATCACCAACCGTCGCAACGTGTGCGTGCACGGTCGAGTCAGCGCAGTCGCAGGCGGCAAGCTCTCGGCGAGGGTGTCGTTGCCAGGCGGGGCGAGCTCCGAAGTCCCCATCGATGCGAGTGGCCGCTACGCCGTGGGTCTGCTGCTCCCGCCCAATCAAACCTCCACCTTGCAGCTCGACGTCGCCGACGGCTCCCAGCAGAGCAACGTGCGCTACACCGTGGTGCAAGACGAGACGCCGCCCGTGGTGCGCATCACCTCCGCGTCGCGGCAGACCGACCAGTCTGCACTCGACGTAGAGGGCACCGTCGAAGATCCGAGTGGCATCACCGAGCTGCTCGTCGAGAGCGCGAGCGGGGGGCGCACCGTGCTCGACGCGGGCACCACCTTCGACCGCTCCATCTTGCTCGCGGTGGGCGACAACTTGCTCACCGTGGTCGCCACCGACGGCGCTGGCAATCAAGCGCGCGAGCCCGTCGCGTTGTCACGGCTGCGCGTGGTGCGGCTCGGTGCGCCGAGCCGCAACGCAGGCACCCAAGACATCGAAGTCAACCGTCAGGCCCTGGTCGAGCTGCTCAGCGCCGAGGACGAAAAGCAGATCGAGCTAGTGTCCATCGACCTGCAGCCCGCGGTGCGTCAAGCGCTCGAGCGCATCCGTGAGCCCACTCGTTTTGGCATCGACACCAGCAAGTGGGGCGCGCCCGAGCGCAACCTGCAGCGCATTTTGCGCATGACGCCCGATGTGGCCGACCTGACCGGGACGTCGGTGGCCGAGCTGCTCAAGATCTCGTCTGCCGTGGGTCTGCCCGCACCTCGTCTGCTCGCGCAGCTGCTCGACCTGACCACCACCCAGTACATCCTCGATCTCGACATCGCGGCCAGCGTCATCAACGGCGATTTGATCGGCACGCACCCCAACATCGCGCACGACGCGACCGGTAAGCCTGTGCTGTCAGTCAGCATGTACGACGTGCTGCAAGACCTGACCACCGTGGGTCCAAGATTTGGGCCGAGCGGCATGCACCCCGGCTTCTTGGCGGCGCAGAGTCGTTCGTTGGTCCTCGAGCCCGGCTTTTTGCTGACCTTCCCGGTGCACTCCAACCTCGCGCAGTACGACGCGGTCGACTTGTCGCGTGCCGCCAAAGACTTCTTGTTCCTGTTGGAGGGCGAGCGTGTGCTCGACTTCAACATTCTCACCGACGAGTTTGCCGTGGTCGGTCTGGTCGACGAGCCCACCATCGACCTGCGTTTTTTGCTCAAAGAGTCGGCCGCGCTCGCACGCGCGGGCAACGACCGCACGGCCGCACCCGATGCCACGGACGTCGGCTTTTATCGCGGCAACGGCGTCGGGTTCTCGCTCGACCGCTTTCTGTTCGAGCACATCTCGGCGGAGATCGGCTACCGCCAGCTGCACCGCGCTTTCGAGTCCACTGCGTTCAGGCGCGAAA
>JBEGTL010000666.1:0-4602 GCA_041179425.1 Pseudomonadota bacterium | reverse complement strand
GTGCTGACGCGCTTCACCTCCGAGCCGTTGTCGGGCGTCTGCTGCGGCGAGCTGAGCACCGGGGCCAGGCCCTCGTACGAAGGCGGACGCGTGCTGGGCGACGCGCCCACCAGCTCCATCTCTCCCTCGTCGAGCTCGAACGTGTGGTCGGACGTGATGTCGACCACGACCAGCGCGACCTTTTGTTGCCTCGCGAAGCGGATGGCCTCGGACATGTGGAGTCGGCGCGAGGGAACGCGGCCGTCGACACCCAGCCATGCAAAGCGGCCCGCCGCGTCTTCGAGCTGGCGCTGATCGGTGAACAGCGCGAGCGCGCGCACGCCAGAGGAGTTGAGCAGCGTGCGCAGCGAGCTGGGATCGGCCGGCCACGTGGTGGCGTAGACCTCGGCACCGCGCAGCGCCCCGACCGCCCGCGAGCGCGCGTCAGCGTC
This sequence comes from Pseudomonadota bacterium, assembly GCA_041179425.1. GTDB lineage: Bacteria > Myxococcota_A > Polyangia > Polyangiales > DASUME01 > DASUME01. Next base: position 4,171 of record JBEGTL010000666.1, on the reverse strand, counting down.
CCGAGAGGCGGCTACGAGCGCTTGTTGGAGAGCCTGCGCAGCCTGCGTACTCACGGGGAGATCTAATCACCTCGCGGCACGCCCAGGCAAATTGGCATTCACCAATCCGCGGCGCGCCGGCTCAATTCTTCGCAAAGCAGTAGATACGCCCCGCACCGCCACGGGGGGCGGTGTCGTTGCAGCCGCCGTTCTCGTGGGACGAGTACCAGGAATTGTAGGGAGGATTGGAGTTCTTGGACAGCCCGAGCCCGTCTGAGTGCCCGACCAGTGCGACGCTCGGCGAGGGTGCGGCCGAGGTCCAGTCGGCGCACGTCTTGCCCAGTGCCACGCCGCCGTCGAGAAAGGTCCCGGTGAGGATGTCGTGCTCGTTGACGGTGGCGGTGTTCCACTGGCCGTTGATGGCGTTGCCACGCTCGTCGAGGAACAGCTCGGGGTTGCCGTTGAGCGCGTACAGCCCGGGTACGTCTCGCGCCACCAGCACGCCCTTGGCGTTGTACCAAGGACCCACGCCGATACGATTGAACGCGCTCGTGGGCAGGTTGCCGTTGGTAGGGTCGCTCTCGACGCTCAAGAACGCGCGCCAGGTCTTGTTGCCGAGGGCGACGGCCGTCGCGAGCGACTGACAGCGCGAGTCGGCGCCCGCGAGCCCTCCGAGGTTGGCGCTGGTGCTGGTGGCGCTGCTGACGAACACGCTGGTCAGCGACGACGTGCCTCCGTCGCCGAGCGACGCGTCGAGAGTCGAGCTGTCGAGCGACGCGTCCATCGTGGAGATGCCGCCCCCGTCGATGCCGCCGTCGATGTTGATGGGCCCGAGCAGTGCGTCGTCGTCTTCTTTGTCGCTGCAGGCTGCCGCGACGAGCGCCAGGCAGCCGGCCATCACGCGCTTGCTCGTCGAAGCGCGCCACTGGGCACGCGAGCGAAGAAAACCGCGCCATTGGGCGCGCGAGCGAAGAATGGACAACCTGATCATCGGGCCTCCACAAGTGCGTACGCGCGAACGCCGAAACAGGCAAGTACGTGAGCGTATCGCGCGACCGAGCTTGACACCGAGAGGGCTCCTACTATCTTGGCCGCCCACGTCGCCCAGATAGCTCAGTCGGTAGAGCAGAGGATTGAAAATCCTCGTGTCGGCGGTTCGATTCCGTCTCTGGGCACCAAAAAACCTCCGCTTGCGGGGGTTTTTGTGCTTAAGCAGCCGAGGCACAGGCGACCCCGCTTGCGGCTTCGTCACTGGCTGCGTGCTACGCCTCTAGCGACTTCGCGATCCGGAGTCAGCGCGGCCTTTTGCCCACCTTGGGTGACGCGCTTTAGAAATATCACCCTAAGCGGCTGGGCTGTCTCTACATCGCTCGCGCGCGGACCTTCGCGCGCTTCGACGAACGACAGGCACTCGTGGTGGTGGGCAGCAAAGGGCCCACCTCATGACCGCCGGTTCAGATCAGACTCCTCCTTCTGTTTTCGCTCGCGCGCCTGAGGGCGCCCTTCGACCAGGCGTGGTCGAGCGGAGAGAGCCACTGCGTGCGACGTCGCTGGACACGCTTTCGGTGCGTGGCGGCGAGCCGTCGAGCCACGGCTACCACGCCGTGACCATGCCGATCGTCTGCAGCGCCACGTACACCTTTTCGGGAACGTCGGAGATCCGCGCCCACTTCGAGGGAGAGATCGAGCGCGAGGAGTACGGCCGCTACGGCAACCCGACCGTCCGCACCGCAGAGCGCAAGCTGGCTGCGCTCGAAGGCGCGGACGAGGCGGTGCTGTTTCCGAGCGGCATGAGCGCGATCACCACGCTGCTGCTGGCGCTGCTCGCACCGGGCGATCACGTGGTGCTCAGCTCCGACTGTTATCGACGCACCCGACAGTTCGTAACCACGACGCTGGCCAAGTTCGGGATTCGCCACACGCTGGTGAACCCGGGCGACTACGCCGGGATCGAAGCGGCGTTAGGGGTCGAGCGGACCCGTCTGTTGATCTGCGAGGCGCCGACCAACCCCTACCTTCGCGTGGCGGACATCGAGCGCATGGCCGAGCTCAAGCGCCGGGTGCCGCGGGTCAAGCTGCTGGTCGACAGCACGCTCGCGACGCCCATCAACCTGAGGCCGCTGGCGTTGGGCGCCGACCTGGTGACGCACTCGTGCTCCAAGTACCTCGCCGGACACAACGACCTGCTCGCCGGCGTGGTGTGCGGAAGCGCGCCCCTGATGAGCGCCCTGCGCGATGCGCGCGGACTCTATGGAGGGATGCCCGACCCGCACGGCGCCTACCTGTTGATTCGAGGCCTGAAGACGCTGGCCGTGCGCATGCGTCAGCACAACGAGAGCGGCGCCAAGGTGGCCCGCTTCCTGGCGGACCATCCGTCCATCGAGCGGGTGTACTACGCAGGCCTGCCGAGCGATCCCGATCACGCGGTCGCGGCGCGCCAAGCCTCCGGCTTTGGCGGGATGGTCAGCTTCTTGGTGCGGGGGGACCTCGAGCAGACTGCGCGCTTCATCGACGCGTGCAAGCTGCCGAGCCTGGGACCGTCGATGGGCGGCGTCGAGTCGTTGATCGAGCAGCCCGCGTTCATGTCCTTCTACGAGCTCACGACCGAGCAGCGCGCCGCGATCGGAATTCGTGACAACCTGGTCAGGCTCTCCGTGGGACTCGAAGACGCCGACGAGCTGATCGCCGACCTACAGCAGGCGCTCGCCGCCACCTGCTGAGCGTCTGTTGGGCGCCGATCGCTCCACGGCGGACGTGCTGCGCGCCCGAGACGCAGCGCGTCAACAGGCCGCCCGCGTCAGGAGTCCTGGGCGCACCGTTTGTCACCGCGCTGTAAAGCAGGGGCGGCACTCTCCCTCTCCTCGTTGCAGTTATCCCTCCCTGCACATCGCGAATCTGTTCTCGGGTCGAAGCGCTTTTTCAGGTGCGTGAACGCAAAAGGAGACGTCGCGTAACGACGTCTCTGCGGTTTCGGACTGTGCACCAGTGGCTTTGCTGCGCCGCGCGTTCGGGCGGACAGACTGTCCACTCCGTCGACGAACGGCAGACCTTCGGCAGACGTCGCGACTGTGCGCTCGCAGTCTGCACAGCAAGGCTCAACGGCGCGTTTTGCCGTTTTCGAGAAAGTGCACGACCGAGGAACAAGGCGAGCCGATTGGACTGTTCGCCGTGCGGCGCTCAGGCGCGCTCACGCGGCTCAGGCATGGACAAGAGCTCGCGCGAGCCGGCGAACGAACAGGGTGAGATTTTTACGAACAGAAGATGGGAAGACGCACAGAGCGCACTCGCAATCTACGTTTGATTAAGAGTATGGTGCGACACCCCCCTAAGCTGAGACGGCACGGGTCTGCTGACCAGCGATGAGAGGGGCCCTTCGGGAGGCACATGCGGCAGCTGCGGCGTCGAACATGGTTGCTCGTTCTGTCCACACTCGTGAGTGCGTCCGCACATGCAGACGACACCCCTTGGGAAACCGAGGTATTGCAGTCCGGAAGCCGCGCACTCGACAACGGCTGGTTCGCTTTCGAGCGCGCCGGTTCGCCTGGTGCGGCGCTTGCGGCAGCAGACGAGGTCAAGACACGCGGGCGACCTGAGTATCTTGGTCATGCGCTGGCGCTCGAAGCGCACGCGGCTGCGTCCAGCGGCGACTATGCGCGCGCTGCGCACGTCGCCCGCGAGGCGCGGCACCTGGCCATCCCAGAAGAGCAGAGTCAGCTCTTGCGCACGGGCTCCATCGCCTGGTCGTGTCTCGCGCTGCTCTCTCCGGACGGTACGCGGCCCGAGAGCTCCATGGAGCCGATGCTCGGCTGTCTCCGACGGCTGGCCGCGCAGAAGCCCACCACCGACGAGGCCCGGCTGCTGAAGAGGCGGGCGGCCGCACTCGCCGTGCTCGGCAACTGGTCGGTCAGCTTCATCCGTCCCCAACACGGCAGCACAGAAGAGCAAAAACAGCTGCAAATCGCGCTGGGCACGGCCGAAGAGGCCGCCTGCGGAGTGCGCAAGGACTGTCCGCTCGGCGCCGTCTTGCAGGCGCGCATCTACACCGCCGCGCGCGAGGCCGACGCGGCGCGCGCGGTACTCGAGCGCATGCTGGCGCGCACCACGCAGCCAGGCCGGATTCGCGGCTTGCTTCAATTGGCGCTCGGCGACGTCCTTGCTTCGCCGCAAGGTCCGCCCGAAGAGCTCGGTTTGC
>JBEGTL010000665.1:0-4605 GCA_041179425.1 Pseudomonadota bacterium | reverse complement strand
CAAGGAAAACTACTACTACACCTCGGGCACGTACTACGGCGCGCAGGACACACTCTCGATCGGCGGCGTGATCCGCGGGCAGAAGGGGACGGGCGTCTCCGACATGGGTGGTGTGCGCAGTGGACCCAAGACCGACAACGGATTTTTTGGTGGAGGCGTCGACATGCTCGCGGAGAAGCGCTTCGAGAGCGGCACGTACACGCTGCAGGCGCAGTACACCAACATGAACGGGACCGACCCCGGCTACGTGGTCAACCAGGGCACGGTCGACACCGGCAACGGAGTCACCGGTCCTCACCCTGGTCAGTCGTTGTTTGCCGAGGTCAGCTGGCTCAGTCCCACCAAGCTCGGTGCAGGTCAGCTCCAGCCCAACTTCCACTTCACCTGGGCCGACCACAAGGCGACCGATACCACGCTCGTCTACGACGTAGGTCTCGGCTACATCGTCGATGGGTTCAACCATCGCTGGTATCTGAACTACCGTCACATCGATGCGGACAAGGGAGGGAAGCAAGACATCCTCCAGCTCGGCGCGCAGATTCAGATCTGACGGGTTCGGGAACTAGGCAACCTTAGTTCCCCGGTCGATCACGTGGACGAACACGAGGGGCAACGAGCACGAGTGCGTCAACGAACACGTGGGTCCCGCTCTTGCTGCTGACCCCGGGAAGCCCTGGCACTCGATCTGAGCTCTCGCGAGGCTGCCGAGCGACCGTGTCCGTTCACGTGCTCGTGCTCGTTGTCTCTCGTGCTCGTGCTCGTTTTCGTGCTCGATCGACGAGAGAGGGCTACCGCGTATTGCGGGACCTTCGCCCACGACCCGTCCCGGGCCGCAGCCTCGACGGATCGCGCAGCGGCTTCGCGCTGTCTTCGAGCTTCTTCCTGAGGGTGTCCACCAACGACGACGCCGGCGCCTGCGGGATACTCGCAAGCTTGAGCAGAGCCTGCGACAGCGCCAAGCGCACATCGGGGTGCTTGGCGCGTTCGCACTCGGCTTCGAACCAGTGCAGACCGCGATCTTCTGTTCGCACCAGTGCGACCACGTTGGCCAGACCGAGCGCGAGCGAAGTCAGCACGCGGCGGCGGCCGTCCAAACGCTCGGCAGAGCGCGGCGCATCGGCGATGCGATCGATCGCGCTGGACAAGTAAGACAGCAGTCCGTCGTGGTCGCGCACACCGGCCAGCACCTGCCCATTGCCGAGCGCCTCGATCACCAGCGCAGCGGCGCCAAAACACAGCTCGCGGTCTTCTTCGTCGAGCCAAGGTGTGGCGCGCTCGATCATGGCGTCGGCGCCGCCTTCGCGCAGCGCGAGGGTCACCAGCGCGTCGAGCGTGCCCACCCGCACGGGCCCGCGCTCATCGGCTGCGAGCGCGGCGAGCGCACTCCAGCCCTTGTCGAGGTCCTTGCCCTCACGAATGCGCCCCGCCCAGCCGTGCGCGGCGGCAACTGGCAAGAACACCTGCGCCGTGTCCGGGGCCGCATCGTCGTCACCCAGCCGGTTGAGCAGCGGCGCGACGTTGCCGGGTACGCTTGCGATCTCCATCCCGAACGCAGCGGCAAGCTTGACGTTGGGCTTGGGCCCCGGCATGGCGCCGTGCCTCGCGAGCAGGTCCTCGAGCCGCTCGGGGCGCCCTAGCAGGGCATCTTTGAGGGCAGCGAGGAGGGCTTCGCTTTTGAGACCTTCGGTGGGACGACTCATCGCGGCGACTGTAGTGCCGAGCTGGGTCGTGGGCGAGCATCCAAGCGCGCCCACGACTGCGCGAGCCGAGGAAACGACCGGCGATCACGCCCTCTCGCTCAGCGAATCTGCGCCGCGATCAGCTTGGCGCGCTTGCGCACCACCGGGTTGTCGTCGTGCTGTGCTGCCCTGGCCAGCGCGGGAAGTGCAGGCTGCCGTACGTCGCGCACCAACAGCACCCGCGCGCGTGCGTAGCTGCGATCGCTGCCGAGCGCCTCGATGGCGTTCTTTTGGATGGTGATGCGCCGGCGGTACCCGGGGTTGAGCTTGATGGCCTCGCGATACTTGGCCAAGGCGTCGGTCCACCAGCCGCGACCGAAGTACAGATCGCCCAACAAATAGGGCAAATACGGGTTGTCCGGGCTCTTTTTGCGCAGCGCCTGGATGCCGAAGATGGCCTCGTCGAGCTTCTTTTTGTCGATCAGCTTGTGCACGTCGCTGATCGACTTGACCGCCGGCTGCGCGTTGACGACCGGGGCCGCCTCGCGCTCGGCCGTCTCGTTGAGCTCGTGATCGGCGATCTCGAGCTCGGAGATGACCAGCTCTTCGTCGCCTGCGTCGCTGGTGACGAACGCTTCGGTCTCGGTAGCCTGCTCGTCTCCGTCGAGCGCGCCAGCGTCGATCGGTGGGACCAGCGGAATGGGCTCGCCACCCGGAGGGGCCGTGACCTCGGTAGACGAAGGCGACCCGCCAGCCGCAGCAGCCAACGCCCCCTCGATCGGCGCCGCAGCACGCGCTCGTTCGGGCGCGCGAGACGTGGCGCTCGTGGGCGCGGGAGTCTCGGGCAGTGCGGCCGTGGTCACACTCTCGTCGACCGCACGTGCGTTGAAGTACACGAACGCGCCGACCACTGCGACCAACAGCAAGCCCAGCAGCGCCAGCCGCGTCGAGCGCGGGGAGCTCGCGCTGGCGTCGACGGGCGACGAGTGGGTGGCCGTGACCTCGCGCTTGGGCCGCGGCGTGATGAGCCTGCCGTCGCGCGGCGGGCTGCTGTCGGTCGGCACCGAGGACATGCGTTGGTAGGACTCGGGGGTCGAGTCGAGTGCGGCCACGAACTCGGCGGCGGTCTGGTAGCGCTGCTCGCGGTCTTTGGCGAGAGCCTTGTCGACCACCTGCTCGAGCTCCTCGGAGAGCTCTTCGGCGCGCGTGCGGAGCAGCGGCGCAGGCGTCTCGCGCTGCATCCGGATCACCGCGTAGGCGTCCTCGCCGATGAACGGCTTTTGGCCCGTGAGCAGCTCGAACAACAACACGCCCGTCGCGTACAGGTCGGCCCGGGCATCGATGGACTCGGCGCGTGTCTGCTCGGGCGCCATGTACGCAGGCGTCCCGATGACCGTGGCCATCGACTGGTCGCCCTCGACCGCCGGGTCGTGCAGCTTGGCCAGGCCAAAGTCGAAGATGCGCACGTGGTCGCCCACGCCGGTGGCCTCTCCGACCATGATGTTGCCGGGCTTGATGTCGCGGTGGATGACGCCCTGGCCGTGCGCGTGCGACAGCCCGGCCAAGATCTGACGCACGAGCTGGATGGCGCGCTGGGGCCCGATGCGCACCCGGTCCATCAGATCGCGCAGCGTCTCGCCCGTGACGAAGTCCATCACGATGTAGGGCTCGTCGTGCACCCCGAAGTCGATCACCGAGACGCAGTAGGGGTGCGAGAGCTTACTCATCGCGCGCGCCTCGCGTTCGAAGCGCGCCATATATTTGGGGGACTTGGCGTAGGGCGAATGAAGGAATTTAATGGCCACCGGACGCCCCAGCTGCAGGCGTTCGCCACGGTAGACCAGGCCCATGCCCCCCTCGCCGAGCAGCTCGGTGATGCGGTAGCGGCCGTTCAGCACCACGCCCACGCGTGGATCGCTCTGTTGTGACTCCATCAATGCGGACTCAGCGTATCAGACCGGCGAACACCTGGCGCGCCCGCTCACAGTTCGCCATGTTCATGGCGTGCGCTACGAAGGTCAGCTCTATCGTCCCCCCTCGGAGGCGGACGCCTACATTCTCCAGGCTACCATCGGGTGCTCCTGGAACGCCTGCGTGTACTGCGACATGTACCGCGACAAGCGCTTCCGGGTGCGCGCGATCGACGAGTCGCTCGCCGACCTGGCGCTGGCCGCGGCGCGCTTTGGCCCGCGGGTGCGCAAGCTGTTCGTGGCCGACGGCGACGCTCTGGTGCTGCCCGTCGACCACTGGCTAGCCCTGCTGGACGCCATCAAGCTCGGCTTCCCACGGCTCGAGCGTGTGTCCTGCTACGCGATGGCCCGCAACATCCTCGGCAAGACCCCAGCAGAGCTGGTCCAGCTGCGCGAGGCGGGGCTGACCCGGCTCTACATCGGTCCCGAGTCGGGGGACGACGCGACCCTCAAGCGCATCGCCAAGGGGTCCACCTTCGACGAGCACGCCGAGGCGGCCCAGCGCGCGCACGAGGCTGGCATGGAGATCAGCGTCATCGTCATGCTCGGCGTCGGCGGCGTGGCCCGCTCCGACGAGCACGCACGGGGCACGGCCAAGCTGATCACGGCGATGGACCCGGAGTATCTCGGCGCCCTCACCACCACCGTCATCCCCGGCACGCCGCTCGAGACGCTGGCCAAACGCGACCGGTTCACGCTTCCCGGCATGGAACAAATGTTCGGCGAGCTGCGCACCATCGTCGACGAGGCGCGGCCCACACGCACGGTGTTCCGCACCAACCACGCGTCCAACTACCTGCCCCTGGCCGGCGTGCTGCCCGCCGATCGCTAGCGCATCGTCGCCACCATCGACGCCGCACTCGACGGGCGCGTTGCGCTGCGCCCCGAGTGGCAGCGCGGCCTCTAACCACAAACGTCGTACGGGTCCATGGCTCCCGAGCTCGTCCTCGTCCTTG
>JBEGTL010000664.1:0-4612 GCA_041179425.1 Pseudomonadota bacterium | reverse complement strand
TAGCTCTGCACGCAGCTTGGTAACGTGCTTTCCGCTGCGCTGCGCCATCTCTTCGAGGCGCTTGTCGAGATCGGCGGCTTCTACGCGAATTCCGCGCTCCTGGGCGATCGCACCGAGCAGCAGGGCAGCGCGCACACGTCGGGCGGCGTTGTCCTTGGTCTCGGTCATGAAGTCTTCGCCGAGGTTGGGCGCCTGACCCGTCATACGGATCATGCGCACGTACTCCTGCAGCATGGCTTGCTCCTGCTGCGCGACGAGCGACGGGGGGAGCTCGACGGGGTTCTTCTCGAGGACCTTCTCGATCAGGGCCTCGTGCAGCTCGGCTTCGCTGTTCTGGCGCGCAGTTGCCTCGAGGCGCTCGCGGGTCTTCTGGCGAAGTGCGTCGAGCGATTCGTGCTCGAGGTCCTTCGCGAACTCGTCGTCGAGCTCGGGGACGACCTTGGCCTTGATCTCTTTGAGCGTGATCTCGAACACGCCGGGCTTGCCGCCGAACTCGCCGCCCTGTGCTTCGGGGAAGGTGAGCTCGACACGCGTCGTCTCGCCGATGCTCTTGCCGATCAACGCCGTCTTCAGCTCGGGCAGCAGGCCGCCGGCGGTGTCGATGGGACGACCCGTAGCCGCGAGATCGGGTCGCTCGACGCCCTCGACGGAGACGGTGTAGTCACACGTGACGACGTCGCCTTCTTGTACGGGGCGCGCCTCGGTGGGGGCCACGAGCTCTGCATGCTGCTGACGGAGGTTCTCGATCTCTTTTTCGATCTGCTCGTCAGGCACGTTGATGGCCGCGCGCGTGAGCGTGATGCCCTCGATGTCGACCTTCTCGATCTTCGGTCGTACTTCGAGCTTGGCCGTGAAGTTGAGGGGCTCACCCTGCTTGAGCACCGGCACCGCTTCGAGGGGCGGGACCGACACGACCGTCAGCTTGTGCTGCTCGACCGCGCGGCCGAGGCTCGCCTCGATCAGCGTGTTGACGACGTCTTGCTTCACCTTGGTGCCGAACAGCTGCTTGAGCACGCTGCGCGGAACCTTGCCTGGCCGGAAGCCCTTCACCTTGGCCGTGCGGCCAAGCTGCGAGTAGCTGCCCTCCATGGCCTTCTCGACATCGAGCCAGGGGACCTCGACGCTAACTTGCACCAAAACAGGGCTAATTTCGCTAATCTGCGATTCCATCGCGGGCACGCCTCGGCCGGTAGGTTGATGAGAGGCGCTTGTCTAGTGCCGGTGCGTGTTGGTGGCAAGCGGATCGCCTCGTTTGACGGGCGCGCGTGAGGCGCTTCGCGAGACGATGTGCGCGGTCGTGGCGGGTGTGCGGGCAGGCTGCACCGACCCGAGTGTGCCGAGCGTCTCGGTCGCGCGGACGAAGCTCGCCGCGTCGAGCCCTCGCGCAACCAGCAGCGAGCTGGCCTTGCGTGCCACGCGCCGCGCGGGATCGTGCAGCCGCTCGAACGCCTCGCCGACGTTGCGCGCAGTGGCGGAAGTCGCGAAGTGCAGCCACCAAAGTGAAACGTCTTTGGCCTGGTGCTCGAGCACCAAGTAGCGATCGCCACGCCACGCGCTGACGATGTACTCTGCTTCGACGCCGGCGGTCTCGAGCACCACGCTCAGCTCGAGTCCGCCAAGGACATCGTCGTCGACCGCCTCGTAGCCGCGCTCGTGCAGCCACGATACCTCGGGCAGGCGCAACGATGGCTCGGGGCTGCGGTCGAGGTAGCGTCGGGGATTGCGCACGGACAGGGTCGTGCTGGGGGGCGCGCGGTGCGCCGCGTCGACGCGAGCCCATCCCCCGTCGCGGTAGAGCTCTGCACAGAAGTGCGCGCCCTCGCGATAGCGGAACAACAGGGGCTCGCGCAGCAGGGCGGGGGCCTTGCGCAATGCGCCGGTGAGCTGGTCTGGACTGCGCGACATCGCGCTGAGCACGCGCTCGGGGTGCTGCGCGAGCGTGTCGAGCGACTCGCCGGCGAGCTGTACCGTGTAGCCGAGCATGACCAGGGTGGCGTCGCCCTCGATGAGCGCGCCGAACGCGTTGTCGGCGTCGGTGCTGCGTTTCTGCTCGATGGTGGTACCGAGCCCAAAGTGTTGGTCTTGCAGCGCGTGCACCAGCTCGTGCACCACGGTGGCGCGCCACGTGAGGCTCCGCTCCGAGCGAGGCGCGACGGGAGGCTCACCGGACGAGCTCACGCCGTGGGTGCTCGCCATGCCGAGCTCGCGTGCGATGTCGGAGCGCACGGCCAGTCGTTTCTTTTTGGGGTCGTAGTAGCCGACGAGCTCCTCCTCCATCACCGACACCAGGAGCGCCCGCACGTCGAGGTTTTCGTCGAGTGCGCCGAGCGCGAGGTAGCGGCGTGTGGCGCGTCGCAGCTGCTCGTCATCGAGGGCGCGATCGACGTAGGCGCGCATGGCCGCGCGATCTTCGATGCGTACCTCGACCGGTGCCAAAAAGCGCAGCCCGCGCAGTGACTCGGTCTCGTGCATGAGCCCCTCGACGATCGCGAGCTCGGTGGGACTGGCCGGCCGCGATCGGCCCACCTGCTGATCGGGCGCGTCCGCGTGGCCAGACTGTTCGTCGCGCGAGGCTCGATTGGAAGAGGCTGGACCGCTGCTCGGCGCGCTGCTCGAGGCGGGCTCTGCATGGTGTGCTGCCGGCGGCGTACAGCGCACACTGCCAAATGCAATCGAGGTGGCGAGCCACAGCGCGGCGGCCCAGCGCCGCAGCATCAGGCGCGGACCACGTGCACGAGCACCAAACAGACGACTCGCTGGCCGAGGCTGTCGAAAAAGAAGCGGGTCATCTTGCGCCGCACGACCTCGCGCAGTGCCTCGATGTCGGAACTCAGCCCGTCCTCGACGGCGAACCGGAAGGCACGTTTGGCCGCGATGCGCGCCTGTGCGAGCACGTCTTTGATCTGGCCGCCGAGCACCACGCCGCGTGCGGTGAGGTCGGGCGATCCCAACAACCTGCCGGCCGGGTCGATCACGAAGGAGATCGCGACGGCGCCCTGCTCGGCGAGCTTGGCGCGCTCGGCGAGGACCTCGTCGTCGACGTCGATGCCGCGCGCCACGTGGATCCGCCCGGTGTGCGCACGATCGACGACCTGCATGGTGTCGCGCTCGAGCTCGAGGACGTCGCCATTCTGGATGACCGCGGTCTTGCGCACGCCCACTTGGCGCGCGAGCTCGGCGTGACGATTGAGATGGTGCAGCGTGCCGTGGACGGGCACGAAGCTCTGCGGACGCACCAGCTCGAGCATGGTGCGCTGCTCGCCGCGATGGGCGTGGCCGCTCACGTGCACCCCGCGGTGCGTGCGCCGCTCGATCACGACGACCCCTTGCCGGAGCAGCGCGTCGATGATGTCGACCACGGGCCGATCGTTGCCCGGGATGATGCGCGACGAGAGGATGACCGTGTCGCCCGGATCGAGCGCGATCTGGGGATGGACGCGGCGCGCGATGCGCGCGAGCGCGCTGGCCGGCTCGGCCTGAGAGCCGGTGGCTGCAAACAGCACCTTGTGGCGCGGCAACGAAGCCGCGACGGCGGGCGGCACCGTGAGCTCGTCGAGCCGTCCGAGGTAGCCCGTCTCGACCGCGACGCGGGAGTGGGTCTGCACGGAGCGACCCAGCCAGCACAGCTTGCGCCCCGATGCCTTGGCCGCGTCGATGACCGCTCGCATGCGGTGCGTGTTGGACGCGAACAGCGTGACCACCACGCGGCCGGCGGCGTTGTCGACCAGCTCGGAGAGCAAGGAGGCGACTCCGCGCTCGCTACCCGCCTCGCCCTCGCTGTCGATGTTGGTGGAGTCGCTGAGCAAGAGGCGCACGCCCGCGTCGCCGAGCTGGCGAAAACGCTCGTGGTCGAACTGCTCGTGATCGGTGGGCGTGGGGTCGATCTTGAAGTCGCCCGTGTGGATGATGAGCCCCGCGGGCGTGTGCAGCGCGAGCGAGGTGGCGTCGGCGATGGAGTGCGTGACGCGCACTGCTTCTGCTTCGAAAGGCCCGATGGCGTAGCGCTGACCGGGCGTGGTGGTGATCAGCTCCGGGGGCCGCGCAGGCGGGTGTTCGAGCAGGCGCTCGCGCACCAGTGCAAGAGCGTACGGAGGCCCGTAGATGCGCATCGGCTGCTCGCGCAGCAGGTAGGGGATGGCCCCGATGTGATCTTCGTGCCCGTGCGTGAGCCACAGCGCCGAGCTCTGCTTGGGCACGTCGCAGAGGTGCTTGAAGTCGGGACGAATGACGTCGGTGCCGAAGGGATGGTCGGGGAAGGTGATGCCGCAGTCGATCAGGAGACGAGCGTCGCCGTGCTCGACCGACATGCAATTCATGCCGACCTCTCCCAAGCCGCCGAGAGCTACTAGTTGAACGCGTGCTGTCACGATTACCGCTTTGTGGAGTCTAGCTTCTTCAGAGGGTGAGTCACGAGTCTGGCGCTGGCTCACGATCTTCGCTCGCGCACCCGAGGGCTCGCTTCGACCCATCGAGATTGTTTGCCGGAACCCTTGATTGACCGTGTGTTTGCGGGCGTGCTACGAGCCCCATCGCCTATGCGCCGCCTGCTTTTTTCGAGCTCCTTTTCGCTCGCTTTGTCCCTCGGTGTGCTCGGTCTCGCGCGTGCGCAAGA
>JBEGTL010000663.1:0-4623 GCA_041179425.1 Pseudomonadota bacterium | reverse complement strand
TTGCCGCGGTCCAGCCTTGGATGCCGACCTTCGAGTTGGCTGAGCACTTTCGATTCCGCTGAGATCTCCGCGAAACAAAACGTCATTTCCGCAGCGCACGATTTCAGGATTGGGCAGCGTGAACGCGGCCGCGAGCGTACGCGGGGTCTGACTCGCGACGAGCGGGATGGCCTGCATGTCGCCCAAAATGCGCGGCGCCACGAACACCGCAGCGCGGTCGACCAGGCCCGCATCGAGCAGCGCAGCGTGGACTTGTGCACCCCCCTCGACCAGCAACCGGACCACCCCGCGCCGCGCGAGCTCACGCAACGCCGCTTCGACATCCAAGCTACGCGTACGTTTGCCAGGCCCACGAGTCGCGGACTGCCGCACAGCGACCAGCTGAACGCCTGCCGCCCGTAGCTGCGCCGCACGCTCGGCGTTCGCCGACTTTGCGTGCAGGATGAGCGTGGGTATGTGCTGCGCCGTCGTGACCAACTTGGCGTGCATGGGTGTGCGGAGCTGACTGTCCAACACGACACGCAACGGATCGCGACCGCGAACCGCGCGCACGGTGAGCTCCGGGTCGTCGGCCAAGACCGTTCCTACTCCTACTAGCACTGCGTCGGACTCGGCGCGCATCCGGTGCGCGTACTTGCGCGCGATCGGACCCGTGATCCATTTGGACTCGCCGCTGCGAGCGGCAGTGCGCCCATCGAGTGTAACTGCTGCTTTGAGCGTGACGAGCGGCAAACCCTGTGTTTGAAACTTGCAAAAGTCTGCGAGCAGCTGCTGCGCGGCCGCTTCGAGCACGCCTGACACGACGTGAATGCCGCGTGCTTGCAGCCGCCGATAGCTGCTACGCACGTGCGGTCGTGGGTCCTTGCAACCCACCACCACGCGCGCGACACCGGACGCGATGATGGCCTCGGTGCACGGTGATCCGCACGGCTCGAGCGTGACGTACAAGGTCGCGCCGCGAGCACGCGTACCTGCGCGCGCCAGCGCCATCAGCGCAGCGTGCGGTGCATCGGCATGCGCTTGCTGCCCCACGCTCACCCGCTCTTCACCGCGCACGACGACCGCACCGATGCGCGGCGCAGGACTGGGATCACCCTTCAGCGCCGCAGCCAGCGCGCGTTTCAGCCAACGTTCGTCGACCTGGGTCTGCCGCTCCCCGTGGCCGCGCTCAACTGACATCGTCTTTCTTCGGTTGCGTCAGCAGTGCCGAGAGCTCGGCCATGAACTCGTGAATGTCTTTGAAGCTGCGATATACGCTCGCAAAGCGCACGTACGCGACTTGATCCAAGTCTTTCAGCGCGCGCATGACGTTCTCGCCGATCTGCGCGGCGTCTACTTCTTTGTCGCCGGATTCCACGGCGTCGCGCTCGATCTGATCGACCAGCTGCTCGAGGCGCTCGGACGCGACCGGCCGCTTTTCACAGGCGCGCCGCAAACCGGCCAGGACCTTGAGGCGGTCGAACGGTTCGCGCCGGCCGTCTTTCTTGACCACCATCGGCAGCACCAGCTCGATGCGCTCGTAGGTCGTGAAACGGCGCGTACAGCGCTCGCACTCGCGACGCCGACGCGTGACTTCGTCGCCTTGCGAAAGCCGCGAGTCGATGACCTTGTTGTCGACACTGCCGCAGAACGGGCACTTCATGTTTCGCGTTGGCCTTCACTGCTGAGCGCGAGTCAGCTCACGACTCTACGCATGCGCACTATGGCCTCTACATGCCCGGTCTGAGGGAACATGTCGAGAGCATGTACGCGATCTGCGACGTAGCCGGCAGCATGCAGCGCACGCAAATCGCGCTGGAGGGTGGTCATGTGGCACGAGATATACACGACCCGAGCCGGGCGGGTTTGCTGCGCCAGGGTGGCGAGCGCGGGACAACCACCCCGCGGTGGATCGAGCACGAGCACATCGAAGCGCTCGCGCACGTTGAACTGGCGCACGTCGGCCATGAGCACGCGCGCTTGCTTCTGCTCGCGCACACGCAGATTCTGACGACACGCTTCCACCGCGCGCTCGTCAGCTTCGACGGCCAGTAGCTGCGCGGCGTGCGCGGCGAGCTCGAGCGTGAAGTTGCCGTGGCCTGCGTAGAGCTCGAGCACACGCGCGGCTTGCGGTTCCGCCAGCTCGAGCACGCGCTGCGCGAGGCGCGTGTTCACGGCGGCATTGACTTGTGAAAAGCCGTGTCGGGGGACCGTGATCGGCAGGCCATCGCGTGCGAGCTGCGGCGTGCTCTGATCGCCGAACAGCGCCGGAGCGCCTTCGCCCACACGCAGCGCAACCACGGCGATCGGGGTCGTGCTCGCGAGCTGTTCGGCAGCACGATAGGCCTCGGCAGACTGCGCGCTCTCGCAACTGATCGACACCGCCACGCGCTCGGCGCTCAGGCCGTCGAGCTCGAGTACGCCCACACCCATCAACAGAGGACCGAGCAGCGTACGCACGTGAGCGAGCGCGGCGTCGAGCTCCGGCGTGAGCACGGGACACTGCTCCACGTCCACGAGCTGCCGACTGCCGTGGGCGTGGTAGCCGAGCACCAACCCCTGGCCCACGCGCCGAAACGCCATGCGCGCGCGTCTGCGATAACCGACCGGCTCGCCCGCCGCTTCCAGCTGCACGCTCACGCCGTCCGCGCACAGACCTTCGACGGCGCGCTCGACGCGGCGTTTTTTGAGCTGCCATTGGGACTCGAGCTGGAGACTCATCACCGGGCAACCACCACAACGCTCGGTGATGCGGCATACCGGCTCGATGCGATCTGACGCGGGCGTCAGCACCGCCAGCAAGTCGCCGCGCAGCACGCCGGCCCGCGCCTGTTCAGTGCGAACCCGCACGCGCTCCCCGGGCAGCCCGCCTGTCACGAGCACGATGCCCTGTTCGGTCTCGACGACCGAATCACCGGCGTCGGTGACGTCGCGCACGTGGCCTTCGAGCACGGCCGACCGCACCGTAGTAC
This sequence comes from Pseudomonadota bacterium, assembly GCA_041179425.1. Classification (GTDB taxonomy): domain Bacteria; phylum Myxococcota_A; class Polyangia; order Polyangiales; family DASUME01; genus DASUME01. The sequence goes on along the minus strand of JBEGTL010000663.1, from coordinate 1,672 downwards.
CGCGCGAACTTGAGGAACCCGACTTCGACCGTCTCGTATTCACGGCGACCTTATAGCGACCGAAGGCCTTGGGCGCACGTAACTCAGACGATGTAGCCGCCGCCAATTACGCGTTCACCGCAGTACACGACCGCTGCCTGGCCTGGCGCGACCGCAGACTCGGGCGTGACGAAGCGAGCCGTGAAGCCGTTGTCGGTTGGCGTGACCACACAGGCGCTCGGGCGATGGCGCGAGCGGATACGCACTTGGGCATCGAACGCCGCAGCCGGCCGCGAGCCTGTCCAGGTCACGGACTCGGCGCTGAGCTCGGCGACCGCCAGCTCGGCAGCGCTGCCGACCACGACCTGCCGGGTGTCTTTGACGATCTTGAGCACGTAACGAGGCTCGCGCCCTGGAATGCCGATGCCGCGACGCTGGCCGATGGTGAAGCCGGTGATGCCGCGATGTTGACCCAACACCTGGCCTTGGGCGTCGACGATGTCGCCGCTTTCCGCGGTCTCGTCGGAATGGCGATCTACGAAACCGCGCACGTCTTGGTCCGGCACAAAGCAGAGCTCCTGCGAGTCGGGCTTGTCCCAGTTGGGCAGCCCGAACGCTCGTGCCGCCTCGCGCGCCTCGGTCTTGTACATCTCGCCCAGCGGAAAGAGCATGTGCTCGAGGATGGTCGGGGCCACGCCGAACAGGAAGTAGCTCTGGTCCTTGGTCTCGTCGCGACCGCGCAGCAGCTCGGCCTCGCCTGTCTCCGTGTGACGAAGGCGCGCGTAGTGGCCGGTGGCGACGCGCTCGGCACCGAAGCTCTGCGCCAGCTGCCACAGCCGACCGAGCTTCACCTGCTGGTTGCAAGCGACGCAGGGGATGGGCGTTTTGCCGGCCAGGTTGACCTGGATGAACGGGTCGACGACGTGGGTGCGGAAGGCCTCGCGCTCGTCGATGACGTAGTGCGGCACGCCCAGCTGCTCGCAGGTCCGGCGCGCGTCGTCGCGGTCCTCGGGCGCGCAGCAGCGACCGACTTTGTCGCCACCCGCCGCGTCCCACAGGTGCAGGGTCACGCCGATGACCTCGTGGCCCTGGGCCTGGAGTAAGGCCGCAGCCAGGGAAGAGTCGACTCCGCCGCTCATTGCGACGAGGACACGCATCGGTCTCGTGACGTTCGACATGGGGCGCTTCTCGTGCCGCAACGCGGCGGAGTGGTCAAGCGTGGCGTTCTATTCAAGAGAACGAGCGATCTACGAAAAGCTCTCGCAGTAAACCGTTTAATTTCGATCAGTTGACATGCAAACCTGGAACTCACTGGAGACTATGCTTCGATATGTAGAATCGTTCTGAGGTCGGCTCAGGCGGGCGGTCTTGCGAGCACTTTTTCGCAACATGCCACAGCGAATTCTACATCGTTTTCAGACACTTCTGGGCCAAAGCTAAAGCGAACACTCATCTCAGCTCTATGAGGTTCAGCCGCGTGCATCGCCAGAAGTACCGGCGATGGTTCGCTCTTTCCAGAAGAGCACGCGGCACCGGCGCTCACCGCGAGCCCTTCGATGTCGAACGCGGCGACCAGCGCTTCGGAGCGTCGGCTCGGCCAGCACACGTTGCTCACGGTTGCGACGCGGGAGCCGAGGTCGGCGTTGAGCTGGGCTCCGAGCTGCAGCAGGCGAGCCTCGAGCCGATCGCGCAG
>JBEGTL010000662.1:0-4625 GCA_041179425.1 Pseudomonadota bacterium | reverse complement strand
GCTGCAGCGGATCGTCGAGCTCGGTGCGCGCATGGTCGGCGAGGCTGGTGATGCCGCGCGGGTCGATGCGCGCTTGGCGCACGCGCGAGGCCTCGCCCACGAGCGTGCCAGGCGCGACCGTGACCTCCGACAGCACGGCTTCGCGCTCGATGACGGCGGCATCGCCGACGATCACGTTGGGCCCGACGCGCGCCTTGGCGAACACGCGCGCGTAGGCGCCGATCAGCGTGGGCGGCAACAGCGTCGCGTCTTCGGCGACGCGCGCGCCTCTGGCCAACCAGATGCCCGTGCGCACCTCTGCGGCGTGCACGATGAAGCCGGTCGCCTGCCCGCTCAAGATGGCGCACGAGAGCGTGTGCGCGGCCGCCGGGTCCGCCACGCGAAGGGCCCAGCCTGCTGCGTGCTCGGTGCTGCGCTCGGCCTCGTGCACACGCGATCGCACGGCCACGATGGCGGGCGACGCTTGCACCGCGAACGCGGGCGGGCCGAACGAGTACGCGGTCGCCTGCTCGGGCAGGACCAGGTCGGCGTGCACCACCATGTTGGCGGGCAGCGAGAGGAACAGCTCGTCGTCGTCGAGACCTGCGCGCTCCGCCAAGCCGAGCGGGCCTATCGCGCAGCGTGTGGGGATGACCAGGCAGCGCAACGTGAGAGGGTCGGTGCCAAGCAGCAAGGCACCGCGCTCGACGGCCTGCGCGCCGCTGGCGATCTCGACGACGACGTCTTCGATGCCGCGATCGCGCAGCCACTGCAGCTGGCGAATGATCAGCGGCCGGCCCGCGACGTCGAGGGCACCGGCCCCGATGGCCCCGGCCAGCTCGTAGATCAGGGCGCGCACGGGCCGACCTCGCGCCGCTCGACGCTGCGTTGCCAAGCCGCGGTGGTCGCGTAGATGGAGAAGCGCTCGCTCAGGCCGGCCTCGATGGCGACACGCGTCAGCTCGCGCGAAAGCTCGGTGAGCGAAAGCTCGCGCAGGCCGCCACTGCTGCGGCCGAGCTCGAGCAGCGCAGAGAGGCCGGCGGCCGTCACCGCGACGAGTGGCCGGCAGTCGATGGCGACGGGCAGTGCATTGCGTTGCGCACGCAGCGCATGCTCGATGTGCTGGACGGCCGCGGAAGTGAGCACCGGCTCGGTGAACGCGAGCGTCGAAGCGTGCGGCTCGTCCGCGGGCGAACGAACATCGGAGACGCGCTGGATGCCGGGTTCGGGCATGAGTCGAGCGACCCTCTGGTTCGTGAGTCGAGCGGAAGGTTTGCCGCGAACTCGGCCCCCTGCCAAAGTTCGCGCGACGCTCAACCCTAACGTGAGACGCTCGCGCTGGCGAGGGGCTCGCGTCCCAACCAGCGGACCAACATGAAACGCTTGTGCTCTGTGGTGTGTGTCTACCTGCTCGTCCTGCCGATCTTTGGCTGTCACAAGGAGTTCGGTCCGGCGCCGACCTACCCGCACGAAGATCCGGCATTCAAGGCGGCCAATGTGGACCCGGCGGGCGTCGACAACGACTACCCCTCGCCGCTGCAGCTCTTGCCAGGCGACACCATCACCGTCCGCACCATGAGCAACGAGACCGCCGCTTACGAGGGGCTGGTGATCGACGACGAGGGCAAGGTCCACGTGCCCGTGGCCGGTCCCGTACAAGTGACGGGTCTGGCGCCGCACCAAGCCGAGCGCACGCTCGAGGGCGTGCTGCAGAAGTTCGATCGCTTCGTGCGCGTGAGCGTGCTGGTCACCGGCTGGGGCGGTCACTACGCGACAGTCATCGGCGCCGTGGCGGCCGAAGGGCCCAAGACCATCACGCCCAACATGCGCATCGCCGAGCTGCTGGCAATCTCGGGTGGCCCGCTGCGTACGGAGAACGAGGGCGAGCTCAGCTACATCGCCGATCTCGATGGGGCGCGTCTGATGCGCAAAAACGAGCCCGTGCCGGTGAGCATCCGACGCGCGCTGGCGGGCGACCCCCGACACAACATCCTCGTGCACCCGGGCGACCAGCTGTTCGTCCCTGCGGGCCTCGGCTCGCGCATCGCCGTCCTCGGCAACGGTACTGGCGCGATGGTCACCTTCCGCCCCGGCATCCGCATGACCGAGGCGCTTGCGCTCTCGGGCGGCGTCACGCGCGACTCCGACAACGAAGACGTGCGGTTGATCCGCGGCCCGCTCAAGGCGCCCAAGGTCTACCGCTTCGACCTCGAGGGCTTGGTCGACAACGAGCGGGGCGATATCCAGCTCGCACCCGGGGACGTCGTGTTCGTGACCGAGCACTGGGCTGCCACCATGGGGCAGGTCCTGGAGCGTGCTGCGCCGCTGATCCAGCTCGCGCTCACCGGAATGCAGACGTACTTCCTGATCGAGCAGATCAAGATCAATCAGAAGAATCAAGAGCTCATCCGAGAACAGCTCGCCAAGTAACGCGACGACGCCAACCGATCCACCCGCGTCCCCTGGTCACCCCCTGAGCCGGCGAGCCGAGATCGTCCGATGCCGTACCGCGAAGAGCGAGAGCTGGTCATCCGCCTGCACCTCGGCGCCGAGTTCGACGAGGCGTACGAGGGCGATGCGGACGGCTACGAGTGGTACGGAGAGTTCGACCGGCGCGTGCGTCCGGCGCTGGTGCGCGAGCTGATGCGCGTGCTGACGGCGTCGGGCGACTACCGCATCACGCCTATCAACCGCGGCCTCGACAGCCACGAAGAGCTCGAGCTGTCGGTCGAGCGCATCGTCAAGTAGCCGCGTCGGCGACCCGAGGTCGCGCGGCGGCCCGGGTCAGCCTTTTTTGCGGCCGAGCCAGGCAACCAACGCCGTGTGGGAGGCGGCCCAGAGCGTACCCACCGTCATCAGCACGCTGCCGAGCACGTTGTCGTGGGCGACCAAGAACGCGCCCGACAAGATGCACACGCTCACCACCAGGCCGCTGAACACGCGTCGGCCGAGCCGATCGAGCGCGCCGGGCAGCTCGCGATCGATGGTGCGGATGGCGAGGTCGCCCCGGCGCAGGTCGTCGAAGATCTCGCCGAGCTGCAGCGGCATGTCGGCGGCGGCACCGCCGAGGCGCGACATGCCGCGCACCAGCTCTTGGCTGAGCTTCTCGGGCGAGTAGCGCATCCACACGAGCTTGAGGAAGTACGGCTTCACTTCTTCGAACACGTCGAGGTCTGGATAGATCTGCTTGCCAATGCCTTCGACCGTCATCAGCGCCTTGCCCACCAGGACGAAGTCCGAGGGCGGCTCGATGCCGTACTTCTGCGAGCCGTTGATCAGGTCGCGGATCATGCCCGACAGCTGGATGTCTTTGAGCTTCTTGCCGAGGTACTTGTCGGCGAGCACGGCCACCTCGGCCTCGAACTCGCGGCGATCGATCTTTTTGGTCGGCGTGCCGATCGCAAACAGTGCGTCGGCGAGCGCGCGGTAGTCCTCGCTCGCGGCCGCGACCATCAGGTCGACCGTCTTGTCGCGCAGCTGGGGCGTGAGGCGACCGACCAGTCCGAGGTCGATCATCGCGATGATGGGGTGCTCGTCGGTGCCCTGAATGATGATGTTGCCGGGGTGCGGGTCGGCGTGGAAAAAGCCGTCTTCGAACACCTGCTTGATCATGATGGCGACGGCGTGTTTGGCGATCTTCTCGCCGTCGGCGCCGGCCTCGACGGCGGCCAGCACCTTGCGACCCGCCAAGAACTCGAGCGTCAGCACGCGCCGACTGCTGGCTTGCCGATAGACGCGCGGGAACGCGACGATGCCCGTCTCGAAGTCGAGGAAGTTGCGCGTGAACTTGTCGGCGTTGTCGGCCTCGAGCGTGAAGTCGAGCTCGGCCGTGATCGCGCGGTCGAACTCGGCCACTACCTTGGTGGGCGAGTACATGCGGGACTCGGGGATGGAGCGCTCGATGGCGCGCGCCATCCAGTGCAAGAGGTCGAGGTCTCGCTCGATGACGTCGCGGATGTTGGGCCGCTGCAGCTTGACCACCACGTCGATCGAAGGAGCGTCCGGGACGCGCAGCAGGGCCCGGTGCACCTGGGCGATCGAGGCGGAAGCGAGCGGGCGCTCGTCGAGCATCTCGTAGATCTCGTCGAGGGTCGCTCCGAGCTCGCGCTCGAGCACGGGCCGCACCTGGTCGAACGGGACCGGGGGCACGTCGTCTTGGAGCTTCTGCAGCTCCTCGATGACCTCGGCCGGGATCAGATCGGGACGGGTAGACAGGATCTGGCCGAGCTTGATGAACGATGGACCGAGCTCGGTCAGCACCAGGCGGACCCGCTGGCCGAGCGAGATCCCGCCCGGATCGGACGCCTCGGCGCCGACGCCGAGGGGGGCTCCCCAGCCCGCTCGTTGCACCAGCTCCCCAAAGCCATGACGTACCAGGACGCCTGCGATCTGTCGGAGTCGTTCGAGATCGCGGACCGCGGTGAGCAGCGAGGGCATCAGCGGCCGAGCATAACGCGCGCTTGCCAGGACTGCTCGGCTGGGGCACTAACCGATGTCGTGGGCTCGCGGCCGCTGCCAGCCCTGGGCGAATTCACCGCTCGGAAATGTTAGCGAAAAAGATCGACGATAGCGTGTGGTACAGAGCCTCCACGGCAAGAGGAGCACCCAGATGAAGAAGGTCGAAGCGATCATTAAGCCTTTCAAGC
>JBEGTL010000661.1:0-4635 GCA_041179425.1 Pseudomonadota bacterium | reverse complement strand
CACCAAGCTCAGCTTGGTGCGCGCCGCCAGCGACAGCTCGGGCGTGATCGCGAAGCCGTGCCGCGTGGCCAGCGACGTGCCGAATGCGCCGCCGCTGTCGGACCCGGCGTCCCCGCTGTGCTTGTCGTAACGAGCGTCGAGGCCGAGCGAGAGCTGCAGGGAGCGCCACGGGGCGTAGCCGGCAGCGAGCTCGGAAAACATGCGCTGGTGCGCGTCGCTTCCGTCGAGCACGCCCTCCGTGTAGGCATAGCCCAGGCCGAGGACGGCCCGCGGGTCACTCGAAATTTCGCCAGCCGACCCGACGTGACGGCCACCGCGCAGGCCGTTCACCTCGAGCGGCAGCTGAGCCGATGCCGATGGGAGCGCGAGCAGTAGAACCAACAGCGTTCCCAGACTGGCAGCGATCCGCACCGTCGGCGCGCGCAGCGCTTGATCCATGCTGACTAGAAGTTTGGCATCGACTGCGCCCAGTTGAGCAAGAGAACGCGTGCTCGATTGCTGTTCTCTGTCCTCCTGCGCTCTTTTCTGGGCTTTCCGTCAACGACGCTTGCGTGAGTCTCCATCGGACGTGCCCCGTGCTTGAAAGGTGACGCGCTGTAGGCAACCATCGGGCACGCAGCTGCGTGCGACGCAGGTGACGCCAACGACACCGGCGACTCCGACTGCGCGCGATGTTTTCGCGGCGCGGGCGAACAACGAAGAGAAGGGCCATGCACATCGAACCAAGCGATCTCGTTCTCGAGCGCGCCTACACGTGGGAAAAGCAGCGTCCGAACGAGGTCTACATGACCCAGCCCACCGGCAACGGCGCGGCGCGGACCTATACGTGGGCGCAGACGCTCGACGAGTCCCGACGCATGGCGGCCTACCTCCAGTCGTTCGGCTTTCCGCCGGGCTCCAAGATCGCGCTGCTCTCCAAAAACTGTGCGCACTTCGTGATGACCGACCTGGCGATCTGGATGGCGGGCTACGTGTCGGTCGCCCTCTACCCCACGCTGCAGCCCGAGACCGTGCGCTACATCCTCGAGCACAGCGAAGCCAAGCTGCTGTTCGTCGGCAAGCTCGACGGCTGGGACGCCATGAAGAGCGGCGTGCCCGAGGGACTGCCGCGTGTGTCCTACCCGTCGAGCCCGCCCAACGACTACCCCACGTGGGAAACGCTGGTGAAGATCACGCCGCCGATCGCAGGCCAGCCGCGCCGCTCGCTCGATGAGACCGCGCTCATCGTCTACACGTCCGGCAGCACCGGCCAACCCAAGGGTGTCGAGCAGAGCTTCCGCAGCGTGTCGGTGGCAGGCAAGGGCGCCGCGCAGGCGCTGGCGGTCACCAAGCGCGACCGGTTCATGTCGTACCTGCCGCTCGCGCACGTGTTCGAGCGCGCCTGCATCGAGTCACTCACGCTCCACGTCGGCGCCAAGATCTTTTTCGTCGACTCGCTCGACACGTTCGTGCAGGACCTCAAGCGCGCGCGTCCCACGGTCTTCCACTCGGTGCCTCGCCTGTGGCTCAAGTTCCAGCAGGGCGTGTTGCAGAAGATCCCGGGGCCCAAGCTCGACTTCTTGCTATCCATCCCGATCGTCAGTCGCCTGCTCAAGCGCATCTTGCTCAAGGGCCTGGGGCTCAGCGCTGCGCGGCTCGCCATCAGTGGTTCGGCGCCGATCCCGCCCGACATCATCGAGTGGTACCGCGCGCTCGGGCTCGAGCTGCTCGAGGGCTACGCCATGAGCGAGAATTTCGCGTACTCGCACGTCTCCTTGCCGGGCAAGTCGCGGGTCGGCTACGTGGGCCACCCGATGCCTGGCGTCGAGCACCGGCTGAGCCCGGAGGGGGAGGTGCTCGTGAAGAGCGTGGCCGACATGAAGGGCTACTACAAACAGCCCGATCTCACGCGCAGCTCCTTCACCGACGACGGTTTCCTCAAGACGGGCGATCGCGGTGAGATCGACGCCGAGGGCCGGCTCAAGCTCACCGGTCGCGTCAAAGAGCTGTTCAAGACCAGCAAGGGCAAGTACGTCGCACCCGCGCCCATCGAGAACTTGTTGATGACCGATCCGCAGGTCGAGGTGAGCTGCGTTTCGGGCGAGGGCGAGCCGCAGCCGTTCGCGCTCATCCAGCTCGCCGAGCAGCTGCGCAGGCAGCTGGCCAAGGGCGGCGATCGCAGTGCGGTCGAGAGCCACCTCAAGCAGCTGCTCAAGAACGTCAACACAAAGGTCGAAGAGCACGAGCAGCTCGCCTTCTTGGCGGTGGTCCAAGAGGAGTGGCAAGTGGAGAACGGCTTTCTCACGCCGACGCTCAAGATCAAGCGCGGCGCGATTGAAGCGCGCTACGCACCCAAGGTCAGCGGCTGGTACGCGCGCAAACAAGCGGTGATCTGGGAGGGCTGAGCGAACGCTGATCGCGCGCGACAAGCCTGACTCAACCCTGATCAAACGTTGACCGTGCCGGGTTGCCGGCCCATAGCTCTCGTATGCACGCACCAGCGAGTCGGGTGCGCGCGCTGAACGCTTCGCCGATCGCGCGCCACGGGGAGTACGTCCTGTACTGGATGGTTGCGGCACGACGCGGCCGCTACAACTTCGGGCTGCAGCAGGCGGCGGCGCACGCCCGCGCGCTCAAGCTGCCGCTGCTGGTCTTCGAGCCGCTGCGCGCCAGCTATCCGTGGGCGTCGCAGCGTCTGCACACGTTCGTGGTCGAGGGCATGGCGTCCAACGCTGCCCACTTTGCCAAGACGGTCGCTCATTACTACCCATACCTCGAGCCGAAGCGGGGAGCGGGTGCGGGTCTGCTCGCCGCGCTCGCCGCACGCGCCGCGCTGGTGGTCACCGACGACTACCCGTGCTTCTTCATCCCACGCATGACGGCGGCAGCGGGCCGCTCGCTCTCGGTGCGCATGGAGGCGGTCGACAGCAACGGACTCCTGCCGCTGTCGCTGGCCAAGGGCAAGAGCTTCTACAACGCGTACCACTTCCGTCGCTTCGTCCAGCGCAACGTCGCGCACGAGCTCGCAGAGAGCCCGCGAGAAGATCCGCTGCGCAGGCTCGCCGTGCCGCGGCTCGAAGCACTCCCGACGGCGATCACCAAACGCTGGCCTCGCGTGAGCGACCGTGCGCTTGCCGACGTGGCAGGGACGGTGGCCAAGCTGCCCGTCTCGACCGGCGTTCCGGCGGTCGCGTCGCTGCCCGGCGGTGCGCACGAGGCGCGGCGGGTGCTCGCGCAGTTCATCGAGTCGAGGTTGTCGCGCTACGCACGTGAGCGCGATCACCCCGATGCAGAGGCGGCCAGCGGGCTCTCTCCCTACCTGCACTTCGGTCACCTCGGCGCGCACGAAGTGGTGGCTGCGTTGTTCGAGCCCGAAGCCTGGGATGGCCGACCGCGAGGGCTCGGCGCGGCAGAGAGCGATGGCAAGCGTGAAGGCTTCTGGGGACTGTCGAGCGCGGCGGAGTCGTTTCTCGAGGAGCTCGTCACGTTTCGCGAGCTCGCGTTCAACACGGCCGCCACCATGCCCGACTTCGATCGCTACGAGACGCTCCCGGCTTGGTCGCGCGCCACCCTCGAGGCGCACGCGAGCGACCCGCGTGAGCACGTGTACACACGCGAGCAGTTCGAGCGCGCAGAGACACACGACCCCCTCTGGAATGCGGCGCAGACGCAGCTCTTGCGAGAGGGTCGCATCCAGAACTACCTACGCATGCTGTGGGGCAAGCAGATCTTGGCGTTCTCGAAATCGCCGGCATGCGCACTCGAAACGATGATCGAGCTGAACAACAAGTACGCAGTCGATGGTCGCGACCCCAACTCGTACGCCGGCATGTTCTGGATCCTCGGCCGCTATGATCGGCCTTGGGCGCCTCAGCGGCCGGTCTTTGGAAGCGTCCGCTACATGACGAGCGCGGCGACAAAGCGCAAATTGCGCCTAAAAAGCTATCTAATTCGCCATGGCGAAAATGAGAACGCTTATCGATGACGCGGCGCGTAAGAAAAAAGTCCAGAGACAGGAATACTTCCGAACGCCTTTTCAGTTTGTGGGGTAACTCGGCCGCCGGCTTCGGTGGCCCGGTTGTATTGCCCCCCCACTCACGGAGAACAGACTCATGAAGCGTTCATGGCTTATTGGTGCCGCACTCGTACTTTCGCTGACGGCCGTAGGCTGCAAGGATGACGACGACGAAGACAAGCCCACGACCGGCGACGCGGGCGCGGACGCGGGCAGCAAGACTGATGCTGGTGGTGGCGGCGGTCCGATCATCGGTATCGACGGCGGCGTCGACGCCGGTAGCCTCGACGCCAAGGTCCCGACCAGCGATGCTGGCGGCGACGCAGGCGACGCGCACTGATCTGAGGCGCGCGGGCTCCGTTCGAACGTGAGCCTGCGGGGACTGCTGTTTCTGAGCGACGCGAAGTTTTTTTGCGAGTAACCAGGGGCGGCGGGCGGTACGTGGAGACCAGGAAAACCTGGCCCTCCGTGTGCCGCCCGTTATTAATGAGGGCTCACGCTTCTGCGCGAGCCCACCCTTGGCGTGAAAGGAGACTCGCATGCAGCTCTCAACGCTTCGCAGTACCGCACTCGCCCTCTTGCTTGTTGCCTGTGGCGACGACAGCGGAGGAGGAGGCGGCGAGACGACGAACGACGCTGCC
>JBEGTL010000660.1:0-4635 GCA_041179425.1 Pseudomonadota bacterium | reverse complement strand
GATCGCAGCACGAACGCCGGTGGGCGCCACCGCGGAGGGCACCGCGGCAGCCATTCGCGCAGGGATCAGCCGCGTCGCGGCGCACGACTTCATGGTCGACCCAGTCGGCGACGAGCTCTACTGCGCATGTGACCCTGAGCTTGCTCCGACGCTTTTTGGCGTGGGCCGCATCATCCAGCTAGTGAGCTTTGCCCTCGAAGAGATGATCGAGAAGCTCGCGGCTTCTCAACTGCTCGTCCCCGCGATCTCGGTCCTGCTCGCCCTGCCAGAGTTGCGGCCTGGATTTGGTGATCTCCAGCGATTGCAGCTTCGTCACGCTCTTGAGGCACTAGATCTCGGGGTTGCGCTCCAGTTCGAGTTTTTCTGCGAAGGCCACGCAGGAGCCCTGCACGCGCTCAAGGTCGCTATGCAGCGCCTTCGTACCAAGACGCCCGGTGCCATCATTATCACCGGAGGAGTGGACAGCTACCTCGAAGCAGACACCATCGATTGGCTCGATGCGGAACAACTGCTCGCCCGGTCTGGACGGCGAAGCGGAATGCCCCCTGGAGAGGGTGCGGTCTTGCTTGCGCTGACGTCCGACGCCTCCCGCAGGGCACACAAGCTCCCGTTGCTCGCAACGTGCTTGGGCAGCGGCCTGAGCGTAGAGGCGCGCAAGCGGGTCAGCGCGGAGGGCTTGCTCGGAGAAGGCCTGTCGCGCGCTGTGCTGGCCGCACTCGAGAGTGCCACCGTCCCTACCGACGTCTACTGCGACATCAACGGTGAGCGCTGGCGGGTTGATGACTGGGGCTTTGCCGTTCTGCGGTGCAGCGAACGACTCGGTCACGGCACTAACTACACCACGGGGACGAGTTCAGTCGGCGATCTGGGCGCTGCCAGCGGTGCACTGGGCTGCATGCTCGCAGCGCAGGCGGGTCAGCGCGGCTACGCACGAGGCCGCTACGCGCTCGTCTGCGGGTCGTCATGGAGCGGCCAGCGAGCGGCCATCTTGCTCGAGCCGCGAGGGCGCTGAGATGCCGACGGTCGCTGTCAATGCACCCAAGAGCCCAGTCACCAAGGGCAGCAGCAGTATCGCGACCGCAACCTTGCCCAACATCTGCAAGATGCCGCCGCCTCCGCCGCCGTTCGCTCCAACACCGCTCCCGAACATCGGCCAGAGCGGCAAGCAGCCCAAAGGCTACACGACCACGGTCAAGGTCGAGGGGCAGCCCGTGGCCGTTCGCGGCGCGAGCTTCGGCAGCACGGGCGACATCGCAAGCAAAGCCACCGGCGGTGGCATCGTGTCCAGCAATGCAGAGGGCCCCACCACTTTCCTTGCGCCCGGTGCGCTCAACGTCCAGTTCGAGGGCAAGAACGTTCAGTTGCTCGGCGATCAGATGCTCAACAACTGCGGGCCGGCCGGCACACCGGCCAACTCCGCCACCATGGCCGGCGTCCTGCACGGCCCAGTGGTGATGCAGGCCGAAAACCTGGGCGTCCTCGCGGAGCTGAAAGAGATCTGCGACATCCGGTGCGACTGCAAGGCCCAAGGCGCGAAGAAGGTTCAGCTCTGTATCGACAAGGAGCTCTACGCGCGCGATGGGGCCTCGGGATTCAACCGAAGGACCAGGTCAGAGGTGCCCTACAACATGAAGGGCAAACCCGACCCAACGCCCTACATGAGCAAGAAGGAGCCTGGGCGGCAGACTCGCAACTGGCGCATCAAGGGAAGCCGACGCCCCGACGCAGTGATCGTGAACAACCCAAGCGCGCCATGGGTCGCAGACAACATCGCCGCGCTGGTCGAGTGCAAGTGGGGACCGGATCGCTACAGCGGGAGTCAGAAAAGTGACTACGAAAAAATCGCAGGCGACCCGGACAAAGTAGTCGACCTCGACGACACGAACTGTACGTGTCCCGAAGATCGAGACCCTGAACCAGTACCCTCTCCGGCGCGGGATGGCGCAAAGAAGAAAGTCGACGAGGATGAACCCATGTTCTCTCCGGCAGTCACCAAACCCGTCGCAGCGGTCGTGGCGACTTTGGCGGCCATCGGCGTCGCGGTGCTGCTAGCACCTGAAGTCGCCGTCGCCGCAGCTGCCGTCGGCGTGTTGGGACTGTTGGGCGTCGGGTCCTCAAGCAGCGAAGGAGGTAGCGGTGGAGTTTGAGCAAGCGTGGGGGATATCGTTCGATCGGGCTGCCACCCAGCTGGACGAGCAGCTCACGGTCACGAGGGACGGGCATGTGCAGTGCTGCGTCGCCTTGTCGGCGAGCTTCTACGTCCGTGATGGACACACCCTTGAGGTTCGCCAACGGATTGTCGACTGCTTCGAGCTGTACCGAGAGCGCGTCGGAGACGTGCTGGTCTGGGGCGGCGATCCGAAGACGGCCAAAGCAAAGAAGGTTCGGAACACCTCCATCCTGGACGTCGCCAGTTGGATGCCGAGGGTGAGCCCCGAAGACGCCTTCGAGCCCGCCTTTAGCGGAGGCTCCAAGTCGAACGACGCCTCGCCCTACCGTTTTTCGGCACTCGCACGTTCGCCCGATCCCGATGACCTCAGCGCCATCACTTTTTCGGTCCCGTTATCGTGGGCGGCTACGCGAGAACAGGGAGCCTACCTCGAGGCCATCCTGCGCGCGGCGTCCATCCTGAGGCCGGTACACGGGTACGCTGGGCTCGCAGTCGTGCTGTCGCTCGTCGAGTCTGGGAGCGGAAGTGATACGGAGCCGGCGGCTGCACTGGTGAAGCGCTTTCGCGGACTCGATCTCGACTTCGCAGAGCTCCAAACCGAATCGCTGAAGACTGCAATCAAAGGAGTCGGCTGGCTGACCATCCTGGGAGATACGTTCGTCGAGCAGTTGGGCGGCTCAGCGGGGCTTGTCGCTACGCTCGGCTCCAACATCCCTGTGCACGCCTATCCGGGCGGCGTCGTGATCCAGGCGGGGCCACACCCGCGCTTCGGCGACGTCAATCGTGCAGAGCCCATGGAGGACTACGAACGCGTCGCCGCCGTCCTGAAGCCAATCCGCACCACGAAGCTCAGACGCCTATCGACTTTGTACGGGCTCGACGCAGATCGAACCGCTCGTTGGCTGGAGCGCTTTGATAAGGAGTGAAGTCAGTGATGCCTATCCCTATGCCCTGGCAGCTTGCCTTGACGATCGGTGAGAACGATCTCGAAGAAGACTTCAAAGTTCGATCTCCGAGCGGCCAGGTGCTCTGTACGATCGGCCTGACTGCCACCCTCTACATCGAACATGGAGACACACCAGAGGTTCGTGAAGGTATGTTGCGCGCCTACGAGCAATGTCTCAGGTGGGCTGGGCGACCGTTCACCTGGGGCGCCGACCCGACTACCGGAGACCCCTTGTCCGTCGCCCAGACGGGGGTGGGCGACGTGCGCGCCTGGCCGCCAGCGACCCTGCAGTACTTCGACTTTCAGATGCTGTTCACCGGTGCCGCAGATGTCGACGATGCCGACGGCTACTCGTTCCTCGCCGTCTCCAGAGAGCGCGAGGAGGATGAGCTCAGCTACCTATCCATGAGTCTCCCGCTGGAATGGGCGACAAGACACAGCCCCGGCGAGTACATCTCCATCGTGCAGGAGCTTTGCGCACTGGTAGGGCCGGCCCACGGCTACGCAGGGCCCGCAATCATCGGCCACGCTGCGGGGAACGACGACGAGGCAACCGCCGCCATCTTCTCGCTGGCAAGGTCGTACCGTGGACTCGATGTCGACTTTCCTCCGCAGCACGCGCCGTATCTCGCGACCGAGGGCCACATCAAGGGCATCAACTGGCTAACCATCCTCGGCAGCACGCTGGAAGCGCAGCTGGGCGGCTACCAGACACTCAGCGAGACACTAAGTCCCATGGCTCGCCTGCTCGCCTTCTCGAGCGCTTCCACCGGCCGATCAGGCAGTATCGTCCAGGTAGGTGACCGCCCTCTCGCGGGGGCTGTCAAAACCAAAGAGCCGATGCATGGGTATGAGGCTGTTGCTCGACACCTTCTGCCCATCCGGACGGTCAACCCAGCAGTAATCTGGCCCCAGGATGCACCCGGCTTCGATTTCGACGAGTCGGCCGCGTGGATGCGCCGGTTCGATGTGCCTTGAGCCCGCGCTCGAGCTCCAGCACTGGTCGCCAGCCTGGCCGTCAGGCGCGCAGGCGCGCTCAGGTCAGCAGATAGGTGGGCATCGACGCGGATCATACACAAGCAGCGCTATGATGCGCATCAGCTCGGGGCCCCGGCGCACCCAGGGCTTGCGCGGTCAGGTACGACCGCAAGGCTCGTTTACTGCCTTGGGCGCTTCGAGGTGATCAGTGCGCACGACTCGCGCACAATCACCAAGATGCGCTCGCGTTGTTGACTCGACAACACCCCGAGAAGCTGCGCGATCTCCGCAGCGAAACCCGCAGTGGGCGTTCGGTCGTCCGGAACGAAGAGCTCAGCAACCGAAACTTGTAGCGCTCGACTGAGAGCATCGAGCGTCGCCATCGAAGGCTCCTTACGCCGCTGCTCTAGGGCAGCCACGAACTGCAAGCTGAGATATGACCAAAAGGTGTGGATCGGCGTGATCTGAAAAAGTGGCGTACCTTCCGGGTAATCACACCAACAACTGCTCTCACAGGAGCAGGGAAGGCACGCCGATGACG
>JBEGTL010000659.1:0-4643 GCA_041179425.1 Pseudomonadota bacterium | reverse complement strand
GGTGCCGGGCTCGGGCTCGCCATCGTCAAGGGACTGATCGAGTCGCACGGCGGCCGCATCTGGGTCGAGACCACGGTCGGTCGGGGCAGCACCTTCTATTTCACCATCCCCGCGGCTCGCTGACGGCCGTGGTCAGGTCAGGCCGCGTGTTCGTTGGCCTGGGCGCCGCTCTCTCGCGTGCGCGGCGGAGCTGGATCGAGTGACGCGCGTGCAGTCGCCAGCAGGCTCTTCTGCTCCGCCAGCACCCGTGCTTCTTCGTCGAGCTGCTTGCCCGTGCGCTACCATCAAGTTCTATATCCGTACGGGGTTGCTCCAAGCGGGCCAGCGCACGGCCAAGAACCAGGCGGACTACAGGGTAGGACACCTCGAGCGGCTCGCGCTGATCCGGGCGCTGCTCGAGCAGGGCGGGCTGTCCATCGATGTCATCGCGCGCGTGCTCGCTGCCGCGGCCAGTGCCCCAAAATGGAGGACTTCGTGATCGCCGCCGTCAACGCGCTCGAGCGGCTGACACAGTTGGCAGTCGACGCCAGCACCGAGAGCTTCGTGGCTGCAGAGCAGATCCTGCTCCGGCTCATCAAGCGGCGTGGCTGGCGTATCGAGCGCGAAGACGGCTCGCTGCCCTATGCCTCTAAGGCACTCGCGGTGGTGCTCGGTTCGTTCATGCCCGAAGACGAGCGCGCCCTAGACGTGTATGCGGAGGCGGCGGAGCTAGTCGCGCAGCACGAGATTCCCAACGACTGGGCGCCGGAGGCAAACCCTGACGCGGCGCTGCGCTACGCGGTGTTGGGTACGGTGTTGTTCGAGCCCCTCATCCTGGCACTGCGCCGAATGGCGAACGTCGCACGCTCGCGCAAGGTGTTGAAGAAGCCCCGTGTGTCGACGAAGTCGAGCGTTCCCAAGCGCGTGCGTGAGTGATCCATTCGTCGCTCGCGCGGGCGAAAAATAGGCTTCGACCGTCTCTTCGCGCGCGATCTCCTGTCATAGAGGCTTTGTGGGGATGGAGGGACGCTGCGCCTTCCGAGAGCATAGACGCGATGGCATTCATCGCGCCGGTGCAGCATCCGCAGCGCTTGCCTGACTCAGACGCTCCTTGATGCGCTTGCTGAGGCGGAGCACGTAGAAAGCGCACACGAAGCCGAAGAGGCTGTACGCAATCCAAGCATAGAAGAATGCCAGCAGCCACGGACGCACCTCGGCGTAGCGTGCGAGGGTGGCTTCCATCTTGTCGATGGCGTCGATGAGGAGCGAGCGAGCTTGCGCGTAGGCGGGTATTGGTGGAAGTGCTGGCAAGCCCTCCGCGGCTCGCGCTTCTTGTGCTTCGCAGTACGGCTCGAGGACGCCGGTATGAAAGTAGTGAAAGGTCTGGTGTTCCCTGACTTGCTCGCGATGAATTGCAGTGCCTCGTCGCAATAGGGCAAGGTCAAGTCGTTCCACTGGACGAAGAATGAATCTGTAATTGTTCCGGCCTGATTGAAGTAGTCGCCCGCCAGTCGTCTCCTGTACGAACTCGATGACGCGAAGAAGTACATCTCGCTTGTCGTCTTCACCCGCACCAGGGGCTCTGCGCGAAGCACAAGAAAACCCATCGTGGTTTGCTGACTGGCGAGCGGCTTCTCGGTACTCTTCTAGCAGTGAACGGTCCGTCGGTGGATCGAACAACGTAACCCGATAGAGTGCGTCATTGAGAAAGAAGACGACACTTAGCGCGAGGCAAGGAACCCAGAGGAGCATGCTGGGAACCATCAACAGGATCGTACGTCGCCAGACCTTTGTCAGCGTGGCGATCTCTGTGCCCAATGTCATAGCGGTTTTGTGCTGATTGAGGGGTGGGCTCTCAGGTCTGCCCGTGCAGAAGCCTGGGAGCTCATGGCCTTACGGCGGTCCGGACCTAACACACCGATGCGGAACTCGGCCTGAACCCATTCGGACATCGGACCGTGCCGATCCTTGGGAGGGACGAACATCTCGGGTCCCTGTCGTAGCCGCACACGTACGACGCGTGCCTCAATCATCCGGACCGTGTCGCCCGCGGGAATAGTGGCAACCTTCTGGGATATCCAAAGCTTGGCGGCGCGCCCGGCGTCATCGAATCGGACAAACGAGCTGTCGGCGAGCGGTTCGCTTCCACTCACCTGAACGATGTCGCCGCTCCCAGGGTCTACTTCGACCAGGGCTGCAACGGGCGCATGGTCCCGGTAGCGGGTCTCCAAGTAGACTTCGAATCTGTCAGTGCCTCGGTAGAAACCAGGAAGAACACTAACACCCGAGTCATCCTCAATCGCCACGCCGAAACTTGAGATGAGGTGAAGCAGCGCGGTGAGCTCGTCTTGGATTCCCTCCGCGGGGAGCAACACAGAGGTCCAAGCCGGTTTGTCGGGGGCATCGTCGTGATATTTTCCTAGGAAAGACAGCTTGGCGAACTCCTCGTAGCTACTGTCGAGACACAGGCGCGCAGCAACCGTACCTCCTCCGACGAGCGCGGCCCCAATGATGCCAAGCACGGTGCCGGTGGCAGCGCCGCTCATCGCAGCCCCCACGACGCCGCCGACACTGGCACCGGCCGCGACGGCACTCGCTCCCGCGCCCAGCGCCGCGGAGAGGCCAAGCGCCGAGCCGACAGCGATGGTGCCGGCACCGACGGTGGCTACCGCGAGTCCGACGGCTTGGTTGTAGTCGTGTTTGCCTGCTGCCTCACTGGTGGACATGGCGAACTCGAAGCAGTCACAGATGCCCGACACGAAGCCGAGGCCGGCGGCGCTGACCTTGAAGGTCTTTTTTCTCGACTCGCGCGCGAACACCTCGAGCGCTTCGCTGAGCAGCGCGCCGAAGTCGGCGACGGCACCCAGCGCGCCAACGACTTTGCGACCGACTTTGAGATCGAACAGCTCGGTCTTGGCCTCACCAATCGCATTCGAGAGGTTGACGGCTTCGAGCACCAAGCGATAGCTCGTGTGTGCCGTCTCGAAGGCCTCCACGTAGGCGTCGCAGAGGCGGGCGCTCTTGGCCAGCGTTGCCGAGGGCTTGGCCGCCTCGTTCGCAGCAGCCTCCGCCGCGCCGAGACCAGACTTGCGGACCAACTTGTCGCGCACCTTCTGCGGCGCCTTGAGCTTGCGCGTGAGCGGCCTGCCAGCTTTGAGATTCTGGTGCACTTGGCGATAGGTGCCGCGCAACAGCTCGGGCCGCTCTCCTGAGATGCGCTCCAAATAGTCTTGTATGTGCTTCAGGCTGTCGAAGCCCGGCTTTGCATGAAGCGTTACCCACGCTGGGGAGAGGTCTTTGACAATCGCCAGTGCGGCATTGGACAAGTAGCGGATCTGGGCGAACTCGAGGCTGTTGGAAGGCGGTGCGTCCGTGAACACGTAGGAAAGCGGAATGCGCGTCTTGTCTGACACGAGACGCATCGCGAGCGCGCGGCCTGGCTGCGTCTCCACCACGCAGGCAAGCACGCCCGCATAGACGACGACACTCAGTGCCAGCGCGTCCTTGCCCTCGTCCATCGCCGAGCGCTCGATGGTGCGAAAGTCGAACGACTCGATGGTCTCCGCGAGCAGCGCCATCGCGCGCTCCGCCTCGCTGCGCTGCTTCAGCTCTTCCTTGGCGTTGACCTGCTCGAGGTATCGCTCGGGCTCGCCCTTCTGCAGCTCGTTGCGCAGGCTCAGCGGGTCGGTGCCGTCGTAGATCCAGCCAGGGTCGACTTGATCGATCATGCACTTTAAGGCCGACGCGATGAACAGCTTGGCGGCGCGCTCTTCGTCGGCGATCCAGCTCTGCCACGCCGTTAGCTTGGGAACATACAGCTCGCGGTGGAGGTCGAGCGCCCACAGATAGGCGTCTCGTACGAACGTCGACACCTCGCCCTCCGGCGCCTTGAGGTGACTGACCGTGATGCACTCGGCGATGTGCTCTACGAGGTAGTCTTCTGCACTCGGCGTCAGAGCCAGCGGCGCCAGGAAGAACGAGTAGTCTCTGCCGGCGATCAGGGTGAGGGTGGCGTCGCCCACGGTGCGGCGTCCTCCGAACACCTGGTTGTCGACGTCCCAGTCCACAGCAGTGACCGCCTCCGCACGCACGACGATGGCGCCGTCACAGACGACGTACAACCACTTGCCGCTGATGGAGACGAGGTCAGCGGGGCGGCCGGGATACACGTCCTCCTGTACCTTGACGAAGACGAGATCCTTGCGACGCTCGAACAGCTTTGTTTCGACGACAGTCTTCATCTCGGCGCGCTCCGAGAGTCCTGCGTAGCCGATAAGCCGTGCCGGCAACTTCACATCGCCATTGGCGCGCGAAGCGTTTGCCTCGGGCGTCCCGTTAGCTTGGGCGAGGGCAGACGACGCCTCCGCAGTCTGGTAGTACAGCTCCGCAATGCTGCGAAAGCTGTCGTCTCTCGTGGCCCGATGCGTCGCCATGCGCTGCCGTTTCTATTCGTGTGGGCTCACACGCTGAAGAGGTCGTCGTAAGCCCGGTCTTCGAAGATCGCGTGCGGCGGCTCGTCTCCACCTGGATGTACCGCCTGCCGCCGGTGCATCGCCCAGAACTTGAGCGCCGATGCTCTGTCACTCACCAGCACGCCCTTGGTCGAGGTCAGCAGTTCGCGCTCCAGAGTATCGCCCTGGCCGTTGGAGAGGATCTTGAACACC
>JBEGTL010000658.1:0-4644 GCA_041179425.1 Pseudomonadota bacterium | reverse complement strand
CTGAGCATCCAGATATTGGCTGACGACCTTCAGTGTCGGGTCCGGTCCGGGCTGCAATGCCAGCTCGTAAGCGCCTTCGCCTAACTCGAAGGTGCCGGCCCACTCGAACGGATACTCTGGCTGTAGGAAGCTGGGTTTCTGCGCCACCGCTCGCTCGAGATCGAAGCCGCCTACATCCAGCACGTCAGCGATCGGCACGTTGGCATTGGTGGCTCTCAGCACCCGGGCCATCGCATTCATGCCGCGCACCCGCCGCTCGATACGGTCGAGCTCCGAAGCGCTTACGAGGTCGCACTTGTTCAGCACGAGGACGTCCGCAAAGGCGATCTGCTCCTTGCACTCACTGGAGTCGTCGAGGTGCAGCTGCACGTGCTTCGCGTCCACCAGCGTGACGATGCCATCGAGCGAGAACAGTTCCTTCATCTCATCGTCGACGAAGAACGTCTGTGCGACCGGGCCCGGATCTGCCATCCCGGTGGTCTCGACCAGGATGTGGTCGAACTTGTCCCGTCGCTTCATCAGGTTGCCGAGGATACGGATCAAGTCTCCACGAACGGTGCAGCAAATGCACCCGTTGTTCATCTCGAACACTTCCTCCTCGGCGTTGAACACCAGCGCTTGGTCGATGCCGATTTCGCCGAACTCATTTTCGATGACAGCGATACGTTTGCCGTGCTTTTCGCTCAAGATGCGGTTGAGTAGCGTCGTTTTCCCAGAGCCGAGAAAGCCCGTGAGGACCGTGACGGGAATCTTCTTCATGAAACCACCAAGGTAGCCTCTATCGCATCTTAGATGCACATGCAATGGCGTTGCATATGGCGTCGACCCGGTGTCAGTTGGCCGATCGATGGATTGGTGACGCCACACGAGTAGATGCAACGCAGTTGCATTAACCGCTCGAGCTGCGTAGAACCCGCGATATGCCAAGACCTGCATCTGTTCCGCGCACGGCCCCTTGCAATGGGACCAGCGTCCAACGCGTTCGTGAGTTGGGGGACCTGAGTGTGCTGTTTGAGTCGCACGTGAATGTCGCGGTCTACGAGCGCGCCCTCTCGCCGGAGCTGGTCGCGGATGCAAGGCTGTCGGCGACGATGCTGCAGGGCATGCGCTTGATGCTGTCCGTCTCGGCCAGCAGAGATGGTCTCCACCAGATTGAGCAGCGACTCGTCGGTCTGCGCTCGCTCGCTACCGATATCGCTTCGCTCGTGGAGCTACTTGCAGATCTGACGGGCGCGCGGCTGTTCGGCGTTCGGCTGGTCTACCTCGAGGCGCCGATGTGCCCTCGTCTGCACGTCGACCACGTCACCTTGCGTATGGTGACGACCTACGTCGGCGAAGGCACAGAGTACGTCGCAAGTGAGGACCTGAATCGCTCTCGTCTCGGGCACGCTTTGAACGGACAGGCGGATGAGACTTCGGGCTTGCTTCGGCCAGGCGCGAGCGTTCAGCGCGCGAAGCCCGGTGAAGTCGTCCTCCTGAAGGGAGAGAGCTGGCCTGGAAACGACGGGCAAGGGGCTGTTCATCGCTCGCCCCCAGCCTCCGCGTGGGTTCCCCGGATCGTACTCACCCTGGATCCGTTGTGAGCCGGCACGAGGGGAAGCCAGCTACCGGACTGAGGTTGGTGCGCGGCGCGGGCCAGACAGGGATCTGCATCTGGGAAGCCGGGGTCGTCCGATCAGTCAGAGAGGCCCGATTGCTGGGCAGCTCGGGCTGCTGGGACCCTACCATGACGCCGTCGCTCCGTATGCTCACCTTTCTTCACGCGTACCGCAGCTCCTTCGCGGACGTGCTAGGCCCTGTGCAGTTCGAATATGGTCGGGTACGGTTGATGACCAGCAACGAAGTCGGACGAGCGCACATTCAAGCTGTGCAAGGGCTCGCGAGAGAGCACGGACTTTCTTGCCACGACGGCTCGGCAAGCGTGTACGTCACGCTCGATCCCGCATACGTGCCCGCGATGAGCTCCTTAGTGCGGCTCGTCCTGTCCGGCGAGCTCTCCCGCGCCAGGCTCTCGAACGGCCCGTGGTCCGTGTCTCTGTGCTTGGACGAGGAATCGTTGAGAGTCGAGGTGGCAGGTTCAGATATGCGCAGCAAGTGCGCGCTGCGGCTGCTCGGATTTCGTGCGGGACTGTCCGCCGAAGAGCTTCGCGTGACTACACGGTGCCCCTTCTCGGCCAGCAGCCTGCTCAAGCGAGTCTTCTCGACAGCCCTCGACGCTGGAGGTTCCGAGATCGAGGCCGTCCTAACCTCAGGTGGCGATCTTGTTCGGCTGACACTCTGCCAGGAGCTTTCCATAGACGTCCACATGCCATGAGACTCGACCGAGCTCTTGCGGGCGGCTGCGAGGTCGCGGAGTGCGAGTCTCTCGCGCGACCGGCGTCCCAGGATGGTCGTGATCACAGCGAGAGTACACTGCCTTCTGCGCGACATTGCCCACGCGGCCTTTGGGCCGCGCGACGCCCGCGTGCGCCCTGCGCCTCCATAAAACCATACGCGCGGCGGGCTACCGCGCCCGTGTGAGCTCAGGGACCGAGCGGGATCTCCAGTCGGAAGCTCGCGGTGTGGCACGTATTGCAAGCGCCGGTCTGCTTGGTGCTGAACATGCTCTCCAGCACGCGGCCATCTGGGCCGAGGATGCGAGCCGTGAGCTTCTGTTGTGCGTATGGAATGGGCTCCGTGGTGAAGAAGTTCCCGTTCTGATCCACCTCGAGCAGCGCGTACCGAGTCACGTCCAAAAACGTCTTGTTCGGACGGTCCGCTGTGCCGGAGAAGATCTCCACCTTGGTGCCCTTGGCAGGCAGACCGTTGAGGTCGACCACTGTGCCTGCCGCGCTGAACCGGCCGACGCCCGGTCCACTGGCCTGGTGGCAGCGCATGCAATTGGCGCCGTAGCGTGGATCTCCCTGCTTGTGGCTGTCGTCGCCAGCGGCGCTCGAGATGTTGCTGCGATCGAGGTCCGCGTTGCGCACGTAGCTCGGGTCCGGCCACACGCTCGGGTCGGTGATCAGCCTCGGCTTCGTGGGTCCAACAACCTGGCTCGGCTGCCACGGCGTGCCGGGGCGCACGTCGAAGGCGGTCTGCTCAGGACCCTTCGCCGCGTCGTCCCAAGCCACCACGCCGAGGGCCCCGTAGAGTGGCAGACACTCGGTATCCGTTTGACCACCCATGCAGCCTGGCAGGCTATCCGCCGCTTTACTCGGGTCAGAGCCCGCGTAGAGCTTCTCGGCGTCGAGGACCACCAGCGAGCTGTTGGCATCCCAGCCTGACAGCTCGATGAGAGCAAGCTGTCGCGCCTTGCAGGCGAACCCTGACTCACTCATGCCGCTGCAGCCCGCAGCGCCGCCGTGAAAGTACCAGATCGGCTGCGCCGCATTGCTCAGCTCGAACTTGACGTACTTGTAGCCGCCACTCCAGCTCCACCACATGCCCGTGACGTTGTACGGCGGCGGTCCGATCGCTCCATCGAGATGATTTTTGTCGGCGGGCATGCCCACGCGAAACGAGATGCCCGTGTAGTCCGCCTGCTCTGGAGCGTAGCCGTACACCACCTTGCGCTGTTCGGGACTGCCCGTTTTGCACAGCCCGGAGTCGTCGACGAAGTCGAGCAGCGCCACGTTGTCGCGCTGAAAGCGGCCGTCCTGGTGCAGGATCAGCGGCACCTTCTCGCCACTCGAGCGCGTCAGGCTCACGTCGTGCACGAATAGCCGCGCATCGACCAGCTGTGACTCGGTGGCGGAGACGCCCAGCTTGGCGGTCTTGCCACAGCCGAAAGGCTGCTCCCCAGCGCGCAAATCGAAGCGCACCGCATAGAGTCGCATGCCGTCTCTGGTGGCTGGAGGCTCGTCCGCGGCTGCTGGCTCGGCAAAGACACGACCTGCGTCGGGCACAGCTGGCACGACGTTGGGGGCGGCGAGACTAGCATCGAGCGACGCTCCCGCGTCGATCACGGTCACGTGTCCTACCGGCTCGAGCGCAGCGTCGACCGCTGTCTGCTGCAACGTTGCACCACTATCACTCTCACACCCCATCGACGACAAAAGTAAGACAAGACCTATCCAAGTGCGACGCATGCATCCTCCCCGTCAACATGTGCACCCGGTCGGCGCACTGCGAGGAACGCTACTTATCAAACTGGTTACGCAGGGTACCGCGACACGATGACGCACGAGGGGCAGTTGCGACATCATGTCGCAGCTCATGGTCGAGCCCTGCGAGGCGCATGCCCGGGTGCGACCAAACCCCGCAGTCCGTCTTCGGAGCGAACGTGTAAGGTACGCGCCGCAGCGGTGCGGGCCCACCGGCGTGTTTGATCCATCCTCACGCGGTCTCCATGCACACCGATTCCACCTCCCCTCCCTCGCCTCCCCGCCCGCGGCACTGCGTCATCGTGGCGCTGCCCGATGCCTTCTCGCTCGACGTGTTCGGTCCGCTCGAGGTGTTCACCATGGCCGCGCGGCTGTGGAGAGAGCGGCGCAGCTGGGATGGGAATCCGCCCGACTCGACCGTGGAAGTCCGTCCCGAGATATGACCAAAAGGTGTGGATCGGCGTGATCTGAAAAAGTGGCGTACCTTCCGGGTAATCACACCAACAACTGCTCTCACAGGAGCAGGGAAGGCACGCCGATGACGAAGGTAGCGAAGGAA
>JBEGTL010000657.1:0-4645 GCA_041179425.1 Pseudomonadota bacterium | reverse complement strand
CGGTGTGTGGGGCAAAAAAGAGTGGGTCATGCCAGGCCTACGAGACGAGAACGTCGTCTCCATGGACGAGGGCGGGACCAATCTCTTTTGGGCCGAGCGCTACGGCCACGAGCTGGGCCTCGACGATCTGTGGATCAAGCTGTGCGGCAACAGCCACACCGGCTCGTTCAAAGATCTCGGCATGACCGTGCTGGTGAGTGTGGTGCGCCAGATGATCCGCGATGGGCAACCCATCCGTGCCATCGCGTGCGCGTCGACGGGCGACACCTCGGCGGCGCTCGCCGCGTACTGTGCGGCCGCGGGCATCCGTTCGGTCGTGCTGCTGCCACGCGGCAAGATCTCCACCGCACAGCTCGTGCAGCCGCTGGCCAACGGCTCGCTGGTGTGCGCGCTCGACACCGACTTCGACGGGTGCATGGCCATCGTGCAGCGCCTCGCGCACGAGCCCGGCATCTACCTCGCCAACTCGCTCAACTCACTGCGCCTCGAGGGTCAAAAGACCGTCGGCATGGAGATCGTGCAGCAGTTCGAGTGGCATGTGCCCGACTGGGTCATCATCCCCGGCGGCAACTTGGGCAACGTCAGCGCGCTCGGCGCGGGCTTCGACCTCATGTTCGAGCTCGGCCTCATCACCAAGCGCCCGCGCATCGTGGTGGCGCAGGCAGAAGCCGCCAATCCGCTGTACCGCGCCTACACGCAAGGCTGGGACACGTTCAAGGCGATCGAGGCGCAGGAGACCGAGGCCTCGGCCATCCGTATCGGCAACCCGGTGAGCATCCACCGCGCCATCAAGACGCTCAAGGCGTACGACGGCATCGTCGAGCAGGCGAGCGAGCGCGAGCTGGCCGAGGCGTCGGCTGCGGCCGATCGCTCGGGTGCCTACACCTGCCCGCACACGGGCGTGGCGCTCGCGGCGCTCGAGAAGTGCGTCGCGCGTAAGCAGATCAAGCCCGGCGAGAAGGTGGTCGTCATCTCCACCGCCAACGGCCTCAAGTTCACCGACTTCAAGGTGCGCTACCACGAAGGCCGCACTGGCAACGCCGACTCGCCACGTCGCAACCAGCCCATCGAGCTGCCCAACGACTTCGAGGCGGTCAAGAAGGCAGTACTCGGCGGCCTAGACGCCGCCGCTCGCTAACACGTCCGAACAAGTGCGCGACCCTCGCCGCGTTTTTCTCCGCTCGGGCGCGATTTCGGCCGTCCGCTCGCGCACGAGGCGTGCCCTGGTGGCTAGACGGCCGTGACGTGAAAGTAAGCCTCGAGCGCTGTCTTGGCGTGGCGGCTCAGGGTCATGGGGCGAGCGCGCACCTCGTACCGGCCGTCGGGCTGCTTGACCGAGCCGAGGCTCTTGAGCTCCAGGTCGACCGAGCTCGACAGCGGCGCCGTGACGGTGAGCGGCTGCCCAGGCGCAAACGGGTGGGAGCTGAGCAGGCGAAAGTGCCGGCCATCGTAGGCGCACAGCTCGATGCTGGTGACCGCAATCCGTGCCGAGCGCAGGGAGCACACCACCGTCGCGATGGGGTCGCTCATCGACGCGCCTTGCCCATCGCGTCTTTGGCCTCGCGCAGCTCGACCTTGCGCTTGATGTCCTCGCGCTTGTCTTCCATGTCTTTGGCCTTGGCCAGCCCGAGCTCGATCTTGGCGCGCCCGTTCTTGAAGTAGACCTGCACGGGGATGAGCGTGTAGCCACGCGTCGCGAGCTTGCCCGTGAGCCGCTCGAGCTCGTGTTTGTGGGCGAGCAGCTTGCGGGTGCGCTTGAGCTCGTGCGCGAAGCTCGTCGCTTGCACGTACGGGCCGATGTACATCTTGTGCAGGTACAGCTCTCCGTTGTCGATGCTGGCGTACGCGCCCTCGAGATCGGCCTTCTTGCCGCGCAGGCTCTTCACCTCGCTGCCAGTCAGCTGCATGCCCGCCTCGAGCCGCTCATCGATGACGTAGCGGGCCGCCGCCTTGGGGTTGCGGCACACCATCAGCTCACCGGGCTTTGTTTTGTCGGGCCTACTGGCCATGGCGGAACGTTGTAGTGAACCCTGGAGACAGCGGCAATGCCCGCTATCGTATCTCCGGCGCGCTGGGCTCGATTACGGTGTCCTGGCCGTCGTTTCGTTCGTCGCGTTCGTCGAGGCGCGGCGCCTCGGGCTCGACCACCTCGCCCTCCCCGGCCGCAGGGTCGGTCCCGGCCTCGCCCTCTGGCGCACGCCCGAACGGATCGAGCCAGCCGCGCTCGATATGCTCGGTGGTCTCGTCCATGATCTGCGACTCCGTGGAGTTGGGGAACACGCGGGCCACTGCATTGCGATAGGCGCTGACCTGCGTCGCCGTATCTTGCCCTGCCATCAGTGCCACCGCGGCGCGCCCCACCCCTGCCGCGTGGCGCTCCGAGAACTCGGCGTGAGCGAGCCGCAGCGTGCTGAGTCGAGTGCGCTCGCGGTCGAGCCAGTCGCCGTTCTCGACGATTCGCGCCACGGGGACCAGTGGCGCTTGTTCTTCGAGCAGCCGAAGCGTGAACGCGAGCTCGACATCGAGCTGCGGGGTGGTCAGCGCGTGCAGACCGGGCCAGGCGACCGTGGCCGCGATGTGGCCGCTCCGGGCCGGCGCCAGGTTGGAGACGCACGCGCGTGAGCCGAGCGCGCTGACGTCGAGCACGGCAGCCACCACGTTGCCGTCGGCGAGTACACGGTGCAGCGTGACACAGCCGGCATCGTGCCCCCGGGCGACGCGCGCCTCGGCGACCAGCAGATATTCACCGATGGTGCCGCCGAAGTGCTCGATTAGGGCGACCTGCGCAGGGGCAAACAGGTCGTCGAGCGCTGCGTCGCTGGCGACCACCACGCCGCGCGGCGAGATGACGCGCACCGCACTCTTGAGCCCATCGCGCGTGGCCGCGCCGAGCGCGACGAAGTGGGGGTCTTCGAGCCGCGCCACCACCTTGAGGCCGCGCTGTGCGAGCACCCGCCGCACTTCTTTCTCTTCGCTGGCGAGGCGCACCCCGAGCTGCAGGAAGCCGAGCTCGTTCTTGAGGTATGCGCCGTGATCGGGCGCCGCACAGGCGCACAGACAGGCCAAGATCGCGAGCAAGAGGCGCAACACGTTGCGAGTATAGACACCGAAGGCCGCCCCTTTCATCGCAACCTGCGCAACGAAAGCTCAGCCTGCGTCCGCTCGTTCGGTGGCGGCGAGCGCGAGGGTGTACACGTCGCGCGCGTCGGCCGCGTACAGCGCGCGGCGCGCCTCGGCCAGCGTGGCGCCGCTGGTGCGCACGTCGTCGACCACCAGCACCGTGCGCCCGCGCGCGCGAGGAGACGCGCAAAACGCGTGGCTGAGCTGCACCGCACGATCGTCTCGGCTCTGACCGACCTGCGCACGGGTGTCGCGCGTGCGCACGAGCAGTCGCGGCAAGAATGGCACGCCGAGCGCGCGTGCGACCGGACGCGCCAGCAGCGCGCTCTGGTTGTAGCCGCGCTCTCGCAGGCGATGTGGGTGGAGCGGGACGACTGCCACGCAGTCGACGCGCCCGGTGAACCTGCGTGTCGGTTGCTCGAGCAAGCGGGAGAGCGCAGGCACCAGCTCACTGGCCGCCTCGTACTTGAGCCTGTGCAGCGCCTCGCGCAGCGGCCCGCCGTACCCACACGCGGCCGCGTCGCGTGCACTCGAGAGCTGTGCGTCTGCCGTCTCGAGAAGCGGTGCGCAGGCGTCGCAAAAGCCCGTGATGCGCGCCTCGAGCAGCGCCATACACGCTGCACAACGAGGCGGCGAGAGCAGATCGAGACAGCCCGCCACCAGTCGTTTCAGCATGCGCACGTATCGGGCGCGGCGTGCCGTCGGTTGCGTCCAAACGGCGACGGGTGGAGTCGGGCCAGAGGCGTCTCTGTTCAGTGAGAATACGGCTCGTTGCGCAGGATGGTGAACGCTCGGTAGAGCTGCTCGACGAGCAACAGCCTGGCGAGTCGGTGCGGCAGGATGAGCTTGGACAACGAGAGCTGCGCGTCGGCCGCCTTGGAGGTGGCTTGGGGTAAGCCGTACGAGCCACCGATCAAGAACACCAGGTTCATGATCGAGGTGTCTTCGGCCTTGCCCACCAGCTGCGCCAGGTCGTGGCTCGACACGGCACGGCCCTCGACCTCGAGCGCGTAGACGCGCGAGCGCGCCGGGATCGCCTTGCGGAAGCGCTCTTCTACCTCGTCGGCCGCCGCGTCTTTGAGCTCGACCTCGTGGTAGGTGCCGTAGCGACCGATGCGCTTGGCGTAGTCGTCGATGAGCTCGCGCAGGCCGCGCTCTTTGATCTTGCCGACAGCGATGACGTGCAGGTGCACCAGGCGCCTTCAGGCTCGCTTTTGGTCGACCACCTCGACGCGCTCGGCGTCGGCCCAAAGCGACTCGAGGTCGTAGTAGCCGCGGGTGTCTTCGTGGAAGATGTGCACGACCACGTCGCCGTAGTCCATCAGCACCCAGGCGCCCTGCGGCAAGCCCTCGATGCTGAACGCGCGGTGTCCCTGACGCGACAGCTCGGCGTCGACGTTCTTGGCGATGGCGCTGGCCTGACGATCGCTGGTGGCGCTCATCACCACGACGAAGTCCGCGTAGTCGACCTTGCCACCGACGTCGATGATCTCGACCTCGAGCGCCTTTTTGTCGAGCGCCGCCT
>JBEGTL010000656.1:0-4652 GCA_041179425.1 Pseudomonadota bacterium | reverse complement strand
CGGTGAGCTTCCGGTTGATGCAGTTGGCCCGCATGATGTCTTTTTCGCGTCGCGACTCGTCGAGCATCTTGGTGAGGCGCGTGGCGAGCTGGTCTGCGCGGCGCGAGATGGTGTCGGCCTGCGTGAGCTGCTCTGCCGGCGTGACCGCCGCGCGCGTCTGGACGCCGCCGATCTCAACTTGCGTGTTGGTGTTGCCAGCAACGGACGGTGCTGCCGTCGGCGTCGCCTTCACACTGCCTGCCGCTTGAACCCCGCCGGTGCTCGCGTTGTCCTGCGCTTGCGCGCTGGTCAGCGTCATGAGCAGAGCGACGATCGAACCCGAAGCGCCGAACCAATGTGCTCGCATATATTCCTCGCGTCCCCAGCGGCAGTATATCCGCGCGATCTAGCGTGTCAACGATTGCGAATGGCGGAAACACCCGAGTTCACTTCGTGAATTTCGCCGCGGCAGGGTGGCTCGCGACGGGCATCTGGGCCGCAGCGTCTCTCTACACGCGACGCAGCGCAATATATTCTCCGGAGAAGTGCTCCCGCTTCTTTGACCGCCAGTTTCATTGCGCCTTTGGCTGCTGGCGTTTGGCTCGGTTCTTTAGCCAAGCGTCCGAGATTTCCGTACGCGTGAGGCGTACTCCGCGGATCTCTAGAGAATCGAGAACGGCCTGGACGATGTCGTGCCAGCGCAACGGGTCGTCACTGCCGAGATCGTTTCGTGCCGTCTTGATGGCTTTGACGAGGTGGCGAACCGCGCGGACGTCTGTGCTTCCACCGTGGTGACGGGTGGACGGGAGCTTGATCTGCGTGCCGTCGAGGAGCGTGAGCGTTCGACCGATCGCCCCAGGCGGCTGCGATGGCGTCTCGTACTGCTCGATCTGGACAACACCCTCAGGTTTTGTGTGCGTTGACGCGGGGCCTGGCGGTGGCGGCGGCTTCTTGGGCTTGGGCGGCGGGAGGGCTGCGGCGCTCCTAAGTTTGTCCGCCTTTTCGGGCCTTTCTGACTTGTCTGCCTTGTCTGCCTTGTCCGACTTGTCCGAAGTGTCGCCGGGCGGC
Organism: Pseudomonadota bacterium; assembly: GCA_041179425.1. Taxonomy (GTDB): domain Bacteria; phylum Myxococcota_A; class Polyangia; order Polyangiales; family DASUME01; genus DASUME01. The sequence continues at coordinate 3,605 of JBEGTL010000656.1, read as the reverse complement.
ATGTATTGACGTGCGCCCTTCCCCGGGTGACTGCGTAGACCCGTGGCGTCGTCGCCAATGCCACCGTTGGTGTTGGCTGCACCAAAGTAGCGATGGTCGATGGCGCGGCGGATCTCGCTGGGCGGCGCGATCATGGGACGGACCGGCATGCGGACCGTGTCCGCGATGCGCTTGAGCGCTTCTTCGTCGGTGGGGTCGTCCATCGCGACGTAGAGGGTGGCGCCGCGTCCGCGCACGTTGCGTACATAGATGGGTAGGACGCTGCACTGGTCGGCAACGTCACCCGGGATGCGCGCGAGCAGCTCGGCGGGGAACTCGACGCGCTCGATGGAGACCCACGGGACACTGAGCTGGTTGCTGAGGACCTGGGTGAGACGGATCTCGCTGACAGAACCGAGCACGACGAGCTGCTTGCCGATGGGCAGACGCGATGCGCGCTGCGCAAGGAGAGCATCGTCCAGCTGGACCCGGGTGATTAGACCCAGCGCGAGCAGCATTTCTCCAATGCGTTCGCGGGGTGCCTCTGCGCGCGCCATTCGTACGATCTTATCGGACTCGCGTGTGCGCGCAGAAGCACCGTTTTGCGAAGTTGCTGCGACCTTATGTGGGGCGAAGTCCGCGGAGTTGGGGAGGCAGGGGTAGCCATGGTGGCGGCGGAGTACCCAGGTCGACGGGAAGGTGGTCTACGACGCGCAGCACCTCCCGATACGGTCGGTCGAGTGCACTGTTGTCGTAGACGATGACGTTGGGGAGCTCGGTGAGCGCACGTTGCAGGTTGTGCAGGCTGCGGGGGAAGCGCGCCTCGAGCTTGGCAAACGGGACGTCGTGACCGCCCTGCATCACACGCATGGCGACGCGCTGGTCAGAGTCGCGCACGCTGGGCAGCGCGATGAAGCACAGCACCACGTGGTAGCCGGCCTCGACGGCCTCGAGCAGGAAGTCGACCTTCACGCCCTCGGGGTCGGAGAAGACGGTCTCGAAGACGAAGCTCTCCCCCATGCGCACGTGCTCACGTCGCGTGCGGTCGGCGATCTCGGCCGACGTGTACGGGTCGAGCTTGTGCTCACGCGCGATCTCGTCGGCGTTGACGAACGCTAGGCCGAGCTCGTCGCGCAGGCGCGCTTGGTAGAAGGTGGTCTTGCCGGCACCGTTGGGGCCTGCAATCGCGACGATGAGGGGGCGTCGCACAAACGGGTTGCTCACCTCGCTTCGTCGAAGCGGGCCCGCGGGCCCGCGAGCGAAGAATCGAGCGGCTTGAACTCACGCCCCACGAAGTGTCCGATGGTGCGGGTGCCGTCTTCGTCGACCTTCACGAGCTGGCCCTCCTCGGGTCCGCGCTCGAAGTGGGGGAACGGACGGGCAGCGAGATACGCGTTGACCTTCTGTCGATTGTCTTCGGTGTCGGCGATGGCTTCGCCCAAGGCGTGCAGGTCACCACGCTTCTTGAGAGCCTGAAGCTGCTCGAGCCTGAGCACGCCCTCGACGGCGCGTCCCAGGCGAGCCCAGTATTCAATCTGGCCGGCGATGGAGCGCTCCATGGTCTCGCCAGTGGTGCGCGCCTCCTGTACGAGGGCGGCCGAGAGCCGTACGGGCTGGGTCATGGGTCGATGGTAGCAAAATGCTACTTGGTCGGCCATGGGCTAGCGGCCGCTCGGTCACGTGAAGATGCAGTATGGTCAGGACCATGGCAAAGGAGCCGCAGATCTCCCGCTTCGAAGCGAGCCTTCCCACGGAAATGCTCGCCCGGGTCGAGCGCGCGGCCGCGATTCAGGGGCGGACTCTGGCCGACTTTGTCGTTGCGGCGGCCCCTGAGGCGGCCTGTCGCGCAATCGCGGAGGCCGACCTCGTTCGCGTGGCCGTGGCCGTGGCCGATCAGCAGCGCATTGCCGAAGCCCTCGTCAACGCGCCTGCATGCGCGCCTGCGCTTGAGCAGGCGTTCCGGCGCCGATGCGAGTTGTTCGACCCGTGAGTCCTCGGTTCCGGGTCAAATTGGCGGAGCACGCCACTCCGCCGAGTCGCGCGCTACAGAGGAATCCACCGAGGATCTCGAGTATCGTGGACACCATGAACCGGGTTCGCCAAGCAGAGGCCCTATTGGCCAAGATTCGTGCCCTGCCGCCGGATAAGATCACGGAAGTCGAAGACTTCGTCGACTTCCTTCACCTCCGGAGCGAAGAACTACTGACGAAGGACGCAGTTACCAAACTCTCCGAGGCAGCGTTCTCATCCGTTTGGGACAACGACGACGATGCCGAATACGACGCCCTTTGACTTCGGCGACGTGGTGCTTGTCCCCTTCCCGTTCACTGATCAGACCGCCACCAAGAAGCGGCCGGCGGTCATCATCAGCTCGAGTGCCTACCACAAGGAGAGACTCGATCTTCTCTTGATGGCAATCACGAGCCAGGTTCGAGCTTCGCAGACTGTCGGCGAGGTTGTACTCGATCACTGGCAGGCGGCAGGGTTACTCAAGCCGTCGGTCCTCAAACCGCTGATTGCCACGATAGAGCGCCCGCTCGTGATCCGCTGATTGGGAAAGCTTCAGGCGGACGACAGAGCACGGCTTCTAAGTGCGCTCGACAAGATCATCGGAGAATAGATCCGCTCGGGCCGGCCGCTCCGCGACCCAGTCAGACGAGCCCCGCCTGCGCTGGAAACAGCCGCGGGAACAGCGCTTCGACGCTGGCGATCGGGAACCGCACCCGCACGGGGCCCTTGGGAGTCTCAGACGCGAGCAGTCCGCTCTCGAGCAGCTTGCTCAACGCGGCACGAGCCGTTCGTTCGGGCCGTCCGGTGACAGGACCCGCGTCGCCGCGCGCGAGCTCGCCACGCCGCAGCGTCTCTACCGCGAGAGCCACCGCGGCATCGTTGCCGTGCAGGGTTTGCACTACGTACGCGCGCAGCCGGGTGCTCAGCTCTCCAAGATCGAAGAGCTCGCGCATGAAGCGCAGCTGATCGCGCGCGACCTGGAGAAACCAGGTGACGAACGCGATCAACGCCTGACGCGAGAGGTTCCCGCGCCCGTCTAGGTCACCGCGCCGTGGCGAGTCGGCCATGTCCATCATGCTCTTGTACTCACTCGGCTCGACGAGCCCGCGAGCGAGGCCGCGCGAGATGGACCAGAGCCCGTTCGCCCCGATTCCGGCCTTCAGCGCCATGGCGTGCGACATCAGACGACTGACTCGTCCGTTACCGTCGATAAAAGGATGGATGTAGTTGAGGCGGTGGTGCGAGGCCGCCATCGCTACGACTTGGGACGCGCGTCCAAGCGGCTCGAAACGATAGCGCTTCGCGAAGTGCGCCATGAACTCCGGCACGCGCTCGCTCGACGGAGGCACGTGCTGCCCCACGGCGTTGTCATGCCTGGGTTCGCTGCGGAACTCCCCTGGCGTGAGCGCGAAGTCGCCAGTGGGGTGCGTCACCCGCAGCATGCCGGGCGTCGCGTCCGCGTAGAACGCGCGGTGGAGCCAGCGAACATGCTCGACCGCCGCGGGCTCGCCGAGCTGACCTGCTGCGTGGAGATGGTCGAGCTCCTGCTGCACGCGAATATGTGCTCTCGCCTCGAGCTGCAGGTCGCGACGCTGGGCGTCGCCGTCGAAGTCGCT
>JBEGTL010000655.1:0-4652 GCA_041179425.1 Pseudomonadota bacterium | reverse complement strand
GGCGGAGACGAAGACCGAGCCTCTCCCGACGGCGGCACCCGAGGCCAGGCCCGAAGCGGTGCCTGCGCCTGCCGAACCAGCGGCTGCACCGTAAGGTCTGCAGACCTTACTTACTTCGAGTACGAGGACCAGCACGCTACTCGCCATCCCTCCTCATCCTCGGCGGTCGCAAGCTCGTCCTCGGGTGTCCTCCCCTCCTCTTCCCATGCGTGTGGACATCCTCCGTATTCAACGTCGGAGCCTCTACCTCGCCGAGCTCTTCTCCCTCTCGGTCGAGCAACGAGCCCTCACGAATGGTCTCGTCGGTGAGGTCGACATCTCCCTCTCGCCCGATCAGCTCTTCGAAGTCGCGCGGCACACGTAGCGCGGCGAGCTTGGAGACCTTGTACGTCTCCGGAGGCCTCGGCCGGGTGGTGGTGCGCTTGGGCATCGGCTTGAGCCCAAAGCTGCGCAGGAGGTCCGCGCCCATCTTGGCGTCGAAGTAGGGTTCGTCGTCGGTCTCGTCTTCCCAGTGCGGAGGCGCGCTGCGGCTGTGTTCGACCGCATCGGTGAGGAAGTGGCTGCCCAGCTCGTCGCTGTCGAGCGACTGCCCGCCTCCGTGGGAATCGTCCGATCCCACGTCCTCCGGAAAGCTGGAGGGCCAGACCGTGACATGGGTCTGCTCCTCCGCCTGCTTACGTCTCGCCACGGTTCCTCCCCCTGGCGTTCATCTTTCCAGAATCACTCGAACAAGCGATCCCGACACGCGTGCCGCAAGTGCGCTCGCGTCCCCGAGTGGGGCGCAGCGTCAGGGTGAATACGGCCCAGAATTCGCGCAATTTGTCGCTGCGGACGGCGGCTCGCGCTAGTGGACAAAGAGCGCGCGCACGCATCGCAAAAACGGCTCGAAGCGTTGTGGCGATCACAAGCGTCGCGCGGTCGAGCACCGGAGAGTGCCTTCATGCTCAGTCATCAGACGCCCATGTCCTTCGTCGCTACACACGATGCACCGCGCGCACTTCTGTTCTATCGCGACGTGCTCGGCCTCACCTTGCTTGCAGACGAGCCGTACGCGCTCGTGTTCCAGCTCCAGGGCTCGACCTTGCGCATCCAAAAGGCGGGAGAGTTCACGGCCCATCCGTTCACCGCGCTGGGCTGGGTGGTAGACGACATTCACGCCACGCTGCGCTCTTTGGTCGCGCGCGGAGTCGAGCCGTTGCGCTACCCGCACCTGCCTGCAGATGAGCTCGGCGTGTGGAACGCAGGCAGCGGCCTCATCGCGTGGTTCCACGATCCCGATCACAACGTGCTCTCACTCACGCAGCTCACGAAGTAGAGCGCATCTCCGCGCGGGTCTGCGCGCTCTGCAACGACGGTTCGAGACTTGCAGCCTGTGCTCGCTCCACTCAGCAAGGCAGGCTCCGATGAAGGCCCTGGTTTTTCACTCGCCCAAACACGTCTCGGTCGACGACAAGCCCGATCCCAAGATCGAACATCCGCGCGACGCGGTCATCCGCGTGACGTCCACCGCCATCTGCGGCTCGGATCTCCACATCTACAACGGCGCGTTTCCACAGCCCAAGCCCATGGTGCTCGGCCACGAGTTCATGGGCGTGGTCGAAGAAGTCGGCAGCGACGTGAAGAACCTCGCGCGCGGTGATCGCGTCGTGGTCCCCTTCCCCATCGCATGCGGACAGTGTTGGTTCTGTAGCGACGGTTTTCCCACCCAGTGTGAGAACTCCAACCCCGATCACTACGGTCCCGAGGGTGGTCTGCTCACCCAGAAGGGTGGCGCCCTGTTCGGGTACACGGACCTGTACGGCGGCTACGCGGGAGGACAGGCACAGTTCGCGCGCGTGCCGTTTGCAGACTACGGGCCGCGCAAGATCCCGGAGGGCCTGACCGATGAGCAGGTCTTGTTCTTGTCGGACATCATTCCCACCGCGTACTCGGGTCTGCGCTGGGCAGAGGTCAAACCTGGCGAGAAGGTCGCCGTGATCGGCTGCGGACCCGTGGGCCTGATGGCCCTCAAGCTGGCCGGCATCCTCGGCGCGGGCAAGGTCATCGGCGTCGACGTGCTGCCCTATCGTCTCGCCGCCGCGCAGCGCACGGCCGGTGTCGAGGTGGTCAACGCACTCGAGACCGACCCGGTCGAGGCCAAAAAGAAGAGAGCTGCACCAAGGTGGTGCTCAAGCCTTGGGACTGAGCTTGCCGAGTGGCACGCGCTGCGCCTCGAGCTGCGCGCGCGCCATGCCAGCCCAGTCTCGGTTTGCGTTGGGGTTGGCGGGCGACGGGTGCGGCATGCTGGCGAAGTTCACGTTGGTTTCGGCCAGCGCCTCGCGCGCGCGACCCTCTGCAAACTTGCCCACGCCCACCACCCAGCTCGGCGCGAGCGTGGCCACCACGGCGCGCAGGTGCGCATCGCACGGTCCGTACAATGCCAAGCGCTCCTTGGGCGCGAGCTTGTCAGGCGTGACGTTGCGACCGCCCTCGTCCATGAACACCAGCGGGCAGTAGTTGACGACCAGGCCCCACGAAAAAAAGCGAGCGGGTGTCTTGTAGAGCGACTTCCACATGCCCCACAGCCGCGCTCCGCTGACCTCGCTGCGCGTGCAGGCAAAGCCCACCACGGGTCGCTTCGGGTGCTCGTGAGGAGGGCGCTCCACCGGCGCCTCGATGCCGAGCCAGTCGCGCACGTGGTTGATCTCGCCGAACGGCACGCCCGTCTGGGTCATCCCGTAGGGACCTGGGTTCATGCCGAAAAACAGCACCTTTTTGGTCGTATCGGCGTACCTCTCCACGTACTGGGCGTAGGGCGCGCGCGCGTACTCCAGCGGGTTGTACACGTGCGTGACGGCGCCGCCGAAGCGCACCGTCGACAGATCGCGGCACAACGTGTCGGCGTGTTGGAGAAGGTCACTAGCGAGGGACATGGCAGTCGCCGCCTACCATGCCACCCGCCGTCCCGCTACAGCGCCATCTCGCGTCGAACGAGTCGCCTCATGGCGCACCCGCATCGCCTTCACGAGCGCCAGCGAGCGGCGTGCGCTTGGGAAACGCTGCCGCGAGCGCGTCGACGCCGCGCTGCGGATGGGCGTCTTTGGTCATGCCCTGTCGAGCGTCGCGCTTGCGTGCGCTGTCGAGGTTCATGCGCTTGTCGCGCTCCTTGACGAGGCGCTCATCGAGCTCACCGTCGGCATTGAACGACCACGCGAGCATGGGCCGACCGAGAGGCAGCGTCTTTTGTTCGGGCGCGCCGGTGTCCCAGGTGTGCCAGGTCTTGCCGTAGCTGTTGATCTTCTTTTGAAGGAACGCTTGCTCGGCGACATCGGGCAGGCCTGGTGCCACCAGCTGCCCCGACAAGATCTCGTAGTTGTGTGGATGCCAGAGCGCTTGTTCGTCGACCGAGAGCGTGTCGAACAGGCGCTCGGAGATGATGTACTCGATGCCGACCAAGTTGGCGTTGGCCGTGTTGGCATCGAAGATCGCGCACTGCGTGAACTCCTCGTTGCGGGCGCGACAAAAGTGATGTGCCTCCATGGTGTGCGACGGATCGTCTTTCATCGCGTGGAAGCCGTCGAGGTAAGTATCGATGGCACCCACCGGCTCGAAGCTCTGCAGTGCTTGCGCGCCGGTCTCGAGAAGACGTGTGGCTTCTTCTTTGGGTTTCCCTTGCGGACCCGCGACAGGTGGCGAGTCTTGTCGGCCGCAGCCCAGCGTGCCGAGGCCGATCACGAGACCGACGCGAAGCACGCCCGCTGCATCGAACAGAAGTCTGATACCGCGCATGAATCACCGTGCGCGTGGAGCGCTACTGCGGGCCACCTTGGGCTTGCTCGCCTTTGCCGGTGTGGCCTTTTTTGCGGGCGGGATGGCTTTTTTCGTGGCCTTGGGCGCCACGGACTTGGCGGCCGGCTTGGCCGCTGCCGCCTTCGGTCGAGCGGACGGCTTGTCGCTCGCGGCGCGCGCGGGTCCAAGCGCGCCCTCGGGCGCGCGAGCGGACATAGGTCGCGAAGGCGCGGCGTGCACGCCGGGATGTTTGGCGTGCGTGTGAGCGTCTTCGGTGATCAACACGTGCGGCTCCTCGGTCTCGCCCAGCTCGTCCGCCTCGTGATCGAACAGGGACGCCTCTTGGACGGAGCTCTGCGTGAGATCGATGTCGCCCGAGTCGCGGTCCTCGATCGCGTGCAGACCATCGTCGTTGTCACTGTCCTCATCTTCGATCAGCGGATCGGAGATGGACCCTGCGCCATTTTGGAGCGTCAGGTTGACCGTGTTCTCCCAGACGTCCTTGTCCACGTCGAAGTTGGGACCCGAGAGGGCCTCGTCGCTGCTCGACGAGGAGCTTGCCCACAGATCGTCGTTTTCGCCTCCACGCGCCGACTCGAAGTTGCCCTGTTCGGTGGCGTCGCTGAGGAAGGCGCGGCCGAGATCGTCGGGATCGACAGAGAGTCCCTGCTCGTGCCCGACCAACATGCCGAGTTCTTCGGGCATGCTCTTGGGCTGTGCCGTGATCTCGTTCTCTTCGTCGTCCAGCTGCTTGTCTCGTCCTGACATGCGACCCTCCATGACTGAGTTCGATGCAAAATGTCGGCCGCCACGCGTACCTGACGGTCAGGCCGAACCGATCACGCGGCCGCCGTGGATCGGAACGAGCTGCGCGGGCCCGCGCG
>JBEGTL010000654.1:0-4654 GCA_041179425.1 Pseudomonadota bacterium | reverse complement strand
CGGCTCCAAGCTGATCGCCAACGAACACCTGGCGCGTGGCGAGCTCTCCCTCGACTACGACACCGTGCTCAAGCTGTTTGCGAACCTGGCGCTCGAGCTGACGGGGCTGCCTCTTTTGCGCGTGTACTGGTACGACGGCACGGCCACCGGGCCCACGCCGCAGCAGCTGGCGCTGGCGTATCGGCCGAGCGTCAAGCTGCGTCTCGGCTTCGTCAACCAACAAGGCCGCCAAAAGGGCGTCGACTCCCTGGTCGTCACCGATCTCATCAACCTCGCGCGCAACCGCGCGATGGCCGACGCGCTGCTCCTCACCGGCGATGGCGACATCCACGTCGGCGTGCAGCAGGCCCAAGAGTTCGGGGTGCGCGTGCATCTCTTGTCCATCGCCCCCGCGCGCGAGAACCAGTCGGGCTACCTGGTGCAGGAAGCAGACAGCCTGCGCGAGCTCTCCTTGGCCGAGGTGCAGTCGTTCTTGTCGCGCACGCCAAGCTCACTCGCGCCGCACGGGAGTGTGAGCTCGCTGCCTCCCGGCATGCCCGACCTCACGCTCCTCTCGCTCGACGCCGCCGCGCAGCGCATCGTCCTCGAGCTCAGCGACGAGGAGATCGACGCGCTGCTCAGCGACTCCACGGGCCACTCGGTGCCCGCCCACATCGACCGCAGACTCTTGGTGGCCGGTACGCAAGCCACCGGAGGCGCGCCGTTGTCGCCCGACCAAAAGCGCCGCGTGCGCGCCGCGTTCTTGGACGCCTGCCGTCACTCCCGCAGCTTCGTCAGCCCGCGCTGAGCTCGCAGGCCACCGCCGCACGAGCCCGGTAAGTCACGGACGACGCCTGTCCTTGCGCGCAAGGAGGTCTGCCCTCGGGTGGCGTGTTCGCTCGCGAGCCCGAGCGCGCGCTTCGACTCTTCGCTCGCGAGCCCGAGGACGCGCTTCGACCTGCGTCCCCACGTTTGGGCGCTCGGGTGTTGCGGCGGCGCGCCCAAGCAGAGCGCTGCCGCACCACACTCGACTCCAGCGCTGACGGCAACGACGCCGACTGTTAGAGTCGTTCGGGGAACACTGGAGGGTCGTCGTGCTGCCACTGCTCGAGGGTAAGCCGCTGTCCGAGCTGCTGCACGACGAGCAGCTCACGCTCGAAGAGATCCTGATCGTGCTGGTGCGCGCGATGGACCGCGTTGCGGCGGCGCATGCACTCGGTGTGCTTCACCAGAACCTCAAGCCCAGCAACATTCGTGTGCGCATGAGCATGTCGGGACGCTACGACGATCCGCGTGTGCTCGACCTGACTGACACGCAGCAGGGCCGTGGACTGGACTCGTTGCCCTACACTTCCCTCGAGCAGCTCGAAGGCCTGGCTGACCTCGACGCAAGAGTCGATGTCTACGCGATGGGCGTCATTCTCTACGAGGCCATCTGCGGTGTGTTGCCGCACCACGCGGAGAGCGCAGCGTCCCTCGCGCTCGAGCTCAGACACATGCCGCCCGTCCACCTCGGACTGCGTCGCCCCGACCTGCCGGCAGAGCTCGCGGCGGTGGTGATGCGGGCCCTCGCGAGCGAGCGCGAGCAGCGCTACGGGACCATGCGCGAGCTCATCAACGCAACCTTACCTTTCGTGCCGACCAGTGCCACGCTGACAGTTCGCGAGCGGCTTCAAGCGAGCGCGCGCGACCCTCGCGTGCGGCGCGAGCGAGTCTCCGATGAAGACCTCATTCACGCTCCGTCCAGCGCGCGTCTGGCCGCACCACGCGTGCCTGCCGAGCTCCTCTCCGCTGCAGAGCCCACCGAAGCACAAGCCTCGCTGGCGCCCCATCGCACCTCGCTGCGCGCGCGTATGCTCGGCGCACTCGGCGCGCTGAGCGTCACCGCGGCGGCGCTGGGCGGCGCCCGACTCGTCTCTTGGTCGCACACGGACAGCGCGAGCCACGCCTCTACCCCCATCAAGAACCGCGCTCCGGTGCGCGTTCCCAACGACAAGCGTGTGGGCTCACCAGTAGTCGAGCCGCTCATCGTGCAGGATGCCGGACTCATCTCCCCTGCGCAGGCAGCACAACCGCGCGGCGCGACGACCATCACGACGTTGGCCAATGAGGCGGATGCATCGTGGCCCCGACACGATCGCAACACGTCGCCAGCGAGCGTCCCCATTTCGCCGACACACACGCCTCGACAGTAAGGTCGCGCGGCATTCGACGCTTGACCTCTCAACCGCATCCGTCTTACGGCGGTGGGCAGTGCAAATACGCTTGCCCCAAGTCCTCGCTTCCGTGCTGTTGCTCGCCGCGTGCAGCAGCACTCCCGTACCTCGGCGCGACGACGGCGGCTCGACCAACGACCCTGCCGAGGGCGACGACGACGGGACTGATTCTGACGCGGTCGCGCGCACCGATGCAGGCCCCGGGCAGTCCTCCTCCGACGGCGCCACGCGCCCCACCACGCGTCTGGACGGAAGTGCCTCGCCAACGCCCGGCGCGGACGGCGGCAGCGGTCCAGACACGACCAAGCCCACCGGCCCCATCGGCCCGGGACCGTCGGGTTTTTACAGCGTCGAGCGGCTCGACCGAGGCCTCGTCGCGGTGCAGATCGCGGGCGGGGTGTACGTCGGCTTTCGATTGTTCGCGGACGAGTACGACCCGGCTGCCACACAACCGGCCGCGTTCACGCTGCTGCGCGATGGCGTCGAGATCACAAAGCTGAGCGGTGCCACCAACTACGTCGACCCCATGGGCAGTGCCAAGTCGCGCTACGCAGTGCGCACGGCCGCGGGCGCAACGTCGGCCGAGGTCACACCGCTCGCACAACCCTACCTGCGTGTGCCCATCGAGCCGCCGGCAGGGGGTAAGACCGACGGCTCGCCCACCTGCGAGACCGCCAACGAGGCCTACACCTACAGCGCCAACGACGCGAGCGCGGCAGACCTCGACGGCGACGGTGCGTACGAGCTGATCCTCAAGTGGGATCCTTCCAACTCCAAAGACAACTCGCAGTCGGGCTGCACCGGCAACGTGTACCTCGACGCGTACAAGATCGACGGAACGCGGCTGTGGCGCATCGATCTCGGACCCAACATTCGGGCCGGCGCGCACTACACGCAGTTCATGGTCTACGACTTCGACGGCGACGGTCTCGCCGAGCTCGCGGTGAAGACGGCGCCGGGCACGCGCGACGCAACTGACACGTTCCTCGGCAAGGGTCCCGCCGAGAGCGACGACGACAGTAAGGTGTACCGCTCGTTGAGCAACGCCAGCGGCCGCACGGGCTACATCTTGACCGGACCTGAGTATCTGACGGTGTTCGACGGCAAGACGGGCCGCGAGCGCGACACCGTCGACTTCGACCAGGCGCGCGGCAGCGTCAAAGACTGGGGCGACGACTACGGCAACCGTGTCGATCGTTTCCTCGCAGCCGTGGCCTACCTCGACGACACCGGCTTGCCCAGCGTCGTGATGGCGCGCGGCTACTACACCCGCACCACCTTGGTCGCCTACAACTTCCGCGCGGGCAAGCTCACCCAGCTGTGGAAGTTCGACAGCAACCAGTCCGCGCGCGACGCCAAAAACAAGCCGTTTTCCGGTCAGGGCGCACACGCGATGTCGGTCGCCAACGTAGACGCCGACCGTGGCCAAGAGCTGATCTACGGCGCGATGGTGGTCGATCACGACGGCAAGGGCCGCTGCTCCACTGGCTACGGCCACGGCGACGCGCTGCACGTCAGCGACCTGGTGACCACGCGCCCCGGACTCGAGGTCTTCATGCCGCACGAGGATGGTGCACAGCCGAGCTACGACATGCACGACGCGAGCACCTGCGAGACGCTGGTGCTCGGTCCGGTCAACGGCAACGACACGGGTCGCGGCGTCGCGGCCGACCTGAGCGCGAGTCCGGGCGCCGAGCTGTGGTCTGCTGGCGGGCCAGGGTTGTTGTCGAGCGCAGGTGAGCGCGTGGGCTCGATGCCGAGCTCCACCAACTTCTTGGCGTACTGGGATGGCGACGACTACCGCGAGCTGGTCGACAAGACGTCCGTCAGCAAGTACGGCGCTGGCGAGCTCGTGCGCTGCGCGGAGTGCGCCGCCAACAACACCACCAAGTCCAATCCGGCGCTCGTCGCAGACTTGCTGGGCGACTACCGCGAAGAGGTGATCTGGCGCGAGACCGACAGTCGTGCGCTGCGGATCTACACCACGACCATTCCTACCCAGCGTCGCCTCTTCACACTCATGCACGACCCGCAGTACCGCGTGGCGATCGCATGGCAAAACACCGCGTACAACCAGCCTCCGCACCCGAGCTTTGCACTGGTTGCCGACGGCGCACCGCCCGCGCGTCCCGACGTTCACTACGCGCGGTAAACCGCCTCGGCGCTGACGCGTCAGGCCGTCTTGTACAGCAGCTCCGTGGTCAGCAGCTCGGCGACCAGGCGCACACGCGGGATGTCGAGCGCCGAACGCGCGCACACGAGGTGGGTCTCGGAGCGCGCGTGGGACATTCGCGCGGCGACGCCTGCGGCCACGACTTTGCCGGTGCCGGAGGTTGTGCACGTGTTAAGTCCAATGCCGTTCAGTTAGTGACCAATGGCGGGGTTTTCGCGCGTTTTCGTTTGAATTTGCTCATCTTGATTTTGACAACTCTCGGGTAGCGTCGTTCGGAGCGCCTGGG
>JBEGTL010000653.1:0-4662 GCA_041179425.1 Pseudomonadota bacterium | reverse complement strand
TGTCTGAGCTGAGCCCTGCCCAGGCGCTCCTTGTGCCCGTCCCGCAAGCTTCGCTTTTGCCGACGGTTGCGGCAGTCATGTCTGCCGAGGCAGGCGCACCGTTGGCGGCAAACCTCGCGTCGCTAACCCGGCACGACGCCGAGCTGTCTCGGCCCTTCTGGAAACGCGTCTGGTTTTGGAGTGTCGTGGGCCCAGCGGTGGTCGGAGGCGTCACGGCTGCCGTGATCGCCTCGACACTTCCACGTGAGCCTGCCCGCGCCGCGTCAGACGTGTACGTCCTCACGCCGGAGATTCAATGAGCGTTCGATGGTCGGCGATCGCGCTTCTATGGCTTGTCGGCTGCGCGGGCACGGACCTGACAGAGGTCGTGGTCGTGGTCGTGGCAGAGCCTGAAATCGTCGCTCAGACGCAGGGCCTCTCCGTAAAAGTGTATGGAGAGTCTTCGTCTGACGCCGGGGTGTCGGAGCTCGCGCTCGATCTCTCCAATGCGCCGTGGTCCAGCGGCGCATTTACGGTAGCGCTCGCCCCCAAGATGTCAGGCCACGCAGGTCGGTACCGGGTTGAGGCGAGCGCTCTCAAGGAGGGGCAACCGATCGCTACAGCGCGTCTCATCTCAGGCTACGTTTTGGGCGAAACGCGCTACGTTCGGCTGCTGCTCGAAGAGCAGTGCGTGGGCGTGAGCTGCGACGCTCACAATACGTGCGCTGCGAAACTGTGTATAGGCGCCGAGCTCGACCCGAGCACTTTTGTGCAGAGTCGCGGTGACATCGTCGCGAGTGACGGTTCGGTCGTGCTAGCCGATGCTGCTTCAGCAGGGCAGGCGTGTGGCGCGACTGACTTGTCGACATGCACGGCGCAGGGAAAAAAATACGAGGTCGCAAAGGACTACGCGCACGCTGTCCCGCTTTTTATTCAAGCTTGTAATGGGGGAACTTGTCTGGCTGCGTCTATCTTGGGCGTGCTTACGAGAATGGCGCCGGCGGGTTGACGAAGGATTTCACACGCGCCGTGCAGCTATACACCCAGGCGTGTACTGGCGGGGACCCCTACGGATGCGTCCGCCTCGGACGTGCCTACCAAGATGGCCTTGGCGGGTTGACGACGGATGTCGTGCATGCCGTGCAGCTCTACACGCAAGCGTGCAGTGGCGGGGACTTGTCTGGATGCACCCTCCTCGGCGGGGCCTATGAGCGTGGCGTCGGCGGGCTAACGATGGATGTCACGCGCGCTGTGCAGCTCTACGCCCAAGCGTGTAGTGGCGGGGACCTGTCTGGATGCGCTTGGCTCGGAACTGGATACGCGAAGGGCGTCGGCGGGCTACCGAGGGACGAGACACACGCAGTGCAGCTTTTCACCCAGGCCTGTGACGGTGGAGAGATCTTGGGATGCGTTTGGCTTGGACTTGAGTACGGGACTGGCGGCGGCGGGTTGGCGAAGGACGAGATGCGCGCAGTGAAGCTCTTCACCCAAGCCTGTGACAGAGGGAGCGCGCTTGGATGCGCTTTGCTTGGGGTTGAGTACGCGACTGGCGGCGGCGGGTTGGCGAAGGACGAGAGGCAGGCAGTGAAGCTTTTCGCCCAGGCCTGTGATGGTGGGGACATGTTTGGATGCGCTGAACTCGGAGTTGAGTACGAGCTCGGCGGTGGTGGGTTGGCGAAGGACCAAACACACGCCGTGAAGCTCTACACCCAAGCCTGCGACGGTGGGGACATGTTTGGATGCGTTGAACTTGGGCTTGCGTACGAGAATGGCGGTGGCGGGTTGGCGAAGGACGAGACGCACGCCGTGAAGCTCTACACCCAAGCCTGTGACGGAGGGGAGAGGTTTGGATGCGTTGCGCTTGGGGACGCGTACAAGAATGGTGTGGGCGGGTTGGCGAAGGACCAAACACGCGCCGTGAAGCTCTACACCCAAGCCTGTGACGGAGGGGAGAGGTTTGGATGCTACGAACTCGGGCTTGCATACGAGACTGGCGTCGGCGGATTGGCGAAGGACGTCACACACGCCGTACAGCTCTACATGCAGGCCTGCAACGGCGGGGTCATAGAAGGCTGCACGAGTGCGAAGCGGTTGAAGCCTTAGGCCGCAGCTAGCGAGCAGCGCAGAGGCTACGACCTGCTGGGTCTGCCGCTGTAACCGTTCAGGCCCCCCCGTGCCCGCGAGAAATCGGATCATCTCGATCACTTAGAAATCCGTGATCGACAGCGCCGTCGAAGCATGATCTACGTTCGTCGGTGGACCCCACCCAGCGCATCGCCGAGCTCGAGGCCGAGTGCGAGCACTGTTGCGCTGCTCTGCCCGAGACACCGGACCCGCTGGCTACGCGCTACCAGCTCACGGAGCTGCCGGCGTTCGAGCCCCACACGACAGAGTTTTCGGCGGCACACAGTAGACTGTCCGAGATGTCGTCGTTCAACGAGTGCGCCGTACGACCCGCGCAAGATCTCCAGCTCGCCGTTCGGACCGCGGCTGATGAGCGCGGTCGCGTTGCTCACGGGCGTCTACCTCCTGAGCAGACGCAAGACTGTGCAACTGATGCCCGATCTCGTTGGAATCAGCATCTCGCTCGGTGCGGTCAGTTCCGTAGAGGCCCGGGCAAGCAACGCGGTGCAGACCGCTGTCGACGAGGCGAACGAGCACGGGCAAGCTCGGCCGCGAGTTGCTCGACTTCACTGGCGTGGTGTTCGACCACTGGCATGCCTATCGTGATGGGGACTTCACTCGCGGCGAGTTGCGCACGTGGATGGCGCCCGTGCGAACCCAACTCGAGGCCTTACTTGAACGCACGGTGGCAGCTGACATCGCCGAGGTGTCGGGCTCATGCGCCGACGTGCTCGCGCACCGACTCGCCTTGTGGACGTTCGTTGACACTGACAACGTCGAGCCAACGAACAACCACGCAGAACGCGAGCTGAGAGCCTACGTGCTGTGGCGCAAGCGCAGTTTCGGCTCCCAGAGCGAGCGCGTAAACCGCTTTGCTGAGCGCCTCATGACGATCGCACACACCGCGCGCAAGCAACTGCTCGATCTGATTCTCGAGGTTCCCGGTTTTCGTCGTGCTCATCCACGCTGCGTCCCACGCCGCTGCCGAGCCCTCAACCCTGGGCCTGAACGGTTACCCGCGGCCGCCCTCTATGACACAAAGGACGCCCAGGAGCCCTGGCCTAGTTGATGTTGATGTCTTCGAGCGCCTCTTCATCGACCACTTGCTCGACCTTGGTCGCCGTGGAGATACCGCCAGGCAGCGCCGCGTTGTTGACCAAGATGTCGAGTCCGCCGAGCTCGCTGAGCGCGGTCTTGATCAGGTTGTCGACCGACGCCCTGTTCGAGGTGTCGACCACGACGGGAATGATGCGCCTGCCGGTCTCGGCAGCGATCTCTTTGGCCGCAACACGCAGCATCTCTTCGCCGCGCGCCGCGATCACCACGTCGACGCCTTCGGAGGCCAGCTGCCAGGCGATGACCTTACCGATGCCGCGGCTGCCGCCGGTCACAATCGCGCGCTTGCCCTCGAGTTCGAGATCCATCTGATGCTCCTGCTGCTGAAGACAGGCGCTCGTGCGCCGCTGCCCTGTCCGTATCGCGAGCCGCTTGTCTTGTAAAGAGGACCGACGATCCCACGCGTTCGTCGGACGGAGACCGCGAAATTTTGTGCGCTCGCGCGTGACGCTGACGTGGCCATCAGACAGGCTCACCGGCGCGATGAACCATCCGCCTGAGCCGCTGCTAAAGACGAAAGACCTCCTGATCCGCCGCGGCAGACAGGATGACTTGACCCTGATTGTGGACTTCTTCGGTCGCAACAAGGCGCACCTAGCGCCGTTCTCGCCCGAACGTCCGCCCCACTTTTACTCGTTCGATTACTGGCGCGCGGCACTGCGGCGCGCCGACGAAGCGTTCTACGCGGACCGCGAAGCCCACTGCTTCGTCTACTGGCAGGACGAGAGCGCAGTGATCGGCGTGGTGAATCTCTCCAACTTCGTACGCGGTGTGTTCCAGGCTTGCCACCTCGGATACTCCATCGATGGCGAGGTCGAGGGCACGGGTCGCATGCGCGCCGCGGTGGATGCGCTGGTCGGCTACGCGTTCGGTGAGCTCAACATGCACCGCATCATGGCCAACTACTTACCAGACAACGAGCGCAGTGGGCGCTTACTCGAGGCGCTCGGCTTCGTGCGCGAAGGAGTGGCCCGCGACTATCTGCGCATCGCGGGGTGCTGGCGCGATCACGTGCTGACCGCTCGCATCAACCCCGACTGGCGCGAGCTCTGACGCCAAGGGTTTATCGTTGCAACGATCTGTCCATTAAGACAGACACAACCGTCAGACGTACTGCTCGAGGCACGTCGTGCGCACCGCGTGACATCAAGGGAGCGTCCTCATGGTTCAGTCTAATTCTGGGACAACCGGGCGACCGCGCACCTGGCACCGCAAGACGTCGACCACCTCAACGTCGACCGCGTGCTCTACCGCGTCACGCTGACTGGCGACGTCCCCGTCGGCGTCGACGGCGTGCGCTCCGAGTCCGTGCAGGGCGAAGCCTTCTCCACGAAGGAGCACCCCAACGCAAAGAAGCGCCCCGCCCCCAAGGACGAGCGCGTCGAGGCCTGAGCGCCCGCCACGCAAGCTCGTTCGGTCGCGCGCTGGGCGTATGGTCGACTC
>JBEGTL010000652.1:0-4665 GCA_041179425.1 Pseudomonadota bacterium | reverse complement strand
ATCTCCGCGGCGCCCCGACAGGCGAGCGGCTACGTGGCCCTCGGCGCGCTGTATCGCGAGCTGAACGAGCCGCAACGCGCGTTGGAGGTGTACGAGGCAGGCTCGCGCTGGGCCGGGCGTGACGAGGCACTGTGGCTCGGCCTCGCCGCCACGTTGCAAGCGCTCGGGCAGCACGAGCGTGCCCTCACCGCGCTTCGTCAGCTCCACGCGCTCGACCCGGGCGCACGTGCTGGGCTCGCGGCGCTGGCCGACGCGACCGAAGCGCGAGGCTCGTTCGTCGAGGCGCTGGCCGCGCGGCGCGCGCTGGTGGACCTGCTCTCGCGAGAACCCACGAGCGAAGCCGTGACGGCCGCGCTCACCGAACAGCGGGCCCGCGTGCGCGCCCTGTCGTACTTGCTGGGCGGGGCCGAGCGTGTGCGTGGCAAGCCCGCGTGCGCGCCCGAGCAGGTTAGCGTCGTGCGAAGAGCACTCGCGCGCTGCCCGTAGCGGCGCTCTTACTCTCGACGTACGCGTGCCTGTGCCCGTACGCGATCTGAGGCGTGAAACGCCGACCGACGAGCCCGAACGATCGTGCACGGGCACGGGCACGGGCACGCGTACGGGAAGGTGGGCGAGGCCCGGCTGCCCTGTGGTACACACACCCGGTTGCGAGCCATCCCGTACATCGCGTTCTTTTTGTCCGGCGCCTCTAGCTTGATCTTTCAGGCGCTCTGGACGCGCATGCTGCACCACACGTTCGGCGCCACCAGCGTCGCGATGAGCACGGTGCTGACCGCGTTCATGAGTGGGCTCGGCCTCGGCGCCTACATCTTCGGCAAGCGCGCTGCCCGCTTCGCGCGGCCGCTCGTGGTGTACGCCGTTGCGGAGCTGGGGGTGGCCGCCTGCGCGCTGGTCATCCCTCCGCTCGTGCGCAGCGATGGCTTCTTTGCGCTGGTGAACGCGGCGCTTCGACATCGGCTCGGCGAGGGCAGCTTTGCGTTCATGGTCGCCCGCTTTTTCTGCGTGCTGCCGATCTTGTTGGTGCCCACCACACTGATGGGCGGCACGCTGCCGCTGCTCGCACAACACTTCGTGCGGCCCGACCCCACCGAGCGACAGAGCGCGCAGGTAGGCTCGCTCTACGCGCTCAACACGCTCGGCGCCGTCGCAGGCACCGTGCTCAGCAGCTTCGTGCTCATGCCGGCGATCGGCGTGCACGCGACCAACTTGGTCGCCGTCGCCATCAACGTCGCACTCGGACTCGCCATCTTGGCGTTGTCTCGCGCTCGCGGGAGTGCGACGGCCACGTCGACCTCGCCAGCAGACGCGCGGCAAGACAACGAGCGTGCGACCCCACCCGCGCCCGCTGCGCTCACCCGCGGGCAGCTGCTGGCCGTGGTCTCGTTTGCACTCTCGGGCTTGTGCTCGATGGCGTACGAGGTGGTGTGGTCGCGCGCGCTCGCGATGGCGATCGGCTCGTCGCTCCAGTCGTTCGCGCTCATCTTGGTCACCTTTTTGGTGGGCATCGCCGGTGGCAGCGGAGTCGCCTCCCAGCTGCTCGGCCAAGCGGAGCGCCTCGGCGCGCGCGGGCTGATCTTGCTGTGTGCCAGCAGCTGGCTGCTCTGCCTCCTCGCGCTCGCGCCAGCCATCGTGCTGTCGAGCGCACCGCTCGCGCTCGCGCTACTCGCCGTCATCGCCGTGGGCCTCGGCGTGCACGCGCACACCACGCTCAGCCGTGCGCGCGCGCTGGCCGAAGCCGACGACGACGAGCTGCAGCGCGAGGCAACGCAGATGCTCGACCGCGCGGCGCTCCGCGCGCTGTGGGTCCCGCTCGCCATCGCGCTGTCCGAAGTGCTCCGCTTCGCGCTCAAGCGTTCGAGCGTGTCCGACGTCGCGCTGCACGGCTACTTACCCTACATCACGGCCGGCAGTGTGGTGTGCATCGCGCTGAGCCTCGCCCTGTCCACCACGCTACGTCGTAGCCCGTGGCTGCTGGCCGGCGCCGTGCAGCTCGGCATCGCGATCTCTACGCTGGCCAGCTACGCGTTTCAGGACGAGATCCCGTACAGCTTCGCGCGCCTGGTGAGCGCGCTCGACGACCTGCCCCAGCACGTGGGCACGGTGCGCTTCTTCATGCTGCTCGCGGCTGGACTGTGCACGTTGCCGGCCGCGCTGGGCATGGGCGCCATGTTCCCCATCACCCTCGAGCTGTGGTCTCGCGCGCGCAGGTCAGGGGCCGACGCGCAGGCTGCCGTGGGCGAAGACGTCGGCCGGGTGTACGCCGCCAACACGGTCGGCTCGATCGTCGGGGCATGGCTACCGGGCTTCGTGCTGCTGCCCTTGTGGGGGCTCGAGCGCACGCTCGCGATCGGCATGGCCGTCAACGCCGCGGTGGCACTCGCGCTGCTCGTCTACGCCAAGCGCGCCGAGCCGACGCGCGCACCGCTGCGCCGCGTGTTGGTCTCGGCCACCGTGGTCCTCTTGGTCGCGCTCGGCGTGCACGGCGCCCTGCCCCGCTCGCCGCTGGCTTGGAACCTCTCGCACATGACGCTCGGCGCCTTTCGTGTGTCGCTCGCGCGCGAGGTGCTCAACCCGGAGTCGTGGGGCCAGCCCGATCTCGTCTACTACCGCGACGGCATCTCCACCACCGTCTCGGTCGAGCGCTGGGGACGGCACCTCTCGCTCAAAAACAACGGCAAGGTCGACGCCTCCAACGGCGACGACATGCCGACGCAGATCATGGTCTCGGCCTACCCGCTGCTCTTGCACGCGCGTGGCCCCAAGGACCTCGACGTCGCGATCGTGGGCTTTGGCTCCGGTGTGACGGTGGGCGCCGCGCTCGAGTTCCCGGTCCGGCACGTCGACTCGATGGAGCTCGAAGACGCGGTGGTCGACGCGGCGCTGCGCTACTTCTCCGACGTCAGCCACCTGCACAAAAAACACGACCGGTTTCCGTACCTCGAGGTGCCCCGCCTCTCGCTGTACAAGGACGACGGGCGCAACTTCCTCGCGGCCACCGACAAACGCTACGACGTGATCGTGTCGGAGCCCAGCAACCCGTGGATCACGGGGGTCTCGGACCTGTTTACGGTGGACCACTTTCAGGTCACCAAAAAGAAGCTCAAGCCGGGCGGCGTGTACTGCCAGTGGGTGCAGCTGTACGAGCTCAGCCCCGAGAACATCAAGACCGTCTACCGCACCTTTGCCTCGCAGTTTCGTTACGTGCTCGCGTTCTCGGCCGAGGAGCTGTCGAGCGACACCATCCTGGTCGGCTCCGATCAGCCGCTCGGGCTCGACCTCGAGCACGTCGCCGCAGCGCTGCGCGATCCCCGTGTGGCGACCGAGCTCGAGCGCGCTTTTATCCACTCGCCCTACGACGTGTGGAGCCGGCTCTTGTTCGCGAGTCGCGAAGAGCTGCTCGCGTTCACCCAGCGCGAGTGGCGCACCGACGCGCGAGGCACCCCCCACGAGCAGATGCGCGCCTCTGGACGCGAGCCGTGCGTCGCTCCCGGCTGCACCCGCAAGCCCGTGGAGCTCAACACCGACGACAACATGTTGATCGAGCTGCGCGCGCCTGCGGACTTGATCGGCTACGCGCGCTACGCCGGCTACCTCGAGCTGTTCTACGGCGCCAGCTGGCCGTACGGCGACCTGGCCACGCACCTCACCCACGTCGACGACGACGGCAAGCGGCGCGCGATGGCGCTCTCTCTGCTCGCACACGGCCGCAAGACGCGCGCGCACGCCTATCTGGCGCAGCTCGGCCCTCCCGTCGGGCGCGCTGCGCGCATCGATCAGCGGACCATCGAGCTGATGCTAGGGACGTCGGAGCCGGGCGGCGCCGCCTCGCTCACGCGCGAGCCCGACCCACAGCCCCGCCTCGCGCAGCCCTCCCCCAGCTTGCCCATGACGCCGACGCTGCGCATGGGCTTCGAGCGCATCTTCGGCGAAGCCGAACAAGCCTTCACGGCCGGCGACTACGCTGCCTCGGCCCGGGCGCTCGAGCGGCTGCCCGCCCCGTTCCGTTCGCTCAGCGGGCCCGACCTGCGCTTTCGCTACGGACTCGCGCTGCTGCGCTCCGCCGGTCGCGATCTCGGGCGGATGAAGCGCGCTGGCAACGAGTTCGAAGCGCTGCTGCGCGAACACGAGGGCTACGCCCGCGCCCACCCCGAGCTGTACTACTACCTCGCGCGTGCCCTCGACGGCGCCCGGCGCTTCGACAAGGCCGTGCGCAACATGAGGGCGTACGCAGCAACCAGCGTTGCCGAGTGACCCTCGTGGCTTGCGCAAGGGATCGGTACGCTGCCCCCCACACTCTCGTTAACAAGCAGAAAACACCGCGTTATTTGCACATTTTACTGACCAAGAAGCGGTCTTAACACGCGCGGTGGTGTACAAGAGACGCCCATGACGAAACAGGACGCCGCGCGCGGGATCGACATCTTCGCCAAGTCTGTCTACCGAGACCTCAGGCAGGCCGGCTACTGCCGAGCGGACATCGTATCGTTCGCCAGCAGCATCCTCGGGCACATCACGACCGAGGCCAAACAAGCCCCGGCCGAGACCGTCGACAGCACCGCTTCGGCCAACGTCTGACCGCTGCGCCTCGCGCAGGAAACAGAGCGTGCAGCGTGCACTGGTTCGGCACCTCGTAAGGTGGCGAAGTCGCACCGCATAGCTTGACCG
>JBEGTL010000651.1:0-4666 GCA_041179425.1 Pseudomonadota bacterium | reverse complement strand
GGTGTCAGGGTCGTAGTCGAGGTCCATCACGGCAGGCATCCCGCTGTTGAAGGTGGCCAGGCGGACGAACGCCGCGCTGTCGTGGTCGAGTGCGTAGGCGTGGATGTCGCCGGTACCCTCGACGCCTACCAGAAAGATGCCGCCGCCGTGATCCGTGTAGCGCGCCTGATCGTAGGGCTGTCCGTTGCCTTCACGGAAGGATTGCTCGGCGAGCTCTGGATCGGAGATGAAGGTGATGCCCTCGAGCCCGAGGTTGGGGCCGACGCTCGGCAGGTCGGAGGTGAGATCCCACTCGCGCACGGCAGTAAGACTCGAGCCGGACGCACTGGGGTCGACCAACAGCACACTCAGACGACTCGTACTGACCGTGTTGTCGCGCTCGGCGCAAAGATAGAGCAACACGCCGTTGTCCGCTTGCACGAGCGCGACGCCCTCGGTATCTGGGTTGCCCGTTGCGGACGGATAAAAGACTCGTTTCCCGCTCTGCCACTCGCCGCTGCCGGGAGACGCCCACGACGTGCCGTCGGTCTGCAGACGGTAGAGCGTGGACGGGTCGTTGCGCACCGCCCACAGGATGGAGTTCAGAGGCACGTCACCCGCCTCGTATGCGAGTCCACTCAGGTTTGCCGCGAACGCATTGAGCGTGTCGACCGCGACCACGGTGCTCGGCCCCGGCCACGGTGTGCCTGCATCTTGGTCTAGGCAGTGATTCTCGGCACCCTTGCTAGTCGCCGTCTCCGTCAGCGGACCGTTGCCGTTGGGGCAGCGCCCGTACGTGGACGGCGCGTGCGTGGTCCAGGTGTAGCTGTCGATCAGCGTCACACCGTCGGCGGCGTACAGCCGCGCGGCATCGGCCGCACCCAGCCCGAACCCAAACAGCGCTTCGTCGAGCACGAGGTACCCACCGGGCGCGATCACGGACCCGCTGGCGAGTCGGAACGTGCGCGCGTCGTCGCTGTCTTTCAGCCCAAAACCCGTCAGGTCGACCTGTGTGGAGCCACGGTTGAACAGCTCGACCCAGTCACCTGGCGCGCCGCCGTTGGACTCGACCTCGTTGATCACGATCTGTGGTAAGGCGGGGCCCGCATCGACGGGGGCTGGCCCACCATCGTTGTTCGTGCCTGCGTCCACAGCGGCGTCGAGCTCGCTCGTGCAGGCGACGGTCAGCGTGCCGTCTTGGGCGCACTTGCCGTCGCTCACCGTGTAGTGAATCTCGATCGGGCCCGCCGAATTGCAGACAAAGCTCGCGGTCGCCGATTGGCCGCTGCTCGCGCTGCCACCCCCTGCCGCAACGCTGCTCCATGTAAAAGCGAGCGCCGACGGCCCGTGGTCGGCGTCACTCACGACCAGCGTCGCGGTGACGCTCCCTCCCAGCACCTGCGTGGTGGGCGTCACCGTCGCCGTGCTGATCACCGGACAGACGTTGGCTCCTCCGTCGCCGCTTGCTGCGTCTGCGCTGGCTGCGTCGCTGCTCGCTGCGTCGCTGCTGGCCGCGTCGTGGAGTGCCGCATCGCTGCCCGCGTCACGGGTCGGCTCACTGGTGTCGTCGGAGCATGCGCTCGCGAACACACTCAGAACGCTGGCCACGGCGAGCAGCGTGCTGCCCGCCTTCTTCTTGTCTTGTCGAAGCATCCCCACTCCGGCCGCGCGCTTGCGGCGACGGTCATCGGACCGAGCGCGTTGCTTGCGTCCCGATCCGTGGCCAGACCGCACGATATCGCAGGGCAGCGCGGATTCACCGAAACTGCGCACGATCGTCACGGAGTCGCCGCTCGAGCGCGACCGCATTCATCGTAGTTTGGCGATGATCTGCTGCGGGCTAACCCTCATTCATGTGGTGATCTATGACCTCCCTATCGTTGAATCGTCGTTTCGGCATGCGCGTGCTCGTGCCCACCCTGGCGCTGCTGGGGGCGACCGCGAGCGGGACCTTCCCAGCGCCCGCCGCCCGCGCGGAGGTCGGAGCTCAAGCGCAGTCCAAACCGGAACTCCTGCCGGCCCTCGCGCAGTACACCAAGCCCCTTCCCAGTGCCTTCGCGACGATTCCCAAAGATCGCAAGCAGAAGCTCGAGAAGGTGGCCTTGTTCGTGCGCTCCAAGCGGGCGGCCGGTGAGAAGGCGAAGCTAGTCTTCATTTGCACCCACAACTCACGGCGCAGCCACATGAGTCAGCTGTGGGCCACCGTGGCCGCGGCAAGCTAAGGCATCGACGGCGTCGAGACATACTCTGGCGGCGTCGAGGCCACTGCGTTCAATCCGCGCGCTGTGGCCGCGCTCGAGCGAGCCGGCTTTCAGATCGCGAATCCGGGCGGAGAAAATCCCCACTACAAGGTCACGTACAGTGCGGGTCGCCCGCCTGCTGAGGCGTTCTCCAAGAAGTACGACGATGCCTTCAACCCGCACGATGGATTCGGCGCAGCTAGCGAGCCATCCCCATCCTGCCGACCTGCTCGCAGCCATCTTTGTGCTTCGCCACGGGCGCGCTGCCTAGCGCCGTTTCCGACGCCGTGTCATCGCAAAACGACGATGACAGCAAAGACTGCCGAAGCGTGTTGCCCGCCCGCCAAGAATGAGCCCGATCTGCGCCCAATCGAAGGCCCTGAGGCTGACGAAGAACTCTCCGCGCTGGCCAAGGCGCTCGGCCATCCTGCTCGCGTGCAGATTCTTCGCCTGCTGACGCGGCGCAGCAGCTGCGTGTGCGGAGACATCGTCGACGAGCTGCCCTTGGCGCAGTCCACTGTCTCGCAGCACTTGAAGGTCCTCAAGGAGGCAGGTCTCATCCGTGGCGACGTCGACGGGCCCAGAGTCTGTTACTGCATCGAGCCGCGCACCCTGCGACGCTTCCGGGCCTTGATTTGCAGTCTTTGAGGCAGTTTTGCGGTCTCCCGCAAGGAGCGCCGCAGATTGGCGAATGTTCGCTAGGTCCACAAGTCCGGCTGCTGCGGACGAGCTCGATCGGCGCACGAACGCCGCGTGTGCACGGGCCGGGTCTGAGAGTCACCCAGCACGCGCTGGCGCTCCAATGCAAAATGCCCCAGGCAAGCGCACTGCGCATTGCCTGGAGCGCTCACCTGAACGGCGTCGAGGTGACTCCGTTCAGGTCACGACACTTCGAGACGCTCAGAGCGAGCCGGGATCGTAGATGGCCATGAACTGGCCACCTTCGAAGAGCTCGCCGGAGATCGCGTAGTGCGCCTGCAGGTCGACCAAGAACCAGCCCGCGCCGAGGAGGGCGGTGGCATCGATGATGCCCGACGCCTCTTCATCGTTGGTCAGGAAGCCGGGTGCACCCGTGGAGAAACGCGCCGGGTCGGCCGCTGCGATCTCGGTGAGGTTGTCGGTCGCGATGGTGTAGCGCCAGACCTTGCCCAGGCGCTCGTTGCCGCCGACGTCCTCGTTGAGCAGGACGTGACCGCGGGGGTCGATGGTCAGGTTGTCGAACATCCGGTGCCCCTCGGTGCCGTCAAGCAGCGCCTCGATCGAACCACCGAGATCGGGGTTCTTCACGTCGGTGAAGCGCAAGCGCCAGAGGCGGCTGTTGGTCGTCACGCTGGCGGTGGTGACGAAGTAGAAGTCGTTCGGGTTGGACGGATCCCACGCGCCATCCTCGGGGCGCAGGAAGTTCGTGATGCCGGCTGCGGTGACAGCCGTGTCGAGCTGGGCCTGGGTCTGGTTCTCGACGTTGCCGAGGCTCGCCAGCGTGAACGCGCTGGGCGGCGGGAGTGCAGCGCTGGTCTCCGTCGTGAGACCGGTGACCTTGACGCCGTACAGCGTGCCGTTGGTGAGGCCCGCGCGATCGATGGCCGAGCCCGCGTTCGTCTTGGTTCCGACGTACACGAACACCTGGCCGCCGGGCGACGAGGTGTCGTCGGTGCCGACGACGACGGTCTTGAGACCGCTGGCGGGGCTGGCCACTTGGTTTTCCCAGGACTGACGGCCGAGGCGCGGCAGTTCCCAGGTCACGCCATCGAGGCCGTGTGCGAGGGCTTTGCCTTCGCCGCCCTCTTCGCCGTTCAGATAGAGGCGACCCGAGAAGCCGGTCGAGGTCGCCGTATCGAAGAACGCGCCCGGCGCCGCGAGGTCCGCGGAGCAGAAGCGCTGGAACGGGACGTTGGCCGCGGGAGCGTACACGGACGTGGTCTTGTTCCAGAGCTGAACCGTCTGAATCAGGTCCGCACCGTTCAAGACGCGCAGGTCGCTCTTGCGGATCGTCCACTTGGAGACGAACGCGCCGGCGCCGCCGTGGGCGCGCGCGATACCGCCGGTGGGGATCTCGTGGTTGGAGAGCAGCGTGAAGGTGCCGTCTCCATTGTCGAAGGCGCCCAGACCGTCGGGGATGCCCACCATACGGTACGGGGTGACGCCGTCGGGCTTGAGGTTGGCGCTGTCGCCCGCCGTGAGAATGGGCCGGACGAGGACGTTGGCGGGCGTGGGGACGAGGTACGCGGTCTGCGAGCTGGAGACGCCCGCATCGGCGCTGCCGGCGTCGGAGCCGGAATCCACGACGCTGCCCGCGTCGGTGCCGCTATCGACGGAGCCCGCATCGATGCCCGCGTCCACACCGGACGCGACGCAGGTGACGGTGACGGTGCGCGAGCGCGTGCAGCCGCGCGTCGGACCGTCGTTGACCGCAACGGTCAGGGTCTGCGTGCCGGCGGCTGCGCAGG
>JBEGTL010000650.1:0-4667 GCA_041179425.1 Pseudomonadota bacterium | reverse complement strand
GTCGAGACGCCCGCGCAGCTGACCGATGCGCAGCGCGACCGCTACTCGCGTCACCTGCTCCTGCCCGAGGTCGGCGACAAGGGCCAAGAGAAGCTGCTCAAGGCGCGCGTGCTGCTGCTCGGCGCCGGCGGCCTCGGCTCGCCGGCCGCACTCTACCTGGCCGCTGCCGGCGTGGGCACCCTCGGTCTCGTCGACGCAGACACGGTCGACACCTCCAACCTGCAGCGTCAGATCCTGCACGGGTCCGATCGCGTCGGCACCCCCAAGGTCGACAGCGCCGAGAAGACCATCAACAACCTCAACCCCGACGTGAAGGTGGTGAAGTTCCAGGAGCGCCTCGATAGCAGCAACATCGACCGCATCCTCGACCAGGGCTGGGATGTCATCGTCGACGGCGTCGACAACTTCCCCACGCGCTACCTCCTCAACGACGCGACCGTCTGGAAAAAGATCCCGGTCGTGCACGGGTCCATCTTCCGCTTCGACGGTCAGGTCACCACGTTCGACTCCGAGAAGGGGCCTTGCTACCGCTGCCTCTACCCCGAGCCGCCGCCTGCGCACCTCGCGCCGTCGTGCGCCGAGGCGGGGGTGCTGGGTGTGC
This sequence comes from Pseudomonadota bacterium, assembly GCA_041179425.1. Lineage (GTDB taxonomy): Bacteria > Myxococcota_A > Polyangia > Polyangiales > DASUME01 > DASUME01. The sequence continues at coordinate 4,066 of JBEGTL010000650.1, read as the reverse complement.
TGCCCGGCATCATCGGGACCGTGCAGGCCACCGAGGCCATCAAGATCATCCTGGGCGAGGGCGAGCCGCTCATTGGCCGCTTGCTCACCTACGACTCGCTCAAGATGTCGTTCCGCACGCTGCGCCTGCGCAAGGACAAGACCTGCCCGGTGTGCGGCGAGCACCCGACCATCACCAGTTACATCGACTACGAAGGCTTCTGCGCCCGCTGATCACGGCAAGGCAAGCCGACGAGCGAGCATGGGCCCGGCACCTCAAGTGCGCGGGCCCGTTCTGATCTGGGCGTGCACGTGCACGTTGCCTCTCGCGCTCGTCCTCGAATCACGACAACGGCCCAGCCGTATCCCAAGACACTTCGAGCGAACCCGTCGCTTGATCTATTGTCCGTCGATCATGCGCGTACTGACGACACTGCTCTTGCTCGGCGGACTGACGGTTGCTTGTGGCGAAGACGGCGCCGCCCATGCCCGCAAGGTGGTGCGCGAGACGCACGCCATCGAGGTGCGCTCCCTCATCCGCGACGACATCGATCGCCACCTGGTCGGCGTGACGGCCGCCGGTGCGCGGGTCGTGCCGGGCTTTTTGGTCGCTGACGCCGTCCAACGCGGCAGCCAGATGCGCACGGGCCTGCGCCTGTTGACCAAGCCGCCGCGCGGCATCCCCCAGCTGATCGTCTCGGCGCGCACCTTCACGGCGGCAGTCGAGCCGAGCGGCGTCGTTCTGGCCACCGACGCCAAGCCCGAGATCGACCGCATGACCGGTATCGACCTCGCCAAACAGTTTGCGGTGGTGCGCGATGCGCTCGCGGGCAAGGCCGGCTACGCGGTCGATCAGTTTCCGGCCATCGAGAAGGGCGCCGAGGGCTCGGTGTCGCTGCTGTTTGCGGGCCCTTCGATCAAGGCCGGCACCACCGTCGGCGCGGTGCTGACGGGCATCCCGCTCTGGCGACTCTCGCAGCGCCTGACCAAACAGCTGCAGCTCGACCACGTGTCCGAGAAGGGCGCCATCCTCTGGGTCTACCTGCTGCGCGGCGACAAGCTGCATCACTTCGGCACGCCGCCCGATCTCGACTCGGCCCTGCCGAGTGCTGCCGAGCGCGCCAGCAGCCTCAAAAAGAGCCCAGGCGGCTACACCGGTGAGTTCTTGCAGTTCGGGCGCTGGTACGCGTACGGGGTGGTGCCGCTGCCTCGCCTCGCCGCCGACATCGCGGCGCTGATCGTGCGCGCCGACCCGAGCTAGAGAGGCTCGCCCTCTCTAGCCGCGCGCCTTCTGTCTGCGCTTGCGCTTGGTCACGTGGCTCGCGGATGCGTTGCTGGCGCGTGCGCGCGGCGCACGGCGCTCGGGCTCGACGGTGACCTGTAGGGCGCGCTCTTCACCGGCCATCAGGTGTCGCGTCATGCTCTCGTAGAACGTCATCGCGTTGTGCAGCACCGTGGCGAGCGGCGTGACGAAGCCTTCTTTCACCCAGTCGTAGGCCAGGTAGTTGGTCGCTCCGATCAGGCCGTTGGCGATCATGTCGAGGCGCAGGCCCTGGCTCGCCGCCGACGGATAAAGAAACTCACAAAACCCGCGCAGCAAGGCGGCGAAGTCGCGTCGGCTGGTGTCGGCCTTCTGCAGCACGCCGTCCCCGATGGCGACCGACTCGATGAGCAAGATGCGCGCGCGGGGCAGGTCTTCGCACAAGTACTCGAGGTACACGCGCAGCGCAGCTTCGGCCATGGCGAGGGGCTCGCGCGTGCCGCTCATCACGGCGCGCATCGTGCTGTCGCGCAGGCCGTGGTTGATCTGCGCGTGCACCACGGCGAACAGCGCGGCCAGGTTGGTGAAGGACTCGTAGAAGTAGCGCTCGGTGAGCTTGGCCTCGAGGCACACGTCGCGGACGGTGGTGCGATGGAAGCCGTGGGTCCCGAACAGCTTGATGGCGGCCAGCACCAAGCGCGCGCGCCGCTCGTCGCGCCGCTGATCGGCCGAGACCCCACGAAAGCTGCGCCGCCCCGGGGCTGCTGGATCAACCGTCACGGACGGATCTTGACATGAGTTGTTGTCAAAACTAGGCTGACAATAAGCGTTGTCAACTTAGCCAGCTCCGACACGTGTCGTCGCAGGCTCTTGTCGCGTCACTCTGCAGGTGTCCGATGTTCATATCGACGGTGATCGTTCGCGCTCTCGTATCGGAGCTGGAGAACCGAGGGTTGCGCGCCGAGCGCGTGCTGCGGGCCGGTGGTCTCGAGCGTTCCGCGCTCGAGCGTCCAGCCCACGGCGTTCGTTTTCGCGAGTTCGATCGGATGGTGCGCCAGGCGCTCGAGCTGAGCGGCGACCCTGCGCTGGGTCTCGCGCTCGGGATGCACGCGCCCGAGAGCATGCTCAACGTTCTGGGCATGCTGCTGGTCACGTCGCGCACCATCCGCGAGGCCTGCACGCTGCTGCAGAGCTACGGGGCCCTGGTCGCGGGCGGCCTGTCGTGGCAGCTCAGCACGCTGCCCGGTTCGGGGGAGCTCAGCAGCTTTGGATATTCGTGCGTGGGCGGCAACCGCGAGACGGGGCAAGACACGGCTCGCTTCGGTGCCGACTGCGCGCTCTCGCTCGCCTTTCGCCTGGGTCGCCACTTCGCGCCGGTCGAGCCCCCGGTCGAGCTGCTGCTCAGCCACGCCGAGCCTCCTTACGCGGCGCGCTACACCCACCTGTTCGGCTGCCCGGTGCGTTTTGGTCAGCCCGAGAACGCGCTGGTGTTCCGGACTTCGTTGCTCGACCGCGCGCAGCCCTATTCCGACGCGCTCTTGTGCTCGATGCTCGAGAGCACGGCCAGCAAGCTGATGCAGGAGATCAGCGGGGAGCGCAGCTTCGTCGACCGTGTGCGCGTGGCACTGCGCTACGAGACCGACCTTGCCAACGTCGACTTCGATGCGCTCGCGCGGCGCTGGGGGCTCACGCGCCGCGTGTTGCGCCGGCGGCTGAGCGCGGAGAGCGTGTCGTTGTCCGAGCTGCTCGACGAGGCGCGCTGCCGGCGCGCGGTCGAAGAGCTGCGCCGACCTGACAGTAAGATCAAGGAGGTCGCCGAAGACCTCGGCTACTCGGAGACAAGCGCCTTCCATCGCGCGTTCAAGCGCTGGACCGGACGCACGCCGAGCGACTACAAGGCCGATCCACGCAGCGACACGGGCCGTAGCGCCGTCCCCATGCTCGCGGAGAGCGTCGGCGCTTGAGCGGCATCGACCGTCTGTTTGCGACGCGCCCGGTTCAGCGCGACAGCACGGTGAGGGCTTCGTCGATGCTCAGCTCGAGCTTCCATGGCCCACGTCGGGTCTCGGCGCCCACGCACGAGCGCAGCGCCGCGAGGAACTGCGTGCGTGGCCACTCCTCGGCGCCAAAACGCTCGAGGTGCTCGGTGTGCACCTGACAGTCCACCAACGAGAAGCCCCACGCGGTGAGCTGCGCGAGCAGGATCGCAAAGGCGCACTTGGACGCGTCGGGCTCGAGTGCAAACATGGACTCGCCGAAGAACACACGACCGAGTCCGACGCCGTACAGCCCGCCCACGAGCTGGTCGCCGCGGTAGGCCTCGATGCTGTGCGCGAAGCCGAGGTCGTGCAGGACCTGGTAGCCCTCGACGAGCTCGTCGATGATCCACGTGCCGCGCTGCCCGGGTCGACGCGCCTCGGCACAGGCGCGGATGACGTCGCCAAAGGCCGTGTCGAAGCGGATGGTAAAGGGCGCCTTGCGCATGAGCTTTTTGAGCGAGCGCGGGATGTGCGCGCGCTCGGGCTCGAGCACGAAGCGCGGGTCGGGCGAGAACCAGAGCAGCGGCAGGCCCTCGCTCGGCCACGGGAAGATGCCCTGCGCGTAGCCGAGCAGCAGGCGCTCGGGCCGAAAGTCTCCCCCGACCGCCACAATCCCCTCGGCCGAGGCGCCCTCCGGGGGAGGAAAGCGCAGCTCGTCCGTCAGCATGTAGATGGGCATGCGCTGGAGGTTATGCAGCGTAGCTGAGCGTCAGGCCATCCGGCCCGACGTCGACTTCCACCGAACCACCCTCTTGCACGTTTTCGAACAAGATGGCCTCGGCCAGCGG
>JBEGTL010000649.1:0-4669 GCA_041179425.1 Pseudomonadota bacterium | reverse complement strand
GAGAGATTCAGCTGTACCGGCTGCGGTTATGTCGACCATCCGGATCTCAATGCAGCGAAGGTTTTGAAAGCGCGTGCGAATCGCTCGCGCCAGCCCACGGAGGCCTCGGGGTTGCCCAGCCGTCGAAGTGGGAAAGTGAGTCTGCGTGTTCCACGCAGGCCACAAAAGCTCCGCCCTTTAGGACGGGGTTGATTACGCCGGATTGATCTTCGCGACGCGCCCAGCGTGCCGACCACCCTCGAACTCAGCTTCCAAAAAAGCGTCGAGAATATCGAGAGCAGTCCCAGCGCCCACCACCCGAGCACCGATACACAACACGTTCGCGTCGTTGTGCTGACGAGACATCCGTGCGCTCAGTGCCTCGCTACACACCACTGCGCGTACGGCAGCGTGCCGATTCGCAGCAATCGACATCCCCACGCCCGTCCCACACACCAACAACGCCCGCTCGATCTCTTTGCTCTCGATGGCGCGCCCCACGGCGTGGGCAAAGTCCGGGTAGTCGCACGATGCGCTCGTGGTGGTGCCAAAGTCGCGCACGGCGATGCCGCGCTTCTCCAGCTCGAGCACCAGCGCCTGTTTCAGCTCGAGGCCCGCGTGATCGGACGCCACTCCAAGTTGTTTGGTCATGATCGGTTCCTTGCAAAGATGAGCGCTGCGTTGGTGCCGCCGAACCCAAACGAGTTGGACAGCACGTACGAGAGCTCGCGCTCACGCGCCGTGTGCGGCACGAGATCGAATCCCTCGGTGCCTTGATCGGGATCGTCGAGATTGATGGTGGGAGGTGCGACGCCGTCGCGCACCGCGAGGACCGACAGCACGGACTCGAAGCCGCCTGCCGCACCGAGCATGTGGCCCGTCGTCGACTTGGTGCTCGAGACCCACAGCCCGGCGGCGCGCGCGGTGCCTCCGCGCGCGAGTGAACGGCAAGCGTGCTCGCCAAACACGTGGCGAATCGCGGTCAGCTCGAGCATGTCGCCGAGCGGCGTGGAGGTGCCGTGCGCGTTGAGGTAGTCGACCTGCTCAGGATTGAGCTGCGCGTCTTTGAGCGCGGCGCGCATCGCCCGCTGCGCACCCTCCCCCTCGGGAGCTGGCTGCGTCATGTGGTAGCCGTCGCTCGCCGCACCGTACCCCACCAGCTCGGCATGGATGGTGGCGCCACGCGCGAGTGCATGCTCGCGCTCTTCGAGGAACAACAGGCCGGCCCCCTCGGCGATGACGAAACCGTCGCGGCCTCGATCCCACGGGCGGCTGGCTTGTTCGGGCGCGTCGTTGCGTTTGCTGAGCGAACGCAGCGCGGCAAAGCCGCCCACACCGAGCGGCGTGATCACCGCCTCGGTGCCACCGGCGACACAACCGTCGAGCTCGCCACGCGCGATCGCACGAAAAGCCTCGCCGATGGAGTGTGCACCCGAGGCGCACGCGCTGGCGGTCGCGTAGCTCTCGCCCTTGAAGCCGTAGCGCATGGAGATCTGCCCCGGCGCCAGGTTGGAGATGGTGGCCGGGATGAAGTAGGGCGTGATGCGGCTCGGCCCCTTCTCGGCCAGCACCTTGCACATCGCCTCGAGGTACGAGAAGCCGCCGACGCCCACCCCGATGAGTGTGCCGACACGTTCTTTGAACGCGTCGGACGCGTCGGCCACGCCCGCACTCTCGACGGCCTCGTGTGCCGCCGCCATCGCGAGGTGGATGAACCGATCCATCGAGCGCACGTCACGCTTGGGCACGTGCTGCTCGGCGCTAAAACCGGTGCACTCACCCGCGATGCGCGACGTGTACGCGCTGGCGTCGAAGAGCGTGATCGGCGCAATGCCGCTCGTGCCCTCGCGGATCGTTTCCCAGCTGGTGAGGGCGCTAGAGCCACACGGGCTCACCGCGCCGAAGCCCGTGACGACGACCCTGCGCATGCCTGTCACCGTGATCGATTTCGTGCGCTCAGACCAGTGATCAGGCCCACGAACGAAAAAAAAGAGCCAGCGGCCTTCGCCAGACCGCTGCGGCCTTACTTGGCCTTGTGCTCTTGGATGTACGAAACCGCGTCGCCAACGGTGCGGATCTTCTCCGTGTCCTCGTCGGGGATGTCGATCTCGAAGTGCTCTTCGAAGGCCAGCACCAGCTCGACGATTGCGAGCGAGTCGGCGCCCAGGTCGTCGATGAACGAAGCAGGCTCTTTGACCTCGGCGAGATCCACATCGAGCTGCTGGGAGATGATCTCCTTGACCTTCTCGGCGATATCCATCTGTCCTCCACAAACGCGCGGCAAGAAGCCGCCTAATTCTACAAGCCGGAACAATCCGGCGGACTCACACGTACATGCCGCCGTTGACCCGCAGCACCTGGCCCGTCACGTAGCTGGCCTCGTCCGAGGCGAGAAATAGCACCGCCGCAGCAACTTCGTCAGGTCGACCAACGCGACCTAGCGGAGTTGTTTCGATGATTCCCTTCTGTGCAGCTTCGGGAAGAGAAGAAGTCATGTCGGTCTCGATGAAACCTGGCGCGACCGCATTGACCGTGATGCCGCGGGAGGCGTACTCCCGCGCTAGCGACTTCGTCAACCCGAGCACGCCCGCTTTGGAGGCGGAATACACGGCTTGGCCGGGATTGCCCGACTCGCCCACGACGCTGGACAGGTTGATGATGCGTCCGGTCTTGGCGCGCATCATCGTGCGTACCGCTGCTTTGGAGCAGAGGATGGGCCCGACCAGGTTGGTGGCGAACGTGCGCTCGATCTCGTCGAGCTTGACCCGCAAGAGCAGCTGGTCGAGCGCGATCCCCGCGTTATTGACGAGGATATCGAGTCGTTTGTGCGTATCGGTGATCGCCTTGAAGGCCGCGTTGACGGCCTCTTCGTCGCTCACACTGAACTGGCGAAGCTCGCCCTGACCACCCGCTTGGGTGATCTGGTCGAGGGTCTCGCGGGCGGCAACTTCGTTGCCCGCATAGTTGACGACTACGAAGGCGCCCGCTTTGGCCAGCCACACCGAGATCGCGCGGCCAAGGCCTCGCGAACCACCGGTGACGACTGCCACTTTGCCGTCCAGTCGGAACATGATGGGCTCAGGCCTGCTGTTCGGTCGCCGACTTCGCGACTACTTCTTTGCCCTTGTAGTGGCCACAGGAGGGGCACACACGGTGCGGGATCATGACGTCGCCGCAGTGGGGGCAAGGAATCAGGTTCGGGGCGCTTACTTTGTCGTGGTTCGCACGGCGAGAGTTGCGCCGCGACCGAGGGGTTTTTCGCTTCGGAACGGCCACGGGATCACTCCTTCTCTGGCTCGCCCTTGGCGAGCTTCATCAATGGCATCAGACGGGGATCGATGTCCCCGTCCAAAGTTCTCTTGCTGCTGCCCAAGCCGTTGTCGAGCTGGGACTGTTTGATGCTCACGCACTCGGGTTCGCAGCGCGGCTGCATCGGTAGCTCAAGCAGCAGATAGTCGCGAACCAAATCGTCGATCACGACGTGATCACCGGTGTAGAACTCTCGGTCCGGCGCTTCGGCGTCGAGCTCGAGGTCCTCGTCGTCATCGTCGTTATGACGTTTGACGGCGCCAGCTTGCGGCGCGTAGAGCGCGGCCAAGTCGCACGCGACCTCGACCGACACGTCGTTGAGGCAGCGACCGCACTGGGCGATCAACCAGCCGTGCGCCGCGCCGTGCACCAAGATCTCGTTGCCGTTGCGCTGTGCGTGTATCGTCACCGAGCCCGGACGCGATGTATCACCGCGCACATCGGAGTTGGCGAAGGCGCCCTTCAGCCATGCCTCGTCGAGTGCAAAGACGAAGTCTTTGCTGACGCTGTCGAGCTGCTGGATCGGGATGACAAGCGCGGGCATTTCCGCAATCTTTTCGGTGAGATACGCGTACTGATCGCGTTCAAAAGAGCGGCAAGGGTAGCTCTTGCCGGGGGTCTGTCAAGGTGTGCTGACCAAGCCGTCGGTCGTCAGAATCAAGCGCGCGACCTGCGCGGACAGCCGACTGCCATCGGCGCGCTGCGAGCCGAGCCGACCGAGCCGAGGCACGACCAGAGACAGCGGCGCCGCCGCGCGCGCTCGACCTGCTTGGGACTCGGGAAACGCGAACAAGCCACCCTTGGCGCCCACGGCTACGGCGAGCGCCTGCAGATCGGGACTGCCGAGCTCGCTCGCCGCCAGGCCCTCACTGACCCCGAAGCCGGCCGGCGCGTGCCAGCTGAGCAGCCACGTGCGCATGGCCGGCTCACCCTTGGCGGCGGCAGCCTGCATGTCTGCGAGGTCGGCCGCCGCGAAGCCACAGCTCTGCTCGTCGCGCGCGTAGCGACCGAACGCTGCGCCCGCCGCCACCACGAAGCGGTCTCGTCCGATCAGCACCTCGCGCAGCCCGCTGGCTGAGAAGACGACCTCTCGTTCGCCGTCGGAGAGCGCGGCAAACGCGGCTTCGACCACGGGCCAGCGGTCTTCGCCCCCGGCCACGAACAGCGTGGGCACGCGCAGCGCAGCGAGGCTGGTCAGGTTCTTCTGGGCCACGCCAACGTCGTCGCCGAGGCCGCCGAGGTAGAACACGAGCTCGGGCTTGGCCGCACGGATCAGCGCGAGGTCGTCGCTGTCGAGGGCCACGCCAACCGGTCCGGCGAACGCGGCGACCCGCAGTGGAAGCGCCGCCGAGATGGCCAACGAGCGGTCTTTCAGCTCGAC
>JBEGTL010000648.1:0-4677 GCA_041179425.1 Pseudomonadota bacterium | reverse complement strand
GTCGGCGCGGTAGAGGCGAACGATCTCTTGCACCGACTCGCTGGCTTCGACGAACTCGGCACGCCCGCCACGGCGGTAGATCTCGGCGCGAAAGTGCGCCAGCAGCGCCATCGCGCCGCCGTCTACGTACTCCGCACCCTGCATGTCGAGGTCGATGCGCTCGCGCTTTTTTGTGGCCCTGGGCCGCGCGCGCAGCTCATTCCACAGCGGCGCGGCATCGGCGAAGGTAAAGCGTCCCGACAGGAGCAGACGAGTGCCGCGCGCTGCTGCTTCTTGCTCGATGCGAAACGAAGGCTCGCCGCGATCGAGCGCGAGCTGTGCAGATGGAGACGCCATGCGATGCTCATGGAGTGTACCGCCGCCCGCTCACTCGCGAGGGCAAAGTCTCGCAATTACGAGCATTGTGGCAAAAATGAGCAGTCTTGGCCGAGCGCGACAACGGCGGCCCCTCGGAGCTATTTACCGGGTCGCAGGCGCGCGGACACCAGACGGAAAAAGGAAGCTGTCACGGTCTAAGTGTCTGTTCGCATGACGGACCCTCCACGCTGGGCCGGCCCCGGGGCAACTCGGGGCCGGCTTTTTACGTGGGCCGTCGCCCTGAGCATCAGTCGCCACCCTGGGGACGTCGGCTACGCGGGCTACCGCTCTTGCGGCCGGCGACGATGTCGATCAGATCCATCTTGGTCACCAGGCCGAGCAGGCGCCGATCGCCGTCGATGACGAGCGCAACCTCCCCGCGTTCGAAGATGCTGAGCAGCTCGCCCGCGGGCGCGTTGATCTCGACGGTAGACACGCGCCGCACCATGGACTCGGCGACCGTGGTGTCGGGCTTTGCGCGGGCGCTGACCAGCTGCTGCATCACGTCGAGCTCGGTGAGGATGCCTGCGAGCCGGCCGGCGTCGACGATGGGAATCTGCGAGATGCCGTGCTGCTTGAACAGCTCGGTGGCGCGCGACACGGGTGCGTCGAGCGGCAAGGTGATGAGCTTGCGGTGGCCGATGCTGCGCATCAGGTCGCCCATGGTGCCAAGCTCCCAGTCGGACTGCATGAAGCCGTTCTGCCGCATCCAGTTGTCGCTCACGAACTTGGACAGGTAGTTGCGGATGGAGTCGGGCAGGATGACGACCACGCGCTGCCCTGGCGACAGCTCGCGTGCGACCGTCATCGCGGCCCACGCGGCGGCGCCGCTCGAGCCGCCACACAACAAGCCCTCTTGCCGGATCAGCCGACGCGCGACCCGGAACGAGTCGCTGTCGTTGCTCTTGATCCAGCGGTCGACCAGCGAGCGGTCGAGCACGTCGGGGATGAAGTCGTAGCCGATGCCCTCGACCTTGTAGCTGCGAATCTCGCCCGGCCCCGCGAGGATGGAGCCCTCGGGGTCGACACCGACGATCTTGACGTGCGGCAAGACGCGCTTGACGCCGCGCGCGACGCCCGTGATGGTGCCGCCCGTGCCCGCGGTCATCACGAGCACGTCGAGCTTGCCGTCGCACTGCTCGAGGATCTCGGCCGCGGTGCCCTCTTCGTGCGCGCGCGGATTGCTCTCGTTGGCGTACTGGTCGAGGATGTGTGAGTTGGGGATGACCTCGCGCAGCCGCCGCGCGACGCCGATGTGGCTCTCCGGAGAGTCCCACGCGGCCTCGGTGGGGGTACGAATGATCTCGGCCCCCAGCGCCTCGAGCACCACCTGTTTTTCCTGACTCATCTTCTCGGGCATGGTGATGATCACGCGGTAGCCGCGGACCGCCGCCGCGAGCGCGAGACCGATGCCCGTGTTGCCCGAGGTAGGCTCGATCAAAGTATCGCCCGGCTTGATGCGACCCGAGGCCTCTGCGTCGAGCAGCATCCGCACGCCGATTCGATCTTTGACCGAGCCCCCGGGATTCATGAACTCGCACTTGCCGAGCAGCTCGCAGGGCAAGTCGCGGCCGATGCGCGCGAGCCGAACCATGGGCGTGTTGCCGACCGCGCTGAGGATGGAGTCGTGAAGCGGGGTGTGGTGCATTCCTCATGCTACGCCGCCGCCATCGGCTCGTCATGCATGCAAGCACGTTTGACGCGTTGCGCCTCGACACCAGCCTGATGGGCATCGCTTTGCGCACTTGTTGCGCGCGCGTCGCTCTGCTGCTGCAGGTCGCGCGCAGCTTGATGGTCATATGCAATCGTCAGCCCGGACACGTGTCGACGAAGCGCATGCTGGTGCGCTCGAATCCTCACCCGCGGTAGGCACCGCCGCGCGCTTCGACGCACCGCCCTCGAGCGAACGTGCACCCAGCGCCCACGCGCACAGACGGGCCGTCGAGCCAGCGGGAGAGTTCGACTACGTCTTACTGTCCGATGTCCATCTCGGCTCGGACCTGGTGGCCCATGTGCGGCCGTGGGCGCGCACCTCGTGGCTCACCACCGAAGCCGCAGTCGACGACCAGCTGGTCTCGCTCCTCGAGCACCATCGGCGCGAGCGCCCCCAAGGCCGACCACTGTGTGTGGTGATGGCGGGCGACTTCCTCGACCTGGTGGGCGTCTCGCTCGCGCCCGATGGACCGCTGCGCACCACGCCCAACTTCGAAGAACAGCAGTACGGCCTGGGTAGCGCGGCCGATCACGTGGTGCACAAGGTGTGGGCCATTGCGCGCCGCCACCCGCGCGTGTTCCGCGCCTTGATGGAGCTCTGCGCCGACGGCAATCGCCTGGTGGTGGTGCGCGGCAACCACGACATCGAGCTGTTTTGGCACAGCGCACAGCGCGCTCTGATCGACGCCATCTGCGACTACGCGCCCCCCGAAGCGCGTGCGACCATCGCGTCACGGATCGCCATCCAGCCTTGGTTTTTTGTGGTCGAGGGTCTGCTCTACGTGGAGCACGGCCACCAGTTCGACGCCATGTGCAGCTACGGAGACCCTCTGCTGTCTACCTGCCCGCGCGACTCGCGTCGCATCTTGCGGGTCCCGTTCTCGGTCATGCTGCGCAACGTGGCGCGCCCGACACGCGGCCTGAGCACCGCGCGCTACGAGCACACCAGCTTCGGCGGCTACCTCGGCCTCTTGGTCGCGCTGGGCTTCTACGGCAGCCTGCGCATCGCCGTGCGCTTCGCGCGGGCCGCGACCTGCCTCGTGGGCACGTGGATCTCGCACGTGCGAGGCGACGGCAACCGACGCCGACACATCACCCAGGTCCGCAAGACTCGTTTCGCTGCCCACGCACAGCTGACGACGGAGCGCCTCAGCGCGCTCGAGTCGCTGTACGTGAAGCCCGCCTCGCACAGCCTCTCGTTCGTGCTGCGCAGCATCTACCTCGACCGCGTGTTCGCGTTCGTCTGCGCAGGCCTGCTCGTGGTGTTGGCTGCCCTGCTCGCCCGCTCGTACGGGGTCTGGCAGAGCCTGCTCTGTTGCGTACCGGCGGCTCTGTTCGCCAGCTACGCGTGCATCGGCGTGGACCGGGGCATCGTGCCGACGCGCCGGATGCAGACCAGCGCGGCGCGCATCGCCGAGCTGTTCGGGGCGCGCTGGGTCGTCATGGGTCACACCCACCAGCCCGTCATGAAGGAGCTGCCCTCCGGCGCGCGCTACGTCAATCTCGGCCACTGGGGCGAGGACGACGTGCCCGAAGAGCGAGACCAGCATCGGACCACGACGTGCACGTATCTCCACGTGCGCTTCGACGCTTCACTCACACGAGGTGCTTCGGCGGGGCCCGGCGCGGGCTACCGGGCCGAGCTGAGGTGCTGGGATGCGTCTGCCGGAAGCTCCCTCGCGGTGCTCGACAACGACGGCGAAACACCCGCAACGAGTCAGGAAAATGGCCTGATGCCAGGGGTGCCCCAGTCCGTTTGAGCGACCGCGTCATGGATTTTCACGCAGCGCGGCATTAAAGACGCCAGCTCCCGACAACGGTGCAAGAATCGGGTCATTGTAGAGGGCCGGTTCGGGGTTGCCGCTCGGGTTCACCCCAAAACGCTGCCCGCGCCCGTATGTGGTCGCCATACGTACATCGGCTGCTATGCTCGCAGCTCTTCAACAACTTATTAACTGCGTGAGGCCTGCGCCATGAAGCCGAACCTCGGAGATGTAGTCGCCGACAAGTACCGGCTGGACCGTGTGCTCGGCGAGGGCGGGATGAGCACCGTCTACGCCGCCGCCAACGTCATCACCGGGAAACCAGTGGCCATCAAGTGGCTGCAGCCCGAGATCATCAAAGACGAAGAGCAGTCGCAGCGGCTGCTCCGCGAAGCGCAGGCCACGAGCTCGCTCGACCATCCCAACGTCGTCAACGTGTTCGACGTGGGTCGCCACGCCGGCGCGCTGTTCTTGGTGATGGAGCTGCTCCACGGCGAGCCTCTCTCCGAGCTCCTGCAGCGCGGGCCGCACGACCCGTACGAGATCGTGAGACTGATGATGCCGGTGCTGCGCGGCGTGCACGCTGCGCACCGCGGCGGCGTGGTCCATCGCGACCTCAAGCCCGACAACATCTTCATCTGCCGCGACCCCCACGGCGACGAGCCGCGCGAGCCCAAGGTGCTCGACTTCGGCATCTCCAAGCTCACCGATGAGCTCACGCCGGGCCAAGAGCTCACGCGCGAGGGCACGGTCTTCGGCACGCCGCAGTACATGGCGCCCGAGCAGATGCGCGATGCACGCGTCGCGGATGCGCGGTCCGACGTGTACGCGCTGGGCGTCATCT
>JBEGTL010000647.1:0-4679 GCA_041179425.1 Pseudomonadota bacterium | reverse complement strand
GCTTCACCCAGGCGAAGACGGCGGGGCAAACCGAGAGAATCAAGCGGTGGCGTCACGATAGAGCGCGGTACGAAGGCGGTGGGATATCTCGAGAGACAACAGCTCGCCTCGGACGGACTTCACGAGGCGGTCGTCGAGCTACCTGCTCTGCTGCAACGCTCGGAAGCTGACGAAGTTGCCGCCGCCCTGGCACAACTGCTCCGTGAAGGTGAGGCTGTCGTCGCCACTGGAGCGGACTTCTCAGGTCGGCGATGGTATCGCCTGCGTACCCGCGTCACGACGCTGAGAAAGATTGCGTCCGAGTTTTACTCGGTCGACGCGATTCATCCCGCGCTACACACCGACCTGGCGGCTTCCAAGACTCCGGCTCGGAAAGCTTCCCAGACGCGCGCCGAGGACCGACCGACGTCCTTCACGGCACATCTGCTCCCGACAGTCGGGTCGCTCGACACAGGGGTTCCGAGCGACCATCCAGAGCTTACGCCGGCGCTGCGACGAGGGACTTACATCGCTCCGGAAGCACCCCTGCCGTCGATCGGCGACCACGGCACATTCGTCAGTTCGCGCGCCGTTTTCGGCGAGCTCGACATGCAGGACGAGGACCATTTTGCGGCGAGAGCGCCGACCTGCAGATTCTACGACCTGATGATAGCGATCGATGAAAGACGAATCGACGACAAGAGCGTCTATCCCGCCATCGACGCTGTGGTCCGCACCGCCCCTGATGTACGAGTGTTCAACCTGAGCTTTGCGTCTCCGCGTTCCCTCTCGTCGTACGACGAGATCGAGCGCCGTGAGCGGCTCGCGCTGGTGCAGGATCTCGACAACCTCATCTTCGCGCACGATCTCGTCGTCACCGTGGCCGCCGGCAACTCGTTGCCAGGAGTCGTTCCCAACTCGCCCTACCCGCAACACTTCGAGGATGCTGACTGGGGCCTCTCGGCATGGCCAAGCGGCTTCAACACCCTTACTTGTGGCTCGCTCGTCGGCAGCGGGCACCCCGAAGGCATCGCCCTTGAGAGTGGCTGGCCGAGCCCTTTCACGCGAGCAGGTCCGGGCATCGCCGGCGCGCCAACCCCGGATTTCGGAGCTGCTGGCGGGAACGTCAACGCGCTCTGGCGGCCATCACCCGGCATGGGCGTGTGGGGATGCACTGCCGCCGGTCTATGGGAAGACCGCGTCGGCACGTCGTTCGCGTCGCCTATCGTCGCTCGAACCGCGGCATGGGTGCTGCAAGAGCTTCAGCGGTGGTGCGCCCCCGGCGCGCGTCCGTTCGGCGTAACGGCTCGCGCGTATTTGACGCTCACGGCCGAACTACCGCCGCTGCCTGGCAGCGCAGCGGCCTACGCCGCGCGAACCATCGGACGTGGCCAGGTAAGTGACGTCCGTCTGCGCCAAGCGCGGCCGAGCACGGCGGTGGTAATCTGGCAGGGTCTCATTTCTGGCAAGAGCGACTTGGTACGTGTGCAGTTACCGGTGCCAAGAAACTGGCTGGCCGAAGCCAAGCAGCCCGCGCTCCGGATCGTTTGCTGCTGGGACCCGCCGGTAAATGCCACCGCGCTCCATGTCTGGACCTGCCGCAAGGTCACCCTGCAACTGAAACGCACTCCTGGCGGACGAACGATCCGCCTGAAAGCACGCTCGAGTGCCGGCGTGTATCCGGTCATCGATCGGGTCTACGACCTGAGCGCCGACAAGATCGCCGACTTCGAAGCGGGTGATGACCTGTGGTCGGTCGAGCTGTCCTACGAGGAGCTCGCCGAGTATCCAGTCGGAGCCGAGTTCTCACCGCAACAGCGAGTTGCCTTTGCCGCTGAGCTCTTCGATGCGGACGTACGCGGCAGCAGCCCTCAGGATGCGTTGCAGGCACTACCCATCGCCGCGACGATGAACCGCCTCGCGGTGACAAGCGTGCCCGTGCCAATCCCGGTCGTTCTTCGCCGCGGCTGATCCGACGGTCCCGAACCTCGACCAGAGCTCCACCACCCATCTCGCCGCCAGCCATTGCCGATACGCTGAGGCAGCCCCAAAGCTCAACCACCATCCCAACCCCTGACGCGTGATTCCACGTGAACGAGCGTGAGCGTCTGTTCGCGTCAGGTGTTGGATATTGTTGAATTGTGCCTTGATATCGCGGGGTGTTGACAGTGTTGCCAAGGTCGAAGTCGAGGGTTCGAATCCCTTGTCCCGCTCCGAAGATGTGTAAACGAAAGCGGTCGGTTAGAGGAAATCCTCAGCCGGCCGTTTTTCGTTCCGTCCTTTCGTCCCCACCTGCGTCCCCACTTTCGCGGACAGGTGGACGAGCCTCACGATGCGCGCGACGGCATCAGCTTTTTCTTCGCTGCGCACGTGCGAGTAGTGCTCGGTCATGCGCTCGGTGACGTGGCCCATGATCGAGCGCACCACCTCGCCGCTCGAGACCTGACGCATCAGATCGTTGAATGTGCGACGCAGACCATGCGTGGTGAGATGCCCTTCGAGGCCAGCGGCCTCCAGGGCGACGAGGAGCGGCTTGCGCAGCGCCTTTTTGTGCATGGGCTTGCCCTTGTGGAAGGCGACCTGGCTGGGGAACAGCCAGGCGTCTCCTGCGGTCGGCAAGCCCTCGTAGTCCAAGCGACGCCGGTGGTCGTTGAGGATGGCCGCGAGCGTCGGCGAGAGGGGCGCCCGGCGCTTGGCGTTGGTCTTGGTAGTGTCGACCTGGCCGCGGTCGATCGAGCGGCGCACACGGATCGCTGAGGTGACCGTGTCGATGTCGCACCAGCGAAGCGCGGTGGCCTCGCCGATACGCATGCCGGTGAACGCCAGCAGTGCGAGCAGCGGGTACCAGCGCGGCGCGCTCTTGCTCATCGCATCGAGCAGCGCGCGCAGCTGCGTCGGGGTCAGGCAGTTGGCGTTGTCGTCCTCGTCCACCTTGTGCTCGCGCACGCCCGGCACACGGCCCGATGGATCGCGGTCGAGGTTGAGGTGGACGGTGGCGTCGGCCAGCAGCGTCTTGAGCACGCGCAGGCGCGCGTTCACGGTGGAAGGCTTGGCGTCGTCCTGCGCGTCGCGCCAGCGCACGATGTCGTGGTGCGTGATGGCGTCGACGTAGAACTCGCCGAGCTGCGGGATGACGTGATGCGCGAGCGTGCGTGTGTACCGCACGAACGTGGACGCCTTCAGCGTGCGCTTCTTACTCTTTATCCAGGAGAGCGAGAAAGTCGCGAGCCGCTGGCGTTCTTGCTGCGTCTCCTCGCTCCTGGCGTCGCAGATCAGCTGAGCGCGGATGTGCGAGGCCTCGAGTGCGGAGGCTGCTGCTTTGATCTGATCGATTTCCTTCGTTCGCCCGGTCTTCGGGTTGTTCACCTTCGCCCGCAGGCGGTAGGTCCCGTCGCCGAGCGACTGCACGCCGGGGAAGCGTGTCGATGCGCCCTTCTGTCTCATCTCCAATGTCCTGTTCCCCGGCTGCCACATGGCGACTGGGTGTGTAGCACCGAGCTCGATCGGTCAGGTAGCGATCGAGCGTTGCAGGCCGGAACATGTGCGTCTTGCGCGCGCCAGCGCCATCGGGGGTCAGCTCACCGCGACGGACGACCTCGCGTAGTCCGGAGGGCGTCATACGCATGTAGGCTGCCGCCTCGTCGAGTCGCAGCCACGCGTTTGGCGGATACGCGCGCGGAGGTGGAAGCTCTTGTTGTCGCGCCCTTCCCATCGCGCGCTCAGTTCGAGCCGGGCTTGCGCAGAGACTGTGTTGTCGCCTCGTGAGCCTCACCCAGCCCGTGGCGACTCGGCTCGTGAGCGACGAGTGGATACTCGAGCATGCAGACAGGCTGCTATGGAATCGAAGCACGGCCGCGTAAGATAAATCGCGTGGCCCATTCCAAGAAGAAGAAGCGGGGCGCGCCTCTGCGCGCGGACATCACGTTTCAACTCGCGCTGATCGGCGGGCTCGATTGGCTGCTCGGGGGGCGGTTTCCTCGCGCGGACCTGATTCGGGCGGTGGCGCAGGTCGATCCGGCGGCAGATCGTGCCTTCCATAGCGCCTTGCAAGCTATTGCGGGCGGGGATGACGCACTCTCTTTGGACAGCGTGTCCTTGCGGCAAGCGTGCGTGAGTCTGTGCCTGCGCGGTCGTAGCCTCGACAGGCGAGGTGCAGATGAGCGGGCAAGAAACAGCAGGTCCGAGCCGACTTCCGACGGTACGTCGTCGGCTATCAGAGTGGCGTGAGCGCCACGGAGGCCGTGGCCGTCCGACCCCAGCGGAGCTGTGGGATGCAGCGGTGACGATTGCGCGCACCGATGGGGTCGCGCAGACCGCGCGGGCGCTGGGCGTAGATCGTAGGCGGCTGGAGCGACTGGCGGCGGCGGAGCCGTCGCCGGCGGCATCTGCTCTGCGCGTGGCACCGCCCCCGAGCGTGGCGCCGGCCCCGAGCGTGGACTTCGTGCAGCTGGATACGGAGGCGTTCTGTCGACGTGGGCATGCCGTCGTGCAGCTGGAGAGCGCCGACGGGGAGCGCGTTCGTGTCGAGCTGAGCGGCGCCTCTGCGGTGGATATCGTCGCGCTGTCGCGTGCTTTCTGGAGTCGCGGTCGATGCTGCAGCTGACCGCGCAGATGCGTCTGCTGGTCGCGGTGTCGCCCGTCGACTTTCGTCGGGGCATCGACGGCCTGTGCCGGCTTTGCCGCGAGCTGCTGTCGTCGGA
>JBEGTL010000646.1:0-4707 GCA_041179425.1 Pseudomonadota bacterium | reverse complement strand
GAGGCCGTATGGAGTCGAACGAACGAATCCCGCCACACTCGCTCGAGGCCGAGAGGGCCGTCCTGGGTGGCATGCTGCTCCAGAACGGCTCCATCGATGTCGTGCTCGAGATCATCAAGGCCGACGACTTCTACAGCGAGGCGAATGCGCGCGTCTTCGAGGCTGTGCTCGAGCTGCATCGTTCGAGCACGCCAGTCGACACGGTCACGCTGCGCGACCACCTCGCGCGCGCGGCCAAGCTCGCGGGCGTGGGCGGCGACGAGTACTTGCTCGCGCTCACCGACACCATCCCGGCCATCGAGAACATCCGGGCGCACTCCAACATCATCAAGGAGAAAGCGCTCGTTCGCCGCCTGATCACCGCCTGTCACACGGTCGCGGCAAAGGGCTACGGCGACTACGGCAACGCGCAGGAGTTCCTCGACCAAGCCGAGAAGGCGGTGTTCGACGTGGCCAGCGTGCAGACGCGCTCGCAGGTCGAGCGCGTGCGCGACGTCGTCATTCGCGCGTTCGAAGACCTGCACGCGCTGGCTCGCTCGGGCGAGCGCGTGTCGGGTCTACGCAGCGGCTTCACCAGGCTCGACGCGATGACGGCCGGCATGCACCCGGGCGACTTGATCATCGTCGCGGGCCGTCCCGGCATGGGCAAGACGTCGTTTGCGCTCAACGTCGGCGTCAACGCCAGCCACTCGCGCATGGGCACCGACAAAAAGGGCGGCGTGGCGGTGTTCTCGCTCGAGATGCCCAAAGATCAGCTGGTCAAGCGCATGCTCGCCAGCGAGGCGCGCGTCGACTCGAGCCGGCTGCGTACCGGCACCGTGCACCGCGACGACTGGCAGAACCTGGCGCAGGCAGCAGGCACGCTCAGCGACCTGCCGATCTTCATCGACGACACGGCCGGTCTCACGCTGATGGAGCTGCGCGCCAAGGCGCGCCGCCTCGAGTCCGAGCACGGTCTCGGGCTGATCATCATCGACTACCTGCAGCTCATGCGCTCGGGCACCAAGAACGACAGCCGCGAGCAAGAGATCAGCGAGATCAGCCGCTCGCTCAAGGGCTTGGCCAAAGAGATGGGCCTGCCCGTGATCGCGCTGTCGCAGCTCAACCGAGGCGTCGAGTCGCGCGGCAACAAGGACAAACGTCCACAGCTGAGCGACCTTCGTGAGTCGGGCGCCATCGAGCAGGACGCGGACACCATCATGTTCGTGTACCGGGACGAGGTGTACAACCGCGAGAGCCTCGACCAGGGTGTGGCCGAGATCATCGTGGGCAAACAGCGCGCAGGTCCTACCGGGACCATCAAGGTGCGCTTCTTCAACCAGTACACCCGCTTCGACAACCTCTCCGACGAAGAGGCCGGGGCTGCTGAAGAGATTGGGTAGCTGGCAGCCTCGAGTGTGCGGTCGCGCTGGGCCGTACCCGTGCGCGTGCCCGTGCCCGCACGCGATTCCTCGTGCTGCTCAGAGAGTCGTGCACGGGCACGGGCACGCGTGCGCGTACGTGGGGCTCTGTAGAGCCTGGACAGGGTGAGGCAGGCCCGTGATACGCTCACGTGTTACCTTGCGCGCGCTGTATGACCCCTGAGCCAGATTTCGATGCGGTGGCGTTGGCACTCGGCTACCGCTTTTCAGATGCTCAGCTTCTGAAAGATGCCCTCACGCACCGGTCGTTCGCCAACGAACACCCGGAGCGCGCGCCCAAGGACAACGAGAGACTCGAGTTCTTGGGGGACGCAGTGCTGACGCTGTCGGCTTCGACGTTGCTGTGGGAGCGCTTTCCAGACGCCACCGAGGGCGAGCTGACGCGTCGGCGCGCCGACTTGGTGTGCGAGGCGTCGCTGGCGAGTATCGCGCGGCAGCTGGGCGTCGGGGCCGTGCTGCGGCTGGGGCGCGGGGAAGACCGCTCAGGCGGCCGCAACAAGCCGCGCCTGTTGTGCTCGGCCCTCGAAGCGTGCATCGCCGCCGTCTACCTAGACGGCGGCATCGCACTGGCCATGGACGTGGTGCGGCGCCTGCTCGACACCGCGCTGAGTGCACCGCTCCTGGGGCAGCGCGACGGCAAGACGCGCGTGCAAGAGCTGGTGCAGGCCCTGGGCGAAGGCACACCGCGCTACCTCGTCGTGGCAACCACGGGGCCCGACCACGCGCGCCAGTTCGAGGTGTCGTGTGTGAGCACGCTGCGCGAGCTCGGCCGAGGGGTAGGGCGTTCCAAGGTCGAGGCGGAGCAACACGCCGCACGGGCGGCGCTTTCGCTGTTGGAGGGCACGGGTGGCGACTGAGCGTGGGGAGCCGACGAGCCGAAAGCTGGGCACGCCGCGAGCGGCCGCCGTCGTCGCGTTCGTGTTCGCGCTCGGCGCTCAGCAGGGCGGGTCATGGCTCTTCGCGGCACCGCGCATCGCCACCGCGCACGCCGAGGCCGAGCAGCGGCGCGATCGTGTGTACCTCTCGGAGCTCTCCCTGTTGGTCGAGGGCTCGCGTCGTCTGATCGCCTTTGCGGAGCAGAACCTCGACGAGCGTGAGCTGACACGATTCGCGCATCCGCTCGCGGAGCAGTACGTGGAGCTGGCGGGGCACATGCTGCCGTCGCCCAAGGTGGTGGTCGCGCATCCGCACTTGATCTTGGTGGTCGAGAACCTCGAGCGCGCGCTCGACGCGAGCGCGGCCGGCGACGCGGTCACCTACCAAAAGCGCATCCGCATCGCGCGCGACGAGCTCGCCAACCTGGAGGCCGTGCTCAAGCAGCTCAAGCTGCGGCTGCCGGAGCTCGCACGATGAAGCGCTTCGCCCGGAGTGTGCTCGCGCTGTGCACGGTGCTGACTCTCGGCGCGCCGCTCGCCGTCGCGACGGGACGCGCGCTCGCAGAGGAGCCCGAGCAGACGCCGCGTGCGCCGGCAGAGGTGCCCATCGTCGCACCCAGCGCAACCGAGCCCAAAGAACCCGGCGCGACGCGCGCACACACCGACAAAGCCGCAGGCAAGAAGAGCGCTCGCAAGGGCGCCAAGACCGAGCGTCCCAAGCCCGCGCCGCGGCCCAAGACCGCGTACGACCTGGCGCGTGAGGCCTGGCACGCGCCTGCCCCGGCAGACATGTGTGAGCAGTGGCGGACCGCCAAGGTGCCCGACCTGGTCATTCAGCCGCACGGCAAAGACATCTCGTACGTGCTGCGGCCCGCGAGCCGACAAGGTGGCTTCGACGAAGCCCAGCTCGACATCGCCAAACAAGCCTTTGGTTCTTGGGACAAGGGGCCCACTCCGCACCCGCGCACACTCGACCTCGTGTACGCCGCGACGCTCCACTTCAATGCGCCCTACGTCACGTTGATAAGCGGCGTGCGCAAGGACCGCGGAGGCAGTCGTCACTCCCACGGACTCGCAGCCGACATCGTGTTGCCGGGCGTCGAGGACGAGGAGCTGGCCGCGTTCTTTCGCGCGCAGGGCTTCTGCGGGGTCGGCATCTACCCACGCTCCGGGTTCGTGCACATCGACACGCGCGACCAGAGCTACTTCTGGATCGACAGCTCCAAGCCCAACCAGCGCGGTCGCGTGGTGCAGGTGCGCAAGGACGAGTCCAGCGCGGCCGATGCCGCAGCGGTGGAGCGCGGCAACGGCGGCTTCATCAACCCGCCGCGCCTGCAGAAGGCGCTGAACGTGCGCCTCGCGCGACGCCGCAAGGCGCACGTCGCCAAAGCGCAGCGCGAGGCGGCGCGCTCGCCGCAGACCGCGGCTCCGTAGCGATTGTTCCCACGCCGATGCCGTCTTTCAGCCAGCGTTCGTCACCCCACGTGGTTGCGCTCGAAGCAACCGCATCTGCAGCACGCTACGCACGATTCAGCGTCAGGTGAACGGGAGGGCGAGCTTGCTGAACAGCTGCCGCTCGGCGTTGCAACGCACGTACGTCGGATCGATGATGCTGGTCAGGTGCTTGTTTCGCCCGGACGCGTACCAGTGGACCACGCGCGTGTCTGGCGAGACAATCTGGGCCAGGTCTTGATAGGTCCCGTCGCGAAACCAGTGGCAGCTGATCTCGGGAGGGAGCGGAAAGAACGCCTCAGCCGGGTGCACGACCACGCTGCCACGTCCTGGGTCCGCGAGCAGGTGCTGCAGCAGATGTGGCCCTATCACATTGGGCAGAGGCTGCTTGCGCCGAGGGATCGCAAGCATGCGCGTGAGCGCCTGGGTGACGAACGTGGAGCGCGGCGCCGAGGCGAGCACGGCGGGGTTGGCGGCGAGCGGGTACAACTGCTCGAGTCTGCGGAAGGTCGCCCAGCCCCTAGGCAGGAGTCGGCACGAGGTGCGCAGGTGCGAGCGGGTCAGTGCCAGCAGACGCACCCACGGATCGAGCGAGTTGCGGACGTGTGCCGGGTAGACGATGCGTTCCTCCCCGCAGAACGCGCTCGCATTGCGGCAGAGCGGCTCAAGGGGGCGCAGCGTGACGGTGTCCATGTCGAGATAAACGCCGCCCTGGCTGTAGAGCAGGGCGAAGCGCACGAGATCGGAACGCGTGGCAGGCGTGCGCAAGCGCGCGTATAGGTCGGCGAGCCCGGCCGCGAAGGGAGCACAGGCCTCGAACAGCTGCGCGAGGTGCATGGGACGCAGCTCCACGCCGGGCGTGCTCACCAGCTCGGCGTAGTGCAGCGTCCGCGTGAGATCGTGGTCGTGATGAAGGACCACTTCATGAAAGCCACCGCGCAGGGCGGCAGAGCGCACCG
>JBEGTL010000645.1:0-4716 GCA_041179425.1 Pseudomonadota bacterium | reverse complement strand
GGTCGAGCCCCTCGACACGAGCGCGGCGCCTGAGCAGCAGGCCGCGGCGGGCTGAGGTCGTGGTCATCACCCGTCGAGCATGACCGCCGCGCTACGCGAGCGCTCCACGGCTCCGTGAAGCGGATACCCATGCCCCGATCCGGGTGGTCACGATGCGGCGATCCAGGTGGTCACGAACACGCGGCGCGCGCACCCTGTAGGCCGCCGCCCTCACGGGCGGCGCGCCCGTGAGAGGCGCGCGCTGCCGAGCACTACCCATCCCGAGCTGTCTGCCACCTCGGCGAGCTCTAGATCGATCCGTCCGCAGCGAGACAGCGAGACTCCGGTGGATCACGATCCCGCCGCTCCTCGGTGCCGCGGTCACCGGGCGCGTGGATCTCCCAAGCCGCCGCGATTGGATCAGATCAAAGGCGCCGCTGAAGACCAGCACTCGGTGGGACCCCTTGTGCCCCGGTTGGCCGCCGCGCTTGCGACCCTTCTTGTGCGGCTTCTTGCCGGCCTTCGGTGCCGAGCCGCCCGGGCCATCGCTCGACGGCGGCAGGTTCGAGTTGGTGGAGTTTCGGCTGCGCTCCTCCACGAGCTTCTTCACCAGGACTTCCAGCATCTCCACTTTGGCCGTCAGCGACGTGATGGTGTTCGCCTGCAGCGCGATCGTGGCATCGCGGTCCGCGAGCATCGCGCGTAGCTGGTCGACCTCGGTGGCTGGCTGCACACCGAAGGTAGATCATGATCGCGATCCTCTGTCGATCGTGAACTTCGTGGCCCGCGGAATGATCAGACTTTTGGGGGGCCTGAACGGTTACGCTCCAGCCACCTACGATCTACGCCCAGCGCCCGCGCGGTCTGCGCGACCCCATCGGTGCGCGCAATCGTCACCGCTGCATCCCACAGCTCCGCTGGGATCGGACGGCCACGGCCTCCGTGGCGCTCACGTTGTTGCCGACGACGTACCGTCGGAAGTCGGCTCGGACCTGCTGTTTCTTGCCCGCTAATCTGCACCTCGCCTGTCGAGGCTACGACCGCGCAGGCACAGACTCACGCACGCTTGCCGCAAGGACACGTTCCATCGGACACTTCAGGCACCGCAGGCACGAAGCCGCGCGAGCGCGATGGCTGTGGCGTGGCTCCTGGAGGTCTCCCGCCAACCTCGGCCTGGTGGCGTCTGCAATCGCGGCGCTCGCCTGCGCGCGGAGACGGAGTCGTACCGCGTGGGCGCCGCGCCGGCTCCCCTAGCGCCGCAGGATAATCTTCATGTCCGCGGTATAGACCTTGGAAACATCACGCGGTCCTCCCACTTCGACGTAGGACGCGGCCATGATGCCGAGGCGAATGCCCTGCCAGATCACGGCTCGAACCCTGCCCCGCAGCGAGTGGGGCAGAGGCCCATAGTCTTCGAAGTGGACCTCTCCGAAGTTCGCGATTCTGGACAGCTGACGCCAGGAGGACGGTGTGAAGCCAGTCTCATGCGAGAAGTCCCAGTAGCGAGTCGAGCCACCGAACGGAGAGAGTCCATTCGGGGTCACCGCGAACAACAGACCGCCTGGCTTGAGCACCCGCCGTACTTCCGGCAGCAGTGCGAGAATCTCCGCCTTGTTCAGGTGCTCGAAGAAGTTGAAGGCCGAGACCAAGCCCAGAGACTCGGAGGGCGTTCGCGCGAGGAACGCGAGCGCGTTCTCCTGAAACACCTGCTCTGCCCCAAGAGCGCGCGCCACTTCGAGTTCCTCGGCACTCAGGTCGACACCTTGAATATCGTGGTAGCCGCGACTCTTCAGGTAGTAGAGAAACTCACCGGTTCCACAACCGATATCCAAGCAGCGGGTAGCAGGCTCTTTCGGCAGCCAGCGATCCCAGCGTCCACCGAACTGGCGGGTCGACTGGGCAATCTGCGCCGGGCTGGGGGGCGACGGTGTGATATTGAGCGCGCGGTGATACTGCGAGTAGAACGCAGATCGATAGTCCGCGGCTCGGTCCGCTTCCGTGACTAGCTCGTTCACTCATGCCTCCGCGTTCGCAGGATGGAACACCTCGCCGCGCCCAATTAGACGGTCATACCCCGCGACGACCGTCTCCGTGTAGCGTCCCCAACCCAATTCTCGGCCGGCGATAGAGATCGCCGCATCGCGCTTGCTCTGCAAGAGATCACGGTCTGTCGCGAGCCAACGCAGGCACTGTGCCGTGAGGTCGGGCCTTCGGATGGGCACCATATAACCTGCGGGGTACTCGTGGATCTCGCCGCCATGCACCGCGATCCGATCTCCCGACATCCGTAGTAGGTCCTCCCCACCGGTGTTGGTCGTACAGATCAGCGGCAGCCCCGTCGCCATGGCCTGTGCCTGCACATACGCGAGCCCTTCTTCCACGCTCTGCATCACGAAAACGGTCCCCGCTCGATACTCGCGCACTAAGGCGGCCTGCGGCACGTGACCGACGAGACGCACGCCCTCTCGAGCTTCGCGCAGCACAACCGGAGTCTCGGCCGTAGCGCCGCCGACCAGGCAAAGCTCGCTGTTGACGACCTGCGCGAGCTGAAACGCTCTGATCAGATCGTGGATGCCTTTGCGAATGGCGAGCTGGCCGGCGTAAACCACGCGAAACGCGTTGTCGCTCTTGGCACCTGGAGAAAAGCTGCTGAGGTCGGTGCCGAAGGGAGCGTGCAGCAGACGGCTCTCAGCAAAGCCACGTTCGACAAAGCTCTGCTTGGCGAAAAGACTGGGCACCGCAATCAAGTCCGCGAGTTCGTACTCCGCAAGGTCCCGGTCGATCCAGCGCGCAGCGGTTTGTTTCCAGCGAACCCCGAGCCGTTCGTGCTCGGTCGCCAGGATCTCGAACTGCGTCAGGATGTGCGAGCTGCTGCGCTCCAGAACGGTGGGCACGCCGTGCTGCTTCGCCCAGCGCAGCGAGCGATGTGCGTAGCCGGACCACGCGTGCACGATAGAAGGCGGGCGGCGCTGAAGGGCGAGAGGAGCCAATCTACCGAACGATTCGTTGAGATGGCTGAGCGATGCGCTCGCGACGCGAGGGCTCAGCTTCTCGAGCGCGCGCTGCAGGTAGACGAGTGGGAAGCTCGTCACCCTCTCGTCGGGTACCTTGAACTCGCGCGTCTTGCGCTTGGGGTAGCTCGTGATCAGCTGCTCGAGCAGGTGACGAGCCTGTAGCTCACGAGCCAGGTCAAACGCGTGGAAGCGTCCACCTATGACGATGGAGACAGAGTAGGACCCAGAAGGAGCAACGACCGACATCAGCGCTCCTGCCCATGCCTTGGCTTCCGCGCGAGCACGATCAGGGAGCCGGCCGAGCGTTCTTTGACGCTGTTGGGCAGCGGCAGCAGCGGGCCAAGCACGTTGGCCGCGGCGTACAGCGGCAGCCGCGCAGGCCCGCGCAGCCACGCCACTGGATGCGCAGAAAGAAAGCCCAGAAAGTTGTGCGGCAGGCAGACCACCTCCGCGAGCCCTGCGCTCTGAAACTCCAGCGTGTGTGTCGCGCAGCTGTAGTCGATCTCGGGGACGTTGTACCCGAGCAGCCGCTCTGTGCGCACACGTTGTCGAAGAAAGTGCATGCCACACGGCACGACGGAAACGACCCAGCCGCCAGGCGCGGTGAGCTCCACGAGCTTCTGCCAGATCAGCGAGCGGTCGGTCGCGGAGAGGAAGTGCTCAACGACTCCAACATGAAAACACATGTCGAAGCTGCCCGCTCGTGACGCGGTGTCGTACGTCAAGATGTTGCCCTGCTCGACCGTGGCAGCAATCAGCCGATGTACGTTCACCTCGTCGAGGTAATGACGCGCGCGCTCGACCACTGCCGGTGCGATGTCGACGCCATGCACGGAGTATCCTGCGACCGCCAACCCGGCGAGGTGCTTCCCTCCGCCGCATCCAAGCTCGAACACGCGCGCGGGCGGGCGAAGACGCGTCGCACTGAGAACCCGGCGCCAAACCAAGCCCAACCGCTTGGTCTGCCGAAACTCCTGCTTGGTCCGGCAATGATGCTCGTACTGCCCCGGCTCCTCCAGCAGGGCTCGCCATGCCTGGCCCGGATCGGCGTCCACTTCTCTGGATGTCATGTTTGATCAACCGCCCGCAAGTTCGCTCCCTCGCAGCTGCCGCGACAGCGCGTATGCACTCCATACCGCCTTGCCCAATGAACAAGCCAGCATTCCTGCAATGATCCCCAGTTCCCCCAGAACAAGCGCCCCCGCGAACACCAGCGCGAGTCGGAGTGCCGCATCGACCGACTGTATCAAGACGAATGCGCTACTCGCTCCCGAGAGTTGCACGGCGGTGTGAAGCTGTCCGGCAATCGCTTGCAACATGATGTTGAAGGTGAGCCAAGGAATCATCCAAGACGCGCCCTCGAAGGACTTGCCGAGCACAGCCGCGAGCAACGTTGGGCCGATGATCACGCCAATCGCACCGACCGCAACGCAGAGCATTCCGAGCAGCGTGATGGAGCGACGCATGTAGTCGCCGACCGCTTTCGCACTCATCCAGTCGAGGTGCGCCGTGCTGGAAGCCAGCATGGCGTTGGAGACCATAGCGATCGGCATCATAAGCGTCTGCAGCGCAGAATAATGACCCAAGCCAACCAGGGTGCCGAATAGGGAGAACGCCCAGATGTCGGCTCGGCCGGCAACGGTTTCTCCAAGCAGAGGCAGAAAAGAGCGCCGGAGCCGCCCAAAAGGTGGACGCTCCTGGGTCGGCTCGCCAGCGAGGAGCC
>JBEGTL010000644.1:0-4720 GCA_041179425.1 Pseudomonadota bacterium | reverse complement strand
TGAGGCCCATGGTGCAGAAGTGCTGAATGCCAAACTGGCTGGCGCGAAAACGCTCCCAGCCGAGCAGCGACAAAAAGTAGTCCTCGAACGAGCCAACGTGGGTGCGCGGCTGACCCAGCCAGAATGCAGGCTCGACGATGACGGCGATGCCGGCGGCGGCCATGGCCTGGTAGTCGTCGGTGGTGCGCGAGGTCATATGGATGTGCGGATCGAACAGACGCATCGTTCTTGCCTTTTGTCGAAGCGTGCCCTCGGGCGCGCGAGCTAAAAACGGAGCGCGAGCACCGCGGAGACGTCTTCGGGCAAAACTCGGCCCGCTGCACGCCGCTCACTCGCGTAGTCCTGGAGCATGCGGCGGAGCTCGCTGTTGACGCGCGACGCAAGACCTTGGATACGCGCAACCGGCACACCGAGGAAGATGGCCTTGAGCACCAGCTGGTTGAAGCTGAGCTCCGGGAAGTGGTGCGCCGGAAAGGGGTTGTCGTTGGCGATCGCGCTGAACACCAACACGCTGTTGGTGCGGCACGCCTCGACGGCCAGCGTCGTGAAGCGCGCAGGCTCGGGGTAGCGTATGAGCGTGCGCAGGATGCTCTGTTGCTCGCGCTGCTCGCCCGTGCGGTAGAGCTCGTCGAGGGTGGCAGCGTGCTCGCTGGGAGGCGTACGCTCGAACGCTGCCAACACCAACGCGAGGCGCGCGAGGTCGAGGACCGTACACGGTGCGGGCTCACCAGCAGCCTGGCTGTCTGCCACGGGCCCGAGCTTGCGCGGCAGCTGTGTGAACGCGAGGCGGAGCCGTGTCCGACTCACCAACACATCGTTGTCGGCGAGCGTGGTGGCCAGCCAGCTCGCTGCGTTGGCGGGCAGCGCGCTCACGAGCGAGGAAAGAAGAGTTTGCAGCGAAAGAGGAGGACTCACGATCGACGACCAACGCCGCTCATACCATGGCGCGAAAGAGAGTGGAACCGTGTGCGTGGATTGTGCATGGTGCTGCGATGTCGTCGTTGTTGCTGTCGAGCCTGCTCTTCGTCGTCGTACAGCTGTCGCTCGCTGCCGTCGATGTGCCTCGCGCTCTCGTTCTTCGCGTGGGCCAGGTCGCTGCGCGGGTGTTGGTGGGCCTGGCGACGCTGTGTCCCCTGGCGTTGTTGGCGAGCCGCTACTCGGCGGCCTTCGCGTCGGGCAACGCGTACCTGTGGTACCTGGGGGACCTCCCCCAACGCGTGGCCGCACCGGTGATGTTGTGGGCGCTGTTCCTCGCGGTGTCAGGTCTGCTCGCTCACAACGCGGTCGCTGCGCGCCGAGCTGGCACGACGGCTGCTCTGCCCGCGGTCACGGGCATCGTGCGTATCACGCGCCACCCTGTGTTGTGGGGCATCGTCACGTGGTCGGCGTTCCATGGGTTCGCCAACGGTGATGTGGCCTCTTTGGTGTTCTTCGGCAGCTTTTTCGTGAGCGCGCTGCCCGCGATGTGGCTCCTCGATCGCCGACATGCCGAGACGTGGGGCGCGGACTTCGTGCACTACGCCGAGCAGACCTCGGTGCTGCCGTTCGCGGCCATCGTGCGCGGCAAAACAAAGCTCTCGTGGAGGGAGCTCGGCACAAAGCCGATCCTCCTCTCGCTGCTCGCGTTTGCGCTCGTCGTCAGCTTTCATCCACGACTGTTCGGCGCGTATCCGCTGCCTGGCATGGACGACTGACGAGACTAGTCCGCGACTTGAGCGCTGCTCGCGAGGATCCGAGCGGGCCCCGTGGAGGCCTGTCGTTCTTCTTGGTCGGAGCGAAACAGCACGGTGGTCTGATACACCTCGCCCGATGCAGCGCGCTCGCGCAACGCCGCCTCCGCAGCGTACATCACCGTGCGCGTCCCATCGGCCGACACCACCATGCGGTGCGGATACTCGGTCCACGTCTTCCACTCGTCGGCGCTGCACAACAGCTTACGCACGAGCTCCCAGCCTTGCAGCTCGGTGCCCCAGTCGTTGGCCTGGGCAGTGACCTCGACGGGCTGGACCATACAACGGTAGATGCTGCCCACGGGCATGTGCAGCTCGACGACCTGGTCTGCCGCGACCGGCTGCCAGAGCGGTGTCTCGCGCTGGATGGGGAGCTCGCGGTTGGCGAACACGCGCCAGGTCTCCTTACTCAGGTCGGGTGGCGCGACTGGCTTGATGCCTTCGCGCCACGACGTCCATGCCTTGGGCGGAACGAACGCTGCGGCGGGTAGCGAGGACGGCGCGGGCGTGACCAATACCTGGTTTGCCTCAGCCGCGGGAGGTGGCGGGTTCGTGCGCTCGCCGCACGCGCTGCACAAAAAGAGCAGACTCGCGCACCACGCCGCGCTTCTGAGCAGGGGGCGTACGGGCAGGGCTACCGACATGTTTACTTCACCTCCAGCACGGTCAACGTGGAGCCCGGTCGTGCAGAGTTCCAGCTCATCCCTTCGCCGAACGCGACACGTCCGTTGGCGATGGTGATGGTGCTCGCGAGTGTGCCCGTCTTGGCCGCGATGGACTTGATGGTCTTGCCCGTGTCGGTGTCGAACACCTCGAGCTTGGTCCCTGCGCCCACGAAGCCCACGCCGTTGGCCACGCTGATGCGGCCGTACACCGCGCCACCGAGTGTGCGCTGCCAGGCGATCTCGCCGGTGGCTCCATCGAGTGCAAAGAGCTCGGCGCCGGCGCCTCCGTTGCACGCGAACAGCATGTGTTTGCCGCTCCACGTGGCGTTGGTGAACACACCCGCCGAGCCGTTGTTGGAGCCGCGCCCGAGGCTTCGCGTCCACACCATCTCGCCGGTGTCGCGCCGGAAGCCGTGCGCCGAGCCCGACTTCTGCGCGGACGACACCATCTGCGTCATCACCCCTTTGAGGGCGACCTCGTAGAGCACCGGGTTGGCGCCGAAATCGTGATCGGGCCCGGCGCTCGCGCCCGACCAGTTGTCATTTTTGGTGCGCTGGTTTTTCCACTCGATAGCGCCCGTCTCGTAGTTGAAGGCGATGATGGCATCGGAGGTATCGGTGTTGGGCGTGCCGTGGTTGTTGCCGGTTGCGCCGTACACTCGTTTGTTGGTCAGGTCTGCAGAAGGAGTGGACCACAGGGAAGCACCATGGGCCCCCTCGGGAACCGTGTAGCCGACCCACGCGACGTCGCCGGTGGTCTTCTTCATCGCGGCCACGTAGCCGCGGAAGCGCGACGTGCCGAGGATCTCGGCGGCGCCCGCCGACCCTCCGATCAGGACGAAGTCGCCGGCCACGACCGGCGATGACGAACCGTCGGTGGTCTGTGTGGTGGGTGCCTTGGCCCACTTCTGTGTGCCGTCGCTGGCCTTGAGGGAGACGATGAGGCCTTCGTTGTTGTTGAGGTAGAGCGTGCCGTCGTCGAGGTCGTCGTACGACATGGCGGCCGTGGTGCCCGCGCGCGTGTTGCGCCACAACATCTTTCCGTCGGCTGCGTTGAAGGCCTGTACGACCGTGCCGCTGGAGGCGTAGATGACGTCACCTACCTGCAGCGGTGCGCCGTAGACGTTGTCGCCCATGTCCGCTTGCCAGGCGACCTCGAGCCGCGCTGCGTTCTCTTTGGTGAGGACGGTCTCGGCTGTATTGAGATAGGTGGAGCCGACGTCGTAGCCCATGACGCGCCACTCGCTCACCGGTTTATCAGGATCAGAGTCTGCCGGCTTGGTCACGGAGGCGTCGTCGCGGCGCGGCGGCCGGGTGGGCTCTTCGGTGGGGTCGAGCGTCTCGTTTGGTATGTCGTCTGAGGTCTGGCCACTGTCGGTACGCGCCACGCGCGCGTCCTTGGGGACGGCTGCGTCTTTTTTGGGGCCGCCGGTGCCGCTCGTACTCGGCGGCGGCTCGGAGCTCGGATCCTCTTTGGTAGAGGCAGCAGGCTCGGCACAGCCGGAGGAGAGTGCGAGCAGCAGTCCCGCCGAGAGGAGCGCGACTTGGCTGCGCGCCGGTCGGATCGGAAAAGAAGTCGTCATGGGTAAGCCTCGTGAATACGATCGTGTCGGTGCCAACTCGGCTCTCTATAACAAGCCTCGTCGCTTGCGTGGCGAACTGTCCGTCGTGTGCGCGAAGTTTAATCTGACACGCGATCTGTACATGAAAGATCGTTCACGTGTGGTTCGGCCTGACTTACGATTTGAGCGCAGAGAGCGAACCGTCTCACGCCGTGCCAGCAGTAGACTCTGAGCCCATGGCATTGCGTTCTCATCCGCTCCTCTTTTCTTCCGCTCTTCAGCTAGTCGTCGTTGCCTGTGCTGCGCCCGCCGACGGTGTCGAGCCAATCGGTAGGACTTCGTCATCAGACGCAAGTGTTCGTCACAAAGACGCAGGACTAAGTAAGGATTCTGCTGTGCCCGCGCGCGATGCAGGTCGCGCGGCCGACAGCGGCAAGCCTGTCGTCGCCGAGCCCGCACCCGCTTCGCTCTCCAAGACTCCCGAGTTGCTGTCGAAGACCGGACTGTTCGTCGACATGGAGTCACAGGAGCTCGGGGCGGGCGTCGAGGCTTACCAACCTAAGTATGCTCTGTGGTCTGACGGAGCGGACAAACGGCGCTGGGTCAGGCTGCCGCCGGGCACCAGCATCGACACCTCGGACATGGACTATTGGAAGTTTCCGCCAGGCACGAAGATCTGGAAGGAGTTCGCCAAAGACGGGAAGGTGCTCGAGACCCGCTACATGGCCAAGTACGGCACAGACGGTATGGATTGGATGTACCT
>JBEGTL010000643.1:0-4723 GCA_041179425.1 Pseudomonadota bacterium | reverse complement strand
GCGCAAAACAGCCCCCGGCCGCGTCAAACGGTGCAAACTACGTCGCGAGCCGGCGCTGAGCCGGGCAGCGCTGCCAAAAATGGCCGGTATCAACGGCGTTTTGCGCATTTCTGGATGCGAACTAGCTTTACCTAGCTTCGGTGGATCGCGTACACGACTGTGATCGGTCGTTGGTCGCGGTGGACATGAGCCTGGGTTGGTCGCGATTTCGATCGCTGGCCGCGTGGGTCTTGGTGTGGTCCGAGGTTGTTGTCGCTCGTGCTATGCGCTGCGCATGACGGCTGGGTGGGCGTGTCCGGACTGTGGGCGGGGGTTTACTCGCTTGAACCAGCGGCATCATTGTGGGACTGGGGACCGTGCTCGGGTGCTTCGCAATCGGCCTGATGGGCTTGTTGCCGTATACGAGCTGGTCGAGGCGCACGCTCGGTCGCTCGGGGCCGTCGAGATCGTGGCTCGGGAGCGGTATGTACTGCTGCGTAGCGTGCGCATCTTTGCGGACCTCGTGATCATGAGCGACGCGGTTCGGGTTGCGGTTCACCTGGGGCGGCGGGTGGAGGAGCCGATCTTTTTCAAGGTGGTGAGTGACAGGCACAAGGTCACGCACGTGGCCAAGCTGCGGACGCGTGCTGACTTTGAAGTCGTGCGACCTTACTTGTCTGAAGCCTATCGGGTGTCTGTCGAGCGGTAGGAGTTGGCGTCGCGGTCGCGGTCGCGGTCGCAGTCCGGGCGGCGCGGTGTTTGGCCCGTGGCCGGGCACGTGCCCGGCTTTTGGGGGGAGGGGGCTTCGAATTCATTCAGGTTGGGCGGCGCGGGGGGTGGGCATGTGCCGTGCACAGTCGGCGGCATGGCAAAGTTTCTCTTCGCTACCGTTTCTGCTGCCGGTCACATCGCTCCCGGGCTTGGCATCGCCCGTGCCCTGGTTGTCCGCGGGCACGAGGTGGTCTGGTACACCGGTCGTCGTTACCAGGCCTCGGTCGAGAGCACGGGGGCACGCTTTGCTCCGATGCGTGCTGCTCGTGAGATCGAAGACGGGGCGCTGGACGACGAGTTTCCCGGGCGGGCCGAGCTCCGCGGTGGGTTGCCGCAGCTGAAGTTCGACATGCTGCACTTGTTCATCGATCCCATTCCCTCCTACATCGAGGACCTCGAGCGCATCGCTTCCGAAGAAGACTTCGACGGGTACGTCAGCGATGTGGGCTTCGTGGCACTGAACCTGTTTTGTGAGCGCGAAGGCCTGCGCCACACCAGCTACGGGATCAGCGCGCTGCCGTTCCCCAGTCGGGACGCCGCGCCGTTTGGACTCGCGCTGCGACCGAGCCAGAGCCTGCTGGGAAGGGTGCGCAACGCGGCACTTCATTTTCTGTTCGACCGCGTGATCTTTCGCGGGGTCAACCAGCACTACGCGGCGACGCGAAAGAAGCTCGGTCTGCCGGCGAAGCGCACGGGGTCGTTCTTTGCGGACTCGCGCGGCCTGGACAACTATCTGCAGGCGAGTGTGCCCGGCTTCGAGTACCCGCGTAGTGACTTGCCCGTCGGCGTGCAGTTCATCGGACCGTTCATGCCTGCTGCGGGCAGTTTTGTGCCGCCGCACTGGTGGGACGACCTCGATGGTTCGCGACCCGTCGTGCACGTCACGCAGGGCACCGTCGCGACCGACTCCGCGCAGCTGATCATGCCGACGCTCGAAGCACTCGCCAACGAAGACGTGATCGTGGTTGCGACCACGGGAGGTAAGTCCGTCGACGAGCTGGGCCCCATCCCGAGCAACGCGAGGGTGGCCGAGTTTCTCCCTTACGCAAAGCTCCTGCCGCGCACCAGCGTGATGGTCACCAACGCGGGCTTCGGCGGCGTGCAGCTCGCGCTCGCGCACGGCATCCCCATCGTGGCGGCCGGCGGAAGTGAAGACAAACCGGAGGTCGCCGCGCGCATCGCGTGGACCGGGGCAGGCATCGACCTGCGCACTGCGACGCCGTCTCCGCAGCTCATTCGACAGGCCGTGCGCAGTCTGCTGCGTGAGCCGAGCTATCGCGCCAACGCTCGCCGTCTGCAGACGGAGACGGCGACCTACGACGCGGCGCGGCTCGCCGTCCAAGCCATCGAGCGTCTCTTGCCGACCCCCGACGATATGCCCGCATTCGTCCGAGCCGTGCAGAGCGTCGACGACGCTACGTCGCGTATGGCAGGCTAAAAACAGTCGGAGGGTGTTCGGCTCTCGCGCCTACACGCTCGAGTCGAACACCCTCCGTTCTTCGTCGTGGTTACTCCGCTGGCAGGACGTCGTTGTCCCTGCCAAACGTGCGCACCAACCACTCTCCTTCGAGGGGCGACAGGTCGAACCGAGTCGCCGCTTCACTCGCGAGTGCGAGTGGAGTCAGGGAAGATGGCTCGCGTCTGCTGTCTGAGATCCAACGGACCGCGCGCCGGACATGTTCTCCATTGGGTAGAAAAGCATGCTGCATGGTGTCTCCCGTTTTTCGAGGGCGAGCCTTGCGGACTGCCCTCGAAGCCTGAGCCCGCGCCTGAAAGGACCGGGCTCCATGTGTCGGACTTCGTGCAAAGTGCCGTCTCCAGAACGGAACCACAATACGGATTTTGTCGACTCCACAACGATGTGAACGGGCTGTGAGCGCGCCTCCAAATGGCCGACGCGCTCACCTGTACAACACACAACGAGGAGGTTTGATTCTTCTGTCACCGCCGCCGCGCGTTGGCACGACGAACGGTGCTCAAGTCTGCGTTCGTTCGGCCGAACATGTTGGTTGCGATTGATAACGTGCACCGTGCCCGCTCGACTTCAGGCTGGTCGACGAGCTACCCGAGGTGCACGCGCAGCTCCGCTGCCCCACCAAGCTGATCTGGGGGAGTGCAGACCCGTTCTTCCCGCTGGCCAAGGCGCGGCCGATGCTGCCCGAGTTCAAGGCGGGGGTGACCCTCGACGTAATCGAGGGCGGCAAGCTGTTCATCCACGAAGAGCAGCCCGAGACCTTCGCCGACCTGGCGCGGCCGCTCTTGCGCGCCGCGTTCGCCGCAACAACGAGCGCGCCGGCTGTAGCGAGCTGAGTGCGCTGCTTATTTGAGGTACGCGCGCAGCTGCTCTAGCCACGCCTCGATGGACTCGCCCGTGCCCGCCACGGGCTCGACCATGCCCTTGCCACCCACCGCCACCAGACCGTGGTCGCGCAGGGCCTGGAAGGCCGTCTCGAGCTTTTGTTTGGAGATGGCCTCGCGGTCCTCGATCTCGCCGGAGAGGTAGAGCCGCTGACCGAGCGCGAGACCGCGCTTCATCCACTCTTTGCGCGACAGTCCTTCGCTGGGCAGCTCTTGCACCGCGCGGCCCGCCAGCAGGTACGCCTCGAAGTAGCTGCGGATCATCACGGC
The DNA here is from genome assembly GCA_041179425.1 of Pseudomonadota bacterium. Lineage (GTDB taxonomy): Bacteria > Myxococcota_A > Polyangia > Polyangiales > DASUME01 > DASUME01. The sequence continues at coordinate 1,345 of JBEGTL010000643.1, read as the reverse complement.
GTAGATGGACACCCGGTGACCCAGGTCGTCGGTGGGACGCACTCGGTCGACCAGCAGCTCGATCTCGCCGGCGTTGAGCATGTCGCGCAGGGCGTCGTCGAAGATTTGGTCGAAGCTGGTGTCCGCGCGGTACATGAACTCGTACTTGAACAGCCGCGAGATCTTGCGGACGCGCTCACGCAGCGCGTGCTCGGACACCGCGCGCTCGTCTTCGCGTACCAGCAGCGCTGCCGAGATCAGCGCGCGCGGCACGAAGAAGTGAATGATGTTGTTTTTGTAGTACTCGAGTGCGACACGGCGGTCTTCGGGCAGCGTGTAGACGGCTTCTTTGCCTTCGCCGTGCTGCACGACCAGCTTGCCGTCGCGGAGCAGACCCACCGCCTCTTCGAGCGCGCGCAGGTTGATGGGACCGTCGTGATCGATGGTGGGAGCGAGCCGTGCACCCATCTGTCGCAGCACGTCGCGCAGCAGCGTCGCAAGCTCGGCCAGCTGCGCCCGCCCGATGCCGCGCCGGCGGTTGACCATAAAACAAGTGGAGAACAAGGCGGCCGGCGTGACGACCGTGACCCGGTTGATCTCGTAGGTGGCGCGGTGCCCAATGCGCTGGACCAGGTTGCGCCGGTGCACCGGCGACAGGTCGCGCAGGCGCATCGCCTTCGCGTCTTTTTCGGCGGCGGTTCGGTCGTTGCCAATCGCGTCTTCGACCAGCTTGTCGAACGACATCACCTCGCCGAACTGGATGTACAGACGCCCGTAGCGCGAGCGCAGCACCTCGGGCGTCTTGTTGAGCAGGCCGCCGATGTTCTCGGCGGTCTTGTCGCCGCCGGCGAGCTCGTGCATGTAGCTCTGCTGCTCGACCAACAGCTCGTAGCCGATGGAGATGGGCACGAAGTGGATGGGCCGATCTTTGAGCGCCAGACAGGCATCCACCAGCATCGACAGCAGACCGAACTTGGGGGGCAGCAGCTTGCCGGTGCGCGAGCGACCGCCCTCGATGAACAGCTCGATGTGGTGGCCGTCGAGCAGCAGCCGCCGCATGTACGTGTCGACGGTGGCGCTGTAGAGCTTGTTGCCCTTGAACACGCGCTTGATGAAGAACGCACCGCCGCGACGGAAGATGGGGCCGAGTGGCCAGAAGCTCAGGTTGTCGCCGGCCGCGATCAGCGGAGGGGAGAGCTGGTTGGTGTAGAAGACGTCGCTGAGCACCAAAAAGTCGACGTAGCTCTTGTGGCTCGGCAGCAAGATGAGCGGCCCGTGGCGCGCGGCCTCGCGTACGCGCGCCATGCCCTCTTGGTCGACGTCGATGCCGTCGTAGATCTTGTTCCAGACCCGATCGAGCAGCCGG
>JBEGTL010000642.1:0-4725 GCA_041179425.1 Pseudomonadota bacterium | reverse complement strand
AATCAGACGCAATAACAAATAACAAGCAGACGAAGAGTCTCGCACACTGCGCGATGCGGCCGCCGAACGGGAAGAGGCCGAGCGCGTGATGGGCACCCAAAAGCCCGCCGAGCGCCGCGCTCTCGACGCATCTGGCAAGGCCGATCTAGCCGCCAAAGACGTGCGCGACGTGGCCACGTTGCGGCGCGTGTTCGAAGAGGCCGGCGCCGCGCGCGCACAGGTCGAAGAGCTCTCGCGCATCACGCAGCGACACGAGGGGCGCGCCTTTCAGCGCGAAGAAGCCGCCAAAGACCTGCGTCGTCAGATCGACGAGCTCAAGGCCCAGCTCTCCCGCTACGGCGACGCCCTCGAGAACGACCTGGCCACGGGCCGCGAACGTATCGCCACACGGGTGCGCGAGGCGCTCGGCTACGAGTCGTCGTTCTCGGCCTCCACCACGCTGTTGCTCGGTCACCTCAAGGGTCGGCCCGAGTGCCGCGAGCTCATCGAAGAACTCGAGTCGGCGACGAACTCGAGCACGATCTTTTCCAAGCTGGCGGCAGCGCAGTCCCTGCAGCAAACCGCGACCTGAGGCCGGCCTCGCAAACGGTGTTGCCGCCGCGCCTCTCTGCGGCTACGTTGCGCGCCTACTTGGCCGAGTGGCGGAATGGCAGACGCGGCGGATTCAAAATCCGCTGTCCTTTGGATGTGTCGGTTCGAGTCCGACCTCGGCTACCAGGGGCGTGAGACGAGCATTGTTTTCGCTCGGGCGCCCGAGGGCGCGCTTCGAACATGCGAGATCCCGCCCGTGACCCTGCGAGTCCCGAGTCGTCGCCGGCTGCTGAGGTTTCCTCGGCAGCCTCGCACGACCACGCCGAGCAGGGCTCGCCGGCGCCAGACGAAGGCGCGCTCGACCGTATCGCCGTAGTCGTCAATGGGCGCGCGCGACAGGTGACCGCCGACATCGTCGAGGTGCTCGATCAGATCGTGCAGAGCGGCGACCTGTTCGTCTCACGAGACCTGGCCGAGGCCGACCGCATCGCCAACACCATCGTCGAGCGGCGCTACCCCACCGTGCTCACGGGCGGTGGCGACGGCACCTTCGTGCAGATGGTGACGCGTGTGGTGCGCGCGGCCGAGGCCCGCAAACAGGTCCCCCCACGCTTTGGCCTGCTCAAGCTGGGCACCGGCAACGCGCTGTCCTGGGTGCTCGGCAATCATCCGACGTCCAGCAACAAGGCCGTGGTGGCCGACCTCGCCCGTCTGCGGAGCGAGGGTGGAAGTCGCTCGCTGCGCCTCATCGAAGTCGAAGGAACGCTGACCCCATTTGCGGGCTTGGGTGTGGACGCCATCTGCCTCGAGCACTACGGCACCACCAAAGACTGGCTGTCGCGCTCCAAGCTCACGCGGCCGCTCGCCACGGGTCCGAGCGCCTACTTGTTGTCTACGGTTCTGCGCAGTCTGCCCGAGTTTCTCCTGCGCTCGCGCCCTCGCGTGCGCATCGTCAACGAGGGCGCGACCTGTGTGCGCATGGGCAAGGGCGACAAGCCCGACGCCGAGATCGCAACAGGCCAAGTGTTGTACGAGGGCCCATCTCGTCTGGTGGCGCTGTCGACCATCCCCTATTGGGGCTTTGGCGCGCGCATCTTCCCCTTTGCCGAAGAGCGTGACGACCGCTTCAGCCTACGCGTCGCAGACGTGGGTTCGATCGAGGTAGCGACGCACATCCGCAGCATCTGGCGGGGCAGCTATCGCAACGACAGGTCCGTGCACGACTTTTTGTGCGAGCGCATCGCCATCCACTACGACGAGCCCATGTCGCTGCAAATCGGCGGCGATGTGGTCGGCAGGCGTACGCTCATCCGCGCTGCGCTGGCCGCACCCATCGAAGTCGTCGACTATTACGCACCGCCGCCCGTCCACCCCAATTGATCTGTGGTCCGCCACTCCGTTAACCTGGATCCTGAGACGGGGGTCCATGACAAGAGCGATAGCGGGGGACGGTTTGGCGAGAGCCGCCGTGGTGACGGTGGGTCTGTTCTTGGCGAGCCAAGTGAACGCAGGCGACGTGCGCGGCACCGTGCGCACGAACGAAGAGCTCAAACAAAAGAGCATCGAGGCCGTGCGCCCTCCGTATTGGCAGGAGTGGAATGGCTTCATCGATCCCAAGAAGCAGGCGGTCGACTTCCCACGCGAGGTGAGTGCTGCGCTGATCGGACCCGTCGCGAGTAAAGACGGAGTCACCGTCTCGCTGCGCGACGGCACGCTCACGCCGAGCACCATCGTGGCGCAGTACGGGACCACGCTGCGCATCCGCAACGACGACGACTTCGCGCACGAGCTGTACGTCGAGGGACTCAAAGGCTTCGACGCCGTCGCCACCAGCCCCGGCTCCACACGCAGCGTACAGCTCGAGAAGACCGGCGTGTTTGCGTTGCGCGACAAGCTCGCGCCTTACGTGCACGGCAACCTGCACGTCGTCGCCAAGTTGACGCAGGTGGTGAACCCCAACAGCGACGGCAGCTTCGCATTCAAAGATGTGCCGCCCGGCGAGTACACCGTGAAGGTCTTTCGAGGCGACAAAGAAGTCTCGAGCAGCGAGGTCGAGGTCACGAGCTCGCGCGAGCTCACGCTCGACGCCATCCCCGTCGACACGAAGCCGGGAAAGTAAGGGCCTACCATGTTGCTTTCACGCGTTTGGTTTTTGGTGCTCGCGGTCGCGGCCATCTTGGGGTTGTCCACCGCGCTGATCGCGCGCGGGGTCATCAACCGCGAGCAGCTCGGCAACGTCGACGAGCAGCTGGTCCGCGATCGGTTTGCCACCGAGATGCTGCTCAAGCTCGACGCCCGCGCGCGCCTCGACGCGGTCGCGCCCATCGCCGCCGACGGCATCGTGCGCGAGGCCGTGCGCGGTGCCAAAAAGGTCGACGGACAAGACGGCCCCAAGGCACTCAAAGAGCGTCTGCACACCATGAATCAGCAGCTCGAAGAGCTGCGTGCAGACTTGTTGATAGCGGTCGACGGGAGCGGCCTGATCGTCGCGCAGGAGGGGCGCAAGCCCGCGCGCAGCGGTGCGGGCCTCGGCAAGGTGCCGCTCGTCGAGCGCGCGCTCAGCGGCTTCCTCGGAGACGACGTCTGGGTCTACGACAGTCAGGTCTACCGCGTCGCTGCGCGCCCCATCATCGATCGCGGCTTGTACGTGGGCGCCATCGTGCACCTGCAGAAGCTCGACGCAGTGCTGGCGCAGCGCCTGAGCGAGCGGCTCGGCGGCCCCTCGCTCGGCTTCTTTTTCCGCGACAAGGTGATCGCGAGCTACACGCCCACCGATACGCCCGGCTCACCCACGCAGCCCGAGCTGCTCGACCAGCTCACGGCGGCGCGCGGCGACGAGCGACTCAAGCGCGGCGAGCGCACCGAGCCCATCGACCTGGTCGGCAAAGGACGCGCGGTGTTCTCCCTGGTCGCAGGCAGCGCGTCGGCCTCCGAGGTCGGCTACGTGATCGCACGTCCGTACGTCACCCTGCCCACGCCGTTCGCCATCTTCGATCACGCCAAAAAAGAAGACGTCGACGCCCTGCCCAAGCTCGCTCTCGCGCTCGGGTTGTTTGGTCTGTTCGCGGTCGCGATGGGCATCATGTACCTCGAGCGCGATCGCGCGCTCGCCATCTTCCGCAAACAGGTCGACCAAATCGCCGAGGGCAAGGCCGAAGAGCTCGATCTGCCCAAGCTGATTCGTCAGCACCGTAAGATCGGCGTGTCGATCCACAAGGCCATCGAGACCATGGTCGAAAAGGGCGGCGGCACGCGCCAAAAACCCAAGGCCAACCTCGACGAGATCCTTGGCCCGGCACCCGAAAACCTGACCAGCTCGGCATTCAGCTTCGGCGACGACAAGTCCGAGGCCTCGGGCATGCTGCAGCCTGCCGCGCTCCCACCTCCGGGAATGGCGCGCATGCCACCGCCGTCACCCGCCAAGAAGCCACCGCCGCCCATGCCAGCGCTCGCCAGTACAGACGACAAGTCCGTGTCGGTCGCGTTCAAGCTCGATGCCATGGCTCCGCCCGTCAAGTCTGCCAACGTGTCGGGCGCCTACGCGACGGCCGACGAAGAGGGGCATTTCCGCGACGTGTTCACCAAGTTCGTCGACATGCGCGCCAGCTGCGGCGAAGCCACGCACGACCTGACGTACGAGCGCTTCTTGGGCACGCTCCAGAAGCACCGAGATCAGATCTTGCAGAGCCGACCAGACGCCAAGGGTGTTCGCTTCACTGTCTATGCAAAAGAAGGAAAAGCAGCGCTCAAAGCTGCGCCGCGCAAAGCGTGATGCTGCTCGCCCAAAGTGGGAGCAAGCCTTGACCACGAGCGCAGCGACGCTTAGCTTGGGGAGAGCGGTTCCTCTGTGGGACGCGTGAGCGCTGGAGCGAAAAATCCCTTACAAGCATTGAACCAGGGAGTGTTCTCGATCGTGGTGTGCATGCCCGTCGTTTACCTTCGGGAAGCCTGAAGCGGTCGATATCCACCCCCACCTAGCAATCTGGCTAGGGGTTATTAGTCTCCACCCACGTTCTCTTGGTACGAACTCATTTCGGGCGTCCTTAACCGGGCGCCCGAAAGTTTTTAGGCTCTCCTGATCTAATCGTGGGTGAAACGTAGCTCAGTTTGCCCGTGGAAGCGGTGGACACAACCCTCCGAGCTTGAGCATGGCGAGAGCGATCAACGGGGCTGGAGAGTGGAATCCAAAAGCTA
>JBEGTL010000641.1:0-4751 GCA_041179425.1 Pseudomonadota bacterium | reverse complement strand
TTCTTTCGCCATCGGAGGCAACATAGGCTACCCGCGGCCGCAATGTCGATCCACGCCGGAATCTTTTCCCCGACACGCTCCTAGCTGCGCACGACCCCACCGCTGCGTTTAGCAAGACCGACGCCCGCGAGTTGGTCGACTTCACGGAGGCGCTGCTGGAGTACGCGGTGGTGCTGACGGCTCGGTTCAAAGCGTTCCAGCAGCGCCGTGCCGAGCGCGACGCACCGGAGTCGGAAGGCTCCTCCTGAGCCGACGGCACCTCGACGCCGGCCGGCTCGCGGACGCAGCAGCCCGCCCTCGGGCGCCCAGCCGGCCGAGCCGCTCAGGCCGACCTGAAGACGGGCGTTGGGGAAGGCGCATTATCCACGATACCGGACGGACTTCTGGCGACGTGCACCATCCCGGCCGCGTGATGATGCGCACGGAGGAGCTCATGGCGAGGTCGCAAATCGAATGCACTACAGTGGCTGGTTCGCCTCGCACCCACGAGCGCACCACCCACGTCGGCGGCACGGCAGGCGGCGGGTGGAAGTGGACCGTGGAATAGGTGATTTCCTCCATCGAATCGAAGACAAACACGTTCTACACCAGCGTTGGGGGCAACCTCGCGGAGGTGGGCGTCGTGAACGGTCCGACACGCAAGTACCTCCGGGACCTACGCCGACGAAGTGGAGCGACAACCTGCTCAGCCTCCCGGATTGCCGCTAGCCCGAGCGTTATGGGTCGGCGACCACCGCATCACACGTGGCACCTAGACATGCAATCAGCCTCGGCGTAAGACGAAGGCGCCGAGCGGCGCCCCCTCCGACCGCTTTGCGCTTTGGTTGGCTGGATGGCCGACGCGTGCGTACCTTGCAGCCAGGCGAAACGCGCTGGTGATATTCTTAGAACCGAGGTCTTCAGTGGAACAAGTCTTCGAACCGCTCCGAGCCACTCAGGCCGCCGCCTTCTTGGTGCGGTCGGCTGGCGGTCGCATGAACTACACGAAGATGCTCAAGCTTCTGTACCTGGCGGACCGGAAGTCGCTACTCGAGACGGGTAGCACCATTACGGGCGACAACGTCGTCAACATGACGAACGGACCCGTTCTCAGTCAGGTCTACGACTGCATCAAGGGGAACCGCACCGAGGACTGCGTGTCGTGGAGCAAGCACCTGCGAAAGGATAGCTACGAGCTCGTGCTCGAAGCGGATCCCGGGGACAGCGAGCTGTCTGACTACGACGTGAACCTGCTGACGGCGCTGGCGCGCGAGCACCAACGCCACAACTGGCGCGACATGGTCAACTTGGTGCACGAGCTACCCGAGTGGGAAGACCCTGGCGCTACCTCGGTCGGCGTCGACTACGACAACATCTTGCAAGCGGCCGACCTCCCAGTCGCCACCATTCAGTCGTATCAAGCTCTGAACGCGGCGGCACGGTCGGTAGACCGCGTGCGTGTCGTCCGACGCTGAATGGTTTCTCCCGGTGACACCTTCCTCGGAGACCCGACGGGTTTCTCAGGAGGCAACCATCTCTGGATCGTGGTCGCGGTGAATAAGTCCGACATGGACACCTCCGTCTTGGCGGTACTGGTGAACGCAACGACGGTGGTTCCCAGGTGCGACATGACGTGCGTCGTTAACAAGGGCGACCACCCGTTCATCGTGCACGCGAGCTTCATCTTCTACCAGAAGGCCGCCGAGATTCCCGTCGAAGACCTGGCGACGCTGAAGCCTCAAGCTCGCTGCTCGGATGGGCTGCTCAAGCGGGTTCGACAAGGGCTGCACAGGTCACCGCACACCAAGCGCGGGCTCAAGCCCAAGGTGCCGCAGACGTAACCAGTTCGCGCAGACCCATTGTCGGCTCGGCAAGGTCAGACGTCGAGAAGTTGAGCGCGGATGTAGTCGTGGACCCGTTCGGCTCCCGCCGGCCACGCTGGGTCATCCAGATACCCGCTGAGCGCGTCGAGCCGGGTACGCAGCTCCTTGTATCGGTCCTTGGGTAGCAGGACACCGAGCTGGTCGAGCACCGCCATCATGCCCTTCCACGCCTCGGTGAAGTCTTCGGACTCAAGCTCGTCGGGGTCCATCGCCCAGTACGCGTGCAGCTGCGAGCTCAGCCGCCTCAGGGTCTCCACTTTCAGCTTCGCGACCTCGCGCCGAGTCTCCACGTTGAGGGTCGTGTGTGGCAACAGCCGGTGTTCGATGAGCCGCGTGAGCAGATAGCCGAGCGCGCTTCCAAGAGCGGAGAGTGGGATCAGAGCGACAGCTTCCATGCACCAGACTAACGGGTCCGGCGCGCGGTCGGACCACGAAGAGGTCTAGCGGCAGACCTCGAGAGACCCAGGGGCATGGGCTCCACGCGGCACGCCTTGCGGCTGTAGGCGGCGCCGGCTAGTCCGGTCCAAAGCACAGCTTCGACATGGTCTCGCGCGCCAGGGCTACCTGGTGGCCGACCTCGAATCAACGTTGATGGTCTGTCCGCCGACGTCGCCGAGCTAGCCACGCGGACCCCGAGCCGAGCCATCGTCGGTAGGCGGCCTCAGCAGCCGGCTTTGACGGGGTCGCCGTAGTGCTTCAGCACGAGGGTGTGAAACAAGACGCCGACGTGACCTCGGCTGTCGGCGACGTATTCCATCTCCTCGTGAAGCGCACTCATCAGGACGTCGGCCGCTTGCACGAGCAGACCCGCGAGTTCAGCCCATTTCGTCAAATCAACGTCGCCCTGGGGAAACTGGTACTTGAGCTGGCGCAACTTGCTGACTTTGTCCTTCCAGATGACTTCCGGGTAGCGGTACTGCGTGCCGTCGGGGTCGAGCTGGTCCACCGCGCCGATCATCGCATCAAGCAGAACGAAGGCGTCTTCGGTCCACATCTGTTTCCCGTACCTATCACCGCACCCCGCGAAGGTACTGTCACGGGCTCGCTTGAGCGCGTACTCCCGCGCGCCAGGCCAGATCTCTCCCAAGCAGTGAGTCTTGGCGTAGAGCAACGATGCATTCTGATGCTCGTACGCATGGTAGACGGTCATCTGCTTGGCGAAGCACTCCAGCCCGTGGCGAAGCAGGAAGGTCGCTGGAAAAATGGCGACCTCGGCGTAATCGTGACCGCTATCCGCGCGCTTGAACTCTGCCTCTGCGGAATCCAGGAATGTCAGAGCACGAGCGCCCATCGGGTCCACGTGCCAGCTCGTGTAGCAGTGCGCGATCGCCATTCGCTATGGCAGCACAGGTGAGGCGCGCGGCTCAAGCGCCGCACCACGATGATGGGCGGCCCCTTACATACCTAGCGCTACGAGAACGCTCGCGGCCCCCATGGCTTGTGGCCGAAGCGTTAGCGCTGACGATAGTCGACTGGCAGCTTGAAGTGATAGTTGTCCTCGCCGTCATGCCAGACCATCGCGCATCGCTCGACGCTGTGCTCGAACGGACGAAGCAGCTCGAACGTTCCGAGCTTCGAGAAGGTATCCGCGTATAGGTGCTCGCAGTCGTCTTTGGCTAGTTCGTCGAAGTACACGATCAGCCACTCCCAGGGCTCGCCTCGCTGCTCCGTGGCCAGCCGAACGTCCAACCCGCCGCAGGACATCCGCACATAGACCGTCTGCCAGTCCGATCGGCTGCCCACCAACTCGCAAACGGGCGGAGTCTGTTCGCCGAACAAGTAGCGCTCGCTTTTGCGAGCTGCGTCCTTCGCGAGGTACGAAAACGTCCACTCGCTCGTGTTGTTGTCCATCAGCGCTAGTAACACGAGTGACAGCCAGCTAGCCTCTTTCTGCCCCTGGGCCGATTCATGGCTCCGACTCGACACGAACGCTGGCGCACTGAGAGACGTTGTCGGACTATCCCGGCGAATGGAACTGCTCCTTGTCATTCTCGGCGTGGCTGGCGTGTGGTGGTGGAAAAGGTCCAAGCGTCAAGCGCGCGCAGAGCGGTATCGGCGGGACTACAAGCTCGCCGTGTTCGAGGCGCCCGACAGAGACCTGGCGGTCCACTTCCCGTCGATGACGTTCTTTCAGTGGACGCTGGGCGCAATGGGCATCGCGTTCGCTGGTCCCGTGCGCCGTGATGACGGGCCTCGCTGGTACATCGGCAAGCGCACGGGACCGAAAGCTGCCGAGGACTGGGAAGCTTTGGCAGCCTCGACGTCCTCACAGCTGGAGACGGCCTACCAGCGGTACATCCATGCTGACCTCGCAGTAGAAGTCTCCTCAATGGTCGGGGACGTTTGGCTAGAGCAGATGCGAGGGTACGTGACCGACGTGCTTGGTGCGAAGCGCGTGTTCATCACGGGTCACGACGTGAGCGAGCCGTCTGGTGAGTAGGACATCGCGGCGCCTGCCGCCGTGCCCGTCACTCGCCCCACACAGGTTTGAGCTTGGACCACGCCTCTCGCGCCTCTGTATGCAGCTGCTCGGCTGCAAGCATCGAGGCTTTGCTTTTCGCCTCCCACTCTGCAGCGCTGGCCTGATACTTGTCGCCGGCACCCACCTCGCAGCCAGCAAACCAGCGCTCTTCGATGGCCTTGTGCCAGGCGCGCAGGGCCGCGTCATGGGTCTTGTAAGCCTGCACGGCGAGCGCTCGATATTCGGCATGCTCTGCGAGCATCCGCCCATGTATCGGTCCGAGCTTCGCGCGCACCCGATAGGCGCACACGGAGAGATATGACCAAAAGGTGTGGATCGGCGTGATCTGAAAAAGTGGCGTACCTTCCGGGTAATCACACCAACAACTGCTCTCACAGGAGCAGGGAAGGCACGCCGATGACGAAGGT
>JBEGTL010000640.1:0-4752 GCA_041179425.1 Pseudomonadota bacterium | reverse complement strand
CCGCCAACCGCGCGTGGAAGGTGCCCGAGGGCAAGTCGCTGATCGCAGCGGCGGCGCTCCCTGCCGTGACGCTGACCGCGTGGCACGCACTCTGCGAAGTGGCGCGTATGCGCAGCGGCGAGAGCGTCCTCATCCAGGCCGTCGCGGGCGGCGTCGGGCTCGCCGCGTTACAGATCGCGAAGGAGCTCGGTCTCCGCACGTACGGCACGGCCAGCTCCGAAGCCAAGCTCGCGTTTGCGCGGCAGCACGGGCTCGAGTTTGGCATCGACTACGTCAAGCACGACTTCGAAAAAGAGATCGCGCGGCTCACCAACGGTCGCGGTGTGGACTGTGTGCTCGACTCGTTGGGTGGCGAGGGCCTGCGCAAGGGCTACCGGTCGCTCGCGCCGAGTGGACGTGTGATCACCATCGGTGCCGCACGCGTGGCGCCCGACTCGTACAACCCGGTGCAGCTGTTCAAGGCCGGCGCCGAGCTCGTGCGCGGGGGTCTGTTTCATCCGTTCGGACTCATCGAGCACAACCGCGGCATCGCAGGCGTGCAGATCTTACTGTTGTGGGACGACCTGCCGCACGTGCAGCGAGGTGTGCAGCAGCTGCTGTCGTGGTGGGAGCGAGGGGTGATCACGCCGCACGTCGACAGCGTGCTCCCGCTCGCCCAAGCCAAACGCGCGCACGAGGCGCTGCAGTCACGAAAGAGCCGCGGCAAGCTCGTGCTCGCGTGCACCGGAGAGGAGTCGTGGTGAGACTGAGACCAGAGCAGCGCTTCAAGTACGTGGCGTACAGCGAGGGGGTCTCGTACCTGGCGCTGTTCTTGATCACGATGCCACTCAAGTACTGGGCAGGTTTGCCCGGGCCCAACCGTGTCGTCGGTTTTGCGCACGGCCTCTTGTTCGTCTCGTACGTCGTGCTCATCTGCGAGGCACTAGGCGCCGGGCGCTTCACGCTGCGTGCGGCGGGCCTGGCGTTCTTGGCGGCGCTCTTGCCGTTTGGTCCGTTCGTGTTCGAGCGCTGGTTCCGCCGTCAGGCCCCACGTACCTGAGCGAATGGTAAGGTGTCTCATGGTCGCGCGCAGCCGATGAGCAGACTGTTGGTTGGCACGCTTTGACGCGCCTTGTGTGAGAGCGGTCGCGCGCACGGTGCAGTGTTCGTCGCACCGTTGAAATATAAGTCGAACAGAGCTGTACTGACTGTATGACCACCGTGCGTACGTTGCGGATCGGGGGCGGCTCAGGGTTCTGGGGAGATAGTGCCGAGGGCGCAGCGCAGCTCGTGAAGAGCGGCGCCATCGACGTGCTGGTGCTGGACTATCTATCTGAAATCACCATGTCGCTGCTGGCGCGCGCACGCCAAAAGCGTCCCGAGCTCGGCTACGCGGCCGACTTCGTCCACGGGGTGATGGAGCCCCTGGCCGTGGAGATTGCAGCGCGCCGCATCAAGGTGGTCTGCAATGCCGGCGGTGTGAATCCTTACGGTTGCCGCGCTGCGTTACTTCCCATCTTCGATCGGCTCGGGGTCAAGCTGGAGGTGGCGGTGATCACCGGCGACGACATGCGCGACCAGCTGACCAAGCTGCGTGACAGAGGAGTGGTCGACCTGGAGACGGGCCGCGGTCTGCCGAGCGAGGTCGCCAGTGGCAACGCGTACCTCGGCGCCTTCCCGATCGCCGACGCGCTGTCCCGTGGCGCCGACATCGTCATCACGGGTCGCTGTGCCGACAGCGCGCTCGCACTTGGCCCGTTGATCGCAGAGTTTGGCTGGCGGGAGTCCGATCTCGACAAGCTCGCGCTAGGCAGCCTGGCGGGTCACATCATCGAGTGTGGTCCGCAGGCCAGCGGCGGCATCTTTACGGACTGGGCCGAGGTCGCCGAGCGCTGGGACGACATGGGGTATCCCATCGTCGAGGTGAGCGCAGCCGACAGCTTCGTGGTCACCAAGCCCGCGGGTACCGGCGGCATGGTGACGGCCAAGACGGTCGCCGAGCAGATCACCTACGAGATCCACGACCCCGCGGCCTACGTGCTGCCCGACGTGGTGTGCGACTTCAGTCAGGTATCGCTCGAAGACCTGGGCAACGATCGTGTACGCGTACACGGTGCGCGCGGGCTCGCGCCGACGCCTTACTACAAGGCCTGTCTCACCTACCACGACGGCTATCGCTGCAGCGCCACGGTGCTCATCGTCGGCCCCGCCGCGGCGCTGCGTGCCGAACACGTGGGCGCCGCCATCCTCGCGCGGACGCGCCGCTTGCTCAAAGCGCGCGGCCACGCCGACTACCGCGAGAGCTCGGTCGAGGTGCTCGGCGCCGAGGCGATGTACGGTCCGCACGCGCGTACCTCTCACACGCGCGAGGTCGTGTTGAAGGTGGCCGTGTCGCACGTCGACAAAGCTGCGCTCGAGATCTTTGCACGCGAGATTGCACCAGCGGTCACGTCTATGGCGCAAGGGCTCACGGGTATCGCGAGCGGTCGTCCGCCCGTGCAGCCCATCGTGCGCCTCGCCTCGTGTCTCCTCTCGAAGGCCGACGTCGTCGCCGAGGTCGAGGTGGCGGGTCGCGTCGTGCCGTACACCGCGCCGGTGGTGCTGGGAGAAGGAGGCCGACCGCCCGTGCGCGCACCGTTCGTGGTGCCGCTCGCTGCGCGTGGCGCGACCGTCGAGGTGCCGCTGCTTCGCCTCGCCCATGGGCGCAGCGGGGACAAGGGCGACATCTCCAACATCGGCGTGCTCGCACGCAAGCGCGAGTTCTTGCCCGTACTCGCTGCGGCGCTCACCCCGGAGGCCGTGCACGCGTACTTCGCGCACTTGATCCACGGCCCGGTGCACCGCTTCGACTGGCCCGGCCTCGATGGCTTCAACTTCGTGCTTCGCGGCGCGCTCGGTGGCGGCGGCATCGCGTCTCTGCGCTACGACCCGCAGGGCAAGAGCTACGCACAGATCTTGATGGACTTCCCGATTCAGGTCCCTGTCGAGTGGACGCTGGCGGACGGTCTGCTCGGTAGCTGAGCAGAATACGGTGGCGCCAGCGCGCGCGTGCTACGTGTCGAGTCCTCATGTCGACTCGAACGAAGCTTGGCTGCCCCCGAGCTGTCCCCGTCGCAGCCGTGCCTGTGTGCGTCGTCTTGTCGTGTCTGCTCGGTGCTGGCTGCAGCGACGCGCTGAGCTTTCCGCGCAGCGGCGACAAAGTGTCCATCCCCGCGTCGTACGAGCGCTGCGAAGACGGGCAGGCCTGCACGCTCACCGGCGCAGACTGTAGTGACTGCTGCGGCGTCGCGGCGGTGCGCAGCGAGTCCGAAGAGTCGATCTACGTTGCGGTCCAGCGTTCGTGTCAGTCGTATCAAGGCCCCCACTGTCTCAGCTGCTCGGCCATTCCGCGCGAGGCCGTGTGCGTCGACGGGCGCTGCACACTGATCCACTCGACCACGTGCAACGTCAGCGGGTCGCTGCGCGGTGGCACGGGCGGCGCGATGCCCGTGTCGCCAGGCACAGAGGGTCTCAAAGATCCGTTCAGCTGCAACACCTGTACGTGCCAACAAGACGGTACCCTGCTCTGTGGCAAGGACGATTGCCCGGTGCCGTGCTCTCTGGGTCTTGCACCAGGCACTACCTGCGACAGCTGCGGCTACAACGAGCACTGCGACGTCACCCGTACCGCGTGTCTACCCAGCTGCGAGACCAACGCGGACTGCGGTGGCACGCCCGGCGGTGTCTGCTCGGCAGGCGTCTGTAAACGCATCTGTGGTCAGTGATCGTCCACTAACCCGTTGACCTACCGTGCGCGCGACTGCCGAGCAGCCAAGCTTCCGCGTCACGCAGCTCGGTAAATACCCGCATGGGGAAGGCCGCGTCACGCGTGAAGGCGAGCCGCAAAGAAGGCGAGGATCTCGTCGCGGGCCGCGAGGGTAGGCTCGCCGGCTCGGTCGACGAGGTGGGCCGTGACCACGCTGTGCGGTGTACCCACGACGTCTCGAAAGAATGCTGGCGGGGTAGGGTGCGCGGCTGCGTCGGGCAGCACGCGCCCGACAAAACGTCTGCCGAGTGCCTGGCTGTAGGCCGCGAAGCGCTGCGCTGTGCAGTGGCGATCCCCCTCGAAACGGTAGGCCATGACCGTCAGGTCTTCTCGCTCGAGGCGTGCGCGAACCGTCTGTAGCTCAGCTGGCGAGATGTTGAGGCCGGCCGGTTCGTGGAGTGGCAGCGAGGGCTGACACAACACCGGTGCCAGCAGCGCGGGCTCGAGCATCATGCTGAGCGCGAAGTTGCCGGTGAAACACATGCCGATCGCGCCCACGCCGGGCCCGCCGCACGCTTGGTGCGCGAGACGCGCGAGCGAACGAAGCCAGCGCGTGACGGGGCTCGACTCGTTGGCCAGAAAGGCACGAAACTCCGCGCTGACACACGCGCGTTTGAGCACCGCGAGTCCGCCCTCCGCGTCGGCGACCGCGCCGTCGCGTCCAAACAGCGAGGGCAGGTACACACGAAAGCCCGCGTCGCGGACCCAGCGTGCAAAGCGCGCGACGTGAGGGCTGATGCCGGGCATCTCGCTCATCACGATGACGGCAGGCCCCTGCCCGGCGAGGTACACGCGCTTGCTCACCTCGTCGAAGCTGAGCTCGCGCTGCTCGAAGTCGGGGAGCGCGTCGTCTTTGTCGAGGTCGTGCGCGCTCACGACGCCTCGTGGGCGGGGACCAAGTCGTCTGCGGGGAGCGTCTGTTGCCGGATTGCGATGCAACACTTGTCTCGGCCCGGCTCTGCTTGCGA
>JBEGTL010000639.1:0-4773 GCA_041179425.1 Pseudomonadota bacterium | reverse complement strand
CACTACAAGACGGCGCTCATCAACATCCTCGGCGACCACCGGCTCCTGATCAACGGCGGCTACTGGGCCTACCAAGGCAGCGCCAAAAAGATCCAGGGTCTGTTGGTCGTCAACGGCGTGCAGCACGCACCGCGGGCCAACAACCTCAACGGCGGCGTGCTCGAGGTGAGAGCGGGCAAAGGTCGCTTGCTGTCGTCTGATACAACCTTCGACGCCACCGGCGCACTGCTCGCCGTCCAGTGCAGCCCGCGCCTGGTCGACCAGGGCCGCGTGATCCCCAAGCTGGAGTCGGCCCGCTTGGCGGCGCGCACCGCGCTGTGCCTGCGCGACGACGGGACGACCCTCGACGCTTACTTAACCCGCGACGACACGCGCACCACGCTCGCCGAGCTGGGCGCATTCCTGGTCCGAGAAGGCTGCCAAGCTGCGCTCAACCTCGACGGCGGGCCATCGACGGCGGCCGCCTTCCGGGATGGCGAAAAACTGCTCACTGTCGGCCTGGGAGAAGCCCTGCCGTACGGGCTCGCTTTCGACTGACCGGCCGACATGGCGAGCCAGGGTGAGTGCGCTATAGGGGAGCGCTGTGGTGACTGAGACTCCGACTAGCTCCGCACGCGCAAACGGGCGACACGGTCCACGAGTCGAATCCATCTCATGAGTGACAGCCCTTGACGTTCGCGCTTCCCGCCCGCCTTCACGCCCTCTTGGGTCCCGCCTCCACCAGGGCTCGCTGGGTCTCGGCCATGGGCGTGGTGTTGCTCGGTGCAATCGCGGCCCGGCTCTACACGCAGCAGGTGGGCGATCCGATCTTCCCGGTCGATGACGCGTATATCTCCCTGCACAACGCCGAAGTGCTGTTCGCCGGGGACGACACACACTTCGTGGGCACGCCCGCGCTGGTCGGGTCGACGAGCGCGCTGCATGTGGTGCTTTCGGCCGTCTTCCAGCTGTTTTTCGAGCCGCTGTGGGCGCAATGGATCGTGATGATTCTCGGCGGGGTCGCGTTCGCGCTCGCCGTGCTGCGCCTTGCCTTCGTGCTCGGCGCGTCGGCGCCCGAGGCGTTGCTGATGGTGGCCGCGAGCCTGGTCGTCGGCCAGATCCCGCACCAGCTCGCCAACGGCCTCGAGACCTCGTGGGCGCTGGCCGGCCTCACGCTCGCGATCGCCGCCTCGCGCGACGGCTCGGGCCCCCGCTGGCAGCTGCCCGTGGTGTGCGCGCTGCTCCCGTACCTGCGTCCCGAGCTGGTCGTGGTCTCCGGCCTCTTAATGCTGCAACGCACGGTGACCGACCTGCGCACGGATCGGGCGGAGGCGCTGCGCACAGTGAAGATCTTCGCGGCGGCTCTGGCGCCGTGGGTGCTGCTCTACCTGCTGACCGTCGGCTCGCTCTACCCCAACACCATCCAGGCCAAGAAGTTCTTTTTCGCGGAGGGCTGCTTCGACCCCGCGTTCAAGGCCGACTCGGTGCGCAATGCATTCGTTGCCTTTGGCAAAGAGCTCGGCTTCATCGGCTACGCCGCCGTGCTGCTCGTGCTCACGCTCACCGGCTGGGTCGGCATCGTGTTCGCGGGCGTGTTCGCCTACGCGTACTTCACCAATTTCCCGGGCGCCCTCTTCCACTACGAGCAGCGCTACATGTACGTGCTCGTGCCGTGGGTGCTGTACGCGGTCGGCACGCTGATCGGCAAGCGCCACGTCGCGACGCGCGCCGCAGCCGCGCTGCTGTTCGTCGTCGCCATCGTCCAGAACGGACCCGAGGTCGCGCCTCGTTGGCAGTTTCACAGCCTCTGCAACGCCTTTACGCGCGTAGAGCTCGACGGCGTCGCCACCTGGCTCGCAAACAATGCAGCCAAGCGTAAGATCTTGCTGCACGACGCCGGCTACGTCGGCTACTTCGTCGACGCTCCGATGGCGGACATGGTCGGCCTCAAGACGCCTGCCAGCATCCCGCCGCACCGGGAGCTCACCTGGTCGCAGTGTGGAGCCGGCCGTCAGCAAGCCATTCACGACATCGCGCTCCACGAGCAACCCACGTTCGTGGTGGTGCTCGCCGGCTGGGATGGCATCTACCGCATCATCGACGGACTACGTGCACGCGGCTGGACGCTGGAGCCGCGCTACCAACACCACTACGTCGTGTACGAAGTGACCGGGCGCCCTAGCACCTGAGCGAGCGAGACGAGCTCTCTCTCGGCACGGTTCAGTGCGTGTGGAGCACGGTGTACAGGCCCCAATCTTCAGAGCCCTCGAGCTTGCGGAAGCGCTCGGGCAGGCTCTCCATCCACTCTTGCTCGAGCGAGCGTGGGGGGAACGTGAGGACGTCGGTCATCTTTCGCTGATCGATGCGCGTGAGCCAGCTCTCCCGGTCGGCGCGCTGCGCGAAGTCGCCACGCGGACCGAAGTGCGCGATGCCCGCGTCGCGAGTCGGCGGGACGTACTCGATCACGTTCTGAAAACGCGACCCGAAAAAGAAGTAGTAAAACCACTGATCCGAGTTGCGCCAAGGCCCGCCCGTCACCGCGATCTTGTGCACCACGTCAGGCTTGTCGATCTTGGCGATGGAGCTCGCCCAGAAACGAAGCGAGGCATGGAGCGCGAAGCTGGATGAGCACGCCAGGGCACGCGTCTGGTCGCGTCGCAGCTGCAGCGCCGAGCACGAGAGCGCGAGCAGCGCGGCCGCGAGCCCGTAGCGCTGCCAGGTCGTGCGCGCGCGGTCCGGCCGAAAGACCTGCCCCAGCAGCGCACCCAGCACGATGAGACACGTGCCGACCACCATCAGCTCGCGCATCTCCCAGTTGCCGAAGCCGTGGCGAAGCGGGATGGCCACCCACAACAGCGAGATGAAGAGCAGGACACGTTGGTACGTGGTGGCGAGGGACGAACCCGGCCGGCACCACACGAAGCTCAGCGGAATCGCCATCCCCAACAACCCGATCAGGTAGCGCGCGACAGACACCGACCAGAGCAGACGAGGAACACTCAGACCGCTACTGAAGTGAGCAGCCCATGGCACCGCCATCGCAGCCGCCATGACGCACGCGAGCAGCGGCCGTCTACGCAACAGCACGAGCACGCCGAGCCACGCCACGATCAATGGGACGAGCGACGTGACGCCGAGCGAGGGCCCCACTGCCTCGCTGGTAAAACCGACCTCCGAGAACAGCCGCGAGAGGGCGCTGGCCTCGCTCTCCCACTGGTGCGGGACGAGCTTCTCGCGCTCTTGGTACCAGTCCATCGCGGGGCTGCTGACACCGAGCGTCCAGCCCAGCACCTTGACCGGCATCGGGCTGAGCGGATACCCGGTCTCCGCGTAGGCCTGTGCGACCCAGGGCCAGACCGGGAGCGCACCCCCCACGATACTGAGAGCGATCCAGGTGAGACGCTGGCGCAGCGCGGCCTGGCGGAACAGCAACAGACGCACCAGCAGCGCGGCCAGCACGATGACGCCAGGGGGCGCGCCCGGCAGCTTGATGCCCGCCGCGACACCGAGCGACATGGCCGCTGCGATCGCCAGTGCGCCGTTCGGTCGGCGCAGGCACTGGACCGCGAGCCCCACGCCCAACAACAAGGCAAGGTTGAGCGGGGCCTCCACGTAGCCGGTGTTCATCTCCAGCATGAGCACCGGGACAAACATCACCAAGCCGCCGCTCGTCGCAGCGAACGGCTCTCTCACGCCGAGCGCACGCGCGAGTCCCCAGCTTGCGCAGCCCACGCCAACCCACTGCACGATGGTGACCAGGTTGGCGAACAGGTCGGAGTGGAACGGTAGCAGCGACCACACCATCAGCGCTTCGCCGCCGCTGAAGAAGTGCCGATAAAAGCTGTACGGGCCCGGCCCCGGGTCGAACGTGAACTGGTTGGTCTGCAGCCAGTGGACCATGCGCGGTCCGTGGTACGTGATGGTGTCCCAGCCGAGCGGCGGCACGATCAGCGAACGAAGTGCGAGCAGCGCGAAGAGCGCTGCGAACAACGACGTCGCGAACCAGAACTTGTTGCGCACGAAGAGCGAGGCGACCGCCTTGAGCGCGCGCCACTCTCGTCGGAGCGCCCAGCCAACAGGGGCTCGCTCCGGGAGCGCGTACACGGCGATCGCGCCGAGGGCCGTCGTGCCCAGGAGCCCCGCGGGCAGGTTGAACAGCCCGAGCCCACGCAGCGCGTGAAAGCCCATCGTCGACACCCACATCCCGACACCGAGGATGGCGCCCCAGCGCAGCGGCAGGGTCAGCGTCGGCAACGCGAGGCGCACCGCGCGCACGCAGAACACGAGCGTGCAGGCGATCATCACCAGCGCGGCCAGGGCACGCAGCACAACGGTGCCGCTCAGCCAGTAGTGCGCGGCGGCACTCGCCTCGATGAAGTCAGCGAGCCCAGTGATGGAGAGAAAAAGGTCGAAGGCGCGCGCGTGGTCCGTCATCAGTTCTGACGCGCACGCTTAGCGCACCCGAACCACCAGCGCGAAGTTTTGCTCCGCTCTGCTCTCTAGCTCAGCCCGCCGAACAGCAACCGGTCCCCAGCGCTGGAAAATCGCGATTCAATTGTCGGCTTGCTTGCGGAATACGATGCCGAGTTGGCCGCTGGGCAGGTCGACGGCCTGCTCGACCAGCAGGTTGCGTGCGGTGCCGAGGGCCACCACCGCCTCGACGTCGCGCAGACCCCAGTCGGCGTTGCGGCCGCGCAGGGTGGCGTCGAGAGCCGCGTCGTCCGCGTTGGTGAAGCCACCGTTCTGCTTGAACGGGCCGTACAAGAACAGCACACCGGCCGACCGCAGGTGACG
>JBEGTL010000638.1:0-4776 GCA_041179425.1 Pseudomonadota bacterium | reverse complement strand
TGCAGTGTGCACGCGGCGAGTTCGACGACGAGTGGCGCACCTTCGCCAGCAACGCGACCGCCGCCGGCCGCACTGGCAAGGACACCGTCCTGTCGCTCGCCCACGAGTTCAACGGCACGTGGTTCCCGTGGAACCCCGCGACCGTCGGGCAAGAGACCTGGACCGCGTGTTGGCGCAAGGTCTACACCGCCATCAAGAGCGCGTCGGACCTCAAGGTCATCTGGGTGATGTCGGCCAGCTCGGTGACCACCAAGGGTGGCGACTACGCGGTAAACACGGCGTGGGACTCGTACCCGGGAGACGAGTACGTCGACATCATCGGCGTCAACCGATACGACTTCACGATGCTGGGCGCACGCGACCAGACGGACTGGAAAAAGACCTGCGGCAACACGCAAGACCTCTGTTACGCCGCGGACTACGCGCGCAAACACAACAAGAAGCTGGGTGTGCCGGAGTGGTCGGTCGAGCGCGGCGAGTACGGCTACGGCGACAACCCCGGGTTCATCGATTTCATGCACAAGTTCTTCGTCGACAACCAAGACGTGCTCGCGTTCGAGAACAACTTCAACAACGGGGGCTTGGGCGAATGGCACCTGTACCCACCCGAGCCCGAAAACGCGAAGTCCGCGGCGCGCTACAAAGACTTGTGGTGACGGCTGTTCGTTCGCGCGCCGGGGGGTGCGCGGCGACCTGACGGATCAGACCGTCAGATGACCTGCACCACGGTGCACAACACCTCGACCGAGACCGCAGTCCCCTCGACGCGGCTCAGGTCACTGCACGACTTGCCCTGGAGGGTGAGCGTGCGTTTGTCGTCGCTGAGCTTCCAGCCGTTGACATCGTTGTAACGAACCGGCTGATTGCCGACCTTGACGAGCACGTACGAAGGATCGCTAGGCGCCTCGTCGAGCTTGAAGTCGCAGCTGATGGCCGTGCCCGCGATGGCCTTGAAGGCGGTGACCAAGGCCGCTTCGTTGTCGACGGCACGCGCCATGGTGTCGCCCGTGTTGCCTGCGACTGCCATCGCGTCGAGCGACTGCTTGAGCTGCGCGTCTTTGTCGGCATCGTAGCCGAGCACGTAGGTCTTGATGCCGTCGGAAGCGAGCGCCTTGATGGCGGTGATGGTGTCTTCGAACGCAGTCTGATCGAAGCCTGCGTTGCCGCGCCCCGACCCGTTGTCGACGCTGCAGTTGGGAGCGCCATCGGTGACGAGCACGACGTACGGCGTGCCCTTGACTCCAAAATCGCTGGGCGCCTCGATGGCGTTGAGCACCTTGCGCGCCTCGACCAGCGTGCTCGCCGTGGGCGTGCTGTCGATGAGCATGAAGCCCTTGAGCTTGGTTGCGATGGTGGGGCCCGTCTCGAGATCGATGGGGACCTCGAGCGTCCCGGGCGCGCAACGCACGCCACCTCCGCCGCCCATGCCGCCGCTACCCGGGAACGCCATCAAACCAAAACGAATGCTGGAGTCGAGCTCGGCGGTGATGGCGGTGATGCCGGCCACAGATGGATCCCAGCGATTGACGTTGCCCATCTTCATGCTGCCCGAGCGGTCGAGCACGATGAGCATGTCGGGCACGGCGTGACCGCTCGTGATCTGAAACGACTCACACACCCCTGCGCCCGACGCTGCATCGGCGCTGGCGTTGCCGCTCGTCGTCGGCTTCCCCGTGCTGGGCGTGCTGCTGCGGCCCGCGTCGCGCACCGTCGCCGTCGTCGAGCCCGCGTCGCGCGCACCGGTGTTGCTGGGTTCGACCGCACCAGAGCGAAGTGGATCGTCGTTGCCACACGAGGTGATGGCGAGGATGGTGAGCAAGAGACCGCACTTCTTCATGGCTGTCCTCGTGTCTCGCAGGCCCTCAGGCGCACGAGCGAAGAATCGCGACGACCAGGATGATCGCGTCACGTGCCGCATACCATGAATCGTCGACCTACTCGCGCGCGGAAACGTTCGATCACCGTGCGTGATGTGGCCTGTTGGCCAGCCCCCAAAAAAGAGCCGCGCACGCGCGCTTTTGTGCACCGAGGGCCCAAGGAACCAACCCATGACGGCCATGTCTGTCAGATCGGAGTGATTGAGATCACGCCGCATCCCCGCGGGCCGCGCGCACATGATGTCAGATTGTGACGCGCGAATGTGAGAGCGACCGACATCGATGCTCTGCGGCTTGTCATCAGCAGAGTGCGGGGATGCGCGGAGATCGGTGCGCGAGCTCGAGCGACTTGAGGTCCACCGAATAGAAGCCTCCCTTCGCGCTCGCGGGGTGATGGGAGAAACAGCGTAGTCCACATCGCTCGCAGAAGAAGTGTTGCGTCTGGTCTGCTGCAAACTGATGCCCGCTCAGCGTGTCTTCACCAGACAGCAGCTTGAAGTGGTCGGGTCTGACGGTCTGCTCCCACACCGAGCGCACGCCCGGTTCGGACTGTCCGTCCAACAGGACTTCGTACTGCACACTCCCGCACAGGCAGCTGCCTCGGTACAGCGGTCCCATCCCTTCTGGGTGCTCGCCGCCGAGGCGTGCAGAAAGCGTGGCTCCGCGCGCGAACGAAGAGTGGAGCTTCCAGATCATCGTCGCCTCCCCGGCACCAGAGTTCGTACCCGCCCCCACGGAGAGTGTTCAACGAAATCGGGGCCGCCGCGAGAAATCGCGCGTCGGCGCAAGCGTGCGTTAGCGGGGAGGAGCCACCGGCAGCGCGAGGGCACGCAGCACCGACGCGTGCGCGACGACGACGGCGGGCGTCTCCGCGAGCGCGGCGGCGTACCGGCGCTGAAACTCGCCGGACTGCGGGTCGGGCGTGAGCAACGTACGGATGTCCGCGAGGATGAGCGCCTCGGTGCTCGCCGCCGTCGTGCCGTTCGCCTCGCCCTCGCCTTGCACAGCTTCTGGCGGCTCGGTGGGCGCGGCTGCTGCGCTCGGCACAGGCGCCTTTTTGGCCGCGATCAGGGCCAGCCGACGGGCACGCGGCGAGTCCGGATTGCCGTCGTCGATCGCCTCGTCGATGGCGACGATGAGCGCCGTCATCGGCCTCAGCCAGGCGAACTCGGGCGCGCCGATGACGAGCTCGAGGAACGCCCCCGCCGTGACCTTACCGTGCTCGCGCTCGTGGGCAGCGCGCTGTGCGTCGAGCAAGCTGCGGTGGAGGGAGAGTAGCTCGTGGCGAACTGTTTCAAGGCGACTCATGACTCCTCGCTTCGGCCGTGAAAGCGCCCGCGGACTTCGGGGGCGACGAACACTCATAAGGACGAACGTTGCGCCGCGCAAGCTCGCCAGCGTCCCCAGCGGGTGCGCCCTGTCGCGTGCAAGCGAGCGCTCGGTTTGGGAACGCAGCTCTGCCTGCGCGCGCGTTCGCTGGCACGCTGCGCTCAGCGAACGCTTAGAGAACCATCAGAACGACGGCGCTCGCGATCTACTAATAGACGTGGTTGGAGCTCGATGCGCTCGGGGGAGCGACTCGACCAGGAAGGGAGAGCGACGCGATGAGTCGCTCGTTTGGTTGTGTTGTGCGCGCGGGCCTGTTGCTCGCGCTGTTCGGCTGCGGAACGGAAGACGATCTCGAGCAGTCGCTGGACAACGCCGAGGCCAGTCGGCAACAAGTGCTCGACGTGCGCCGCTCACTCGCGGTCACGGACGTGGAGATCTTAAAACGTTTCCCGCTCGCCCGCGTGATGGACCAGCTGGCGCGCGACACCAAGGTCAAGGGACTGACTGGGATCGCGCTCTTTCAGCAATGGTGGGACACGCAAAATCCCAAGCCCGGACTCGGGCGTGGGCCGCACTGCGACGACCAGACCGACGCCACCGGCAAAACTACGCTCAACGGCTATCCGTACGACTGCAGACCCGGTCCGTCCGAAGGCGCGCAGGCCAGCTGCACGTCGTTCGACGATCCGGCGTGTGCATACCTGCCGATCGGGCTGTTCAATCGGTTCGACCTGGCGCCCGAGAACGGAGCGCACTGCGGCGAGCACCGCATCATCTACGCCAAGCAGACGGGTCAGACGGTGGGTACCGATCGCAACCTGATCATCTTCGAGGGGGTGTTGCCCAACCCGTTTCCGCGCGCGGGTCTGCAAGGCTGTCGGCGACTGATCGAAGCCTGGGCCGAGCTGTCGTCCATCGACCGCATCAGCGCTCGTGCAGAGCGCCTCGAGCGCATCTTTTTCTCCGGCATCTGGCCCTTCCCGCCGGTGGTTCGCGCCGCGAGCTACGGCGACAACGACAGCGGCTACGGTCAGGTGCGCACCAACCAGTTCATGATCGCGGTCAGGCCGTTCATCTGGACGTTGCGTGAGTTCAAGCTCTCCACGGACTGCGCCAAGCGCAATCGGTGCACCTCGGCGCAGTTCGTACCGGTGACCGTCAAGAACAACCCCATCGCGCAGCTCTTCGGCGACCCGGCGAGCGATCCACGCGTCGCCGAGTTTCAGCTCCAGCTCGTGCGCGACAACGTGGCTTCGCTGGCGGGCACCGGACTCACCGACATTGCCATGTCCACGCCCGACGCGTTCAACAGCGGACAGAGCCACTCCTCCGGCAGTCCCGAGATGAACTTCGCCACAACGCTCTCCATGCAAGGCAGCACCTTGCGTCTCGCCATCTGGCGCGCGCTCGGCGTGCTGGGCAGCGATATCACCCCCGAGCAGCTGATCGCACGGGCCCGCACCCAGACCTGCGCGGGCTGTCATCAGCTCTCCAACGGGGAAGAACTTGGCGGCGGTTTGTTCTGGCCCGCCTCACTCGGCTTCGTGCACGTGACGGAAGAGACGCCCGA
>JBEGTL010000637.1:0-4785 GCA_041179425.1 Pseudomonadota bacterium | reverse complement strand
GGTCAGCGATATTCTCAGCTTCGTTCGCGAAGAACTGCATGTCGAGTTGGACCGCAAGACGCTTCGTGTCTACATCGTTCGCTATGGCCTTGGTTGTCTTCGAGGAGACATGCTCGTCGACGCCCCCTTTTTTTCGGAAGCACGAACTTCGGCGGCGCTTTTCTCCTGATTCCCTTCGCACTGCGCGTAGCGCGCGCGGCGCAGCTGTGCTTCGCCAAAATGGGCGACAACAAGGGTCTCCAGGTTGTCCTGTCTTTGTTCTTCAAAGCGGTTGTCGGCATTCCGCGCATCTTCCACTTCGAGACCCTCGACGACCCCGGTTTCGCCATCCTGTCGGGAGGCAAACGGGTCTTGAGTCGACACATGCTCGGGGGGCTGGTGCGGCGCGTACCTCTGGCGGGCGTGCGGCGCTTGATGAAGCTCACGGCTCCTTCAGTCCAGCGGGCTAAGCGTCACACGATCAGCATCGACGAGCACGCCGTTGCCAAGTTCACGCGCAAATTCAGCATCCGCAAGGGCTATCACACGATCCGAAACAAGCACATGAAGATCGAAAAGCTTACTTTCGCCTTCCATACGGGCGCACGTAAACTCCTGTCGCTCATCGCCACGCCCGGACATGTCGGACTGAAGGACATCGCAGAAAAACTGCTTCCTTCCCTACGACGCCGAGCGCGCGGGGCGCAACTCCGCATCGTACTCGACGCTGGCGCGGCCAAGAGCCACGGCCAGCTATTGGCGCTCGCGGACCACAAGCTGCAGGTGACGATAGTTCGCGTACCCAGACGACCGGCCTATCGAAAACAGTGGCAGCAGCTGTCGTCCGACCAGTGGCATGAGCATCACGAGGAAGGCCCTTACAAGGCCGCCCCTCCGAAAGTCGTCCATGTGGCTAACACCGTCATGACTCTCCGTGACCCGCAGACCAAGACCCAGTGCCACGTGCGCACGATCGTGGTGCGAGAGAAGAAAGCCAAGCGCGGCAAGGAGCGCTGGCACGCACTGTGGGTCTTCGGGGACGACCACTCTGACAGTTGGCAAATCGTCGAGGAGTTCCGCACTCGCCAACATCACGAGCAGACCTACCGTGTCTTGCTCCACGACGCACACATCGATACCGTCTGCTCTGGCTACAACAAGAGGAGTCCAAACCCGGCAAGACCGGGCTTCAAGCAGAACGCGATCACCCTCTACAGCTGGACTGCTGCCCTGGCGACCCACGCGCTCGCGAGCTTCGCAACCACCCTCCCACACGCGTTCCGACGCGCGCATCCGCGCACGCTACGCCGGTGGTTTCTCAATACCCCTGCCGACATCTTCCTCGGCCAAGGGACGCTCATCGTCGCCCTTCAGCCACGCTGCATGCACGACACTTGGAAGCGGCTCGTGGACCATCTCAACCGTGGCGCATTCCGGATCCCTTGGCTCGACCAACGGCGCCTCGTCATGTCCCTGGACCGCCAATCGCTTTCTGAAGTCCGGAAGTTAGACTTGATCCGAAGGCGGGGCCGCTAACCGTTTGGTGCTAGCTGCAGAACGGCGACGGCGAGCCGGACGGCGGCGCATGTACAGCTCGGGCCACCTAGTCGCGCGCGAAGTGCCGCGCATGCTCGGCATGAGATCGGTTACCGAGCGTTCTTGAGACCGTGCCTTCGCGAGAGCTCGCGGGAATGCGCTGAGACCAACTGGTGTGTTCACGGCATCGCCGCTACATCAAGCCGGCGAGCGAAGGGGCGAGGTGCGAGTGCGCAGCTTGCTATTGACCGTGATGTGGCTCGGGCACGGCTGCGATGCAGTGCTGATACGCGAACTCGGCGTACGTTCGATTAACACTACTGCGTCATGGCCAGTGGGGGCGGGATGGCGCGGTGAACACGGTGGCCGCGCTGATGGCAGACGGGACATCGGGGTAGCCACCTGGCGAGCAGGCGAGCGATCGCAAGCCTGACG
Organism: Pseudomonadota bacterium; assembly: GCA_041179425.1. GTDB lineage: Bacteria > Myxococcota_A > Polyangia > Polyangiales > DASUME01 > DASUME01. The sequence continues at coordinate 2,835 of JBEGTL010000637.1, read as the reverse complement.
GTGACGAAGCTGTCCTCGAAGGTAAGCCCCTTACGGAGAGCCTCGGTGCGTGCTGGCGGCGGTCTCGTACGACTGGGGCATGAACCAAGAGCGGAGAAGACGTCGCAGTGCATCGGAGTTGCCTGCGCTACTTGAACAGTGGTCGACGAGCGGGGAGACCGCTGCGCGATTTGCTGCACGCATCGGGGTGAAGCCCGCAACGCTGGCGCGCTGGCAGAAGACCGTCGGGAGCAAGCCTCGCGTTGCGAGCGCATTGAGCCGCGAGAAGAAGACCAGCGCGAGCGCGTCGTCGGTGTTCGCGCGCGTGCAGGTGGTGGAACCAGTGACGCGCACGGTGGGAGTGATCGAGGTTGTGATGCGAGACGGTCTGGTGGTTCGTCTGCATGGCGCGGTCGACGCAGATACGTTAGGCACCGTACTCGGGTGCATGGCGCGATGCTGACGCTGCCTTCGAGCGTGAAGCTGTACCTCGCGACGGATCCGACGGACTGCCGCAAGAGCTTCGACGGCTTGAGCACGTTGGTGCAGGACAGCTTCCGGCTCTCGGCGACGACGGGCGACATGTTCATCTTCTTGAATCGGCGTGGCACGCAGGTGCGCATTCTGTTCTGGGACCGCGACGGATTCTGCGTGCTGATGAAGAAGCTCGAGGCTGGCACATTTCGCCGCGTGAAGACGGCAGAGGGAGCCACGCAGGTGGAGATTGATGCGGGCGAACTCGCGATGCTGCTCGAGGGCATCGATGCTCCGAAGGTGCGCCGAAGGAAGCGGTACGTGAAGCCGACGAACATCGAACAACTCGGTGGCTCGCACGATCGTCCGTGCTAGCTCATCGGCTGTTCGATGTCGCGCACGAAGTCCAAGAACAGCAAGAGCAAGCCTGCACGCAAGACGTCGCGCACGGCTTCGTCGAGCGTGCGTACGACGACCAGCATCGCTGCTCTCCAAGAGCGTGCGCGCGAGCTGAGCATGTCGAGTGAGCAGAGCGAGTTCGTGGCGTCGCTGCTCGCAGCTTTTACACAGGTCGCCGACGAGCGCGACAGCCTCGCCATCGAGCGCGAGCACCTCGACCACGAGCGCACTGCCTTGGCGGCCGAGCTCGAGCGCACGCAGCTGCGACTCAAGAAGGCGCTGATCGCCCGCTTCGGCCGCAAGGCCGAGACGCTAACTCGCGACGAACTGATGCAGCTCATGCTCAGCTTCGGCGCCAGCGAAGAGCAAGCGGAGGCACAGGAGCCCGAGGTGCCGCACGCGCCCGTGCCTGACGAGCCGATCGAGGCCACGCCCACGAGGCAGGACGAGCCTGCCAAGAACGACGAACAGCCCAAGAAGAAGCGCCCGAATCACCCGGGCCGCACGGCGCTGTCGCCCGACCTCGAACGCATCATCGAGCATGTGCATGTGCCTGGGGAGCAGCGACTGTGCGTCTGCTGTCAGCATGAGATGAAAGCAGTCAGCTTCGTCGACCATGAGCGCACCGAGTACGTGCCGGCCAAGGTGGTGGTGCACGTCGAGCGCCGCGAGACCCTCGCGTGTAAGCAGAGCAGCTGCCGCCGCGACATCACGACCGCGCCACGCATAGACGGCGGCGGCCGACGACGCGCGGGCGCCTCGCTGATCGCGCAACTCATCGAAGGCAAGTGCGATGACGGCTTGCCAGTCGAGCGTCAGCGCGATCAGTGGCTGCGGCTGGGCTTCGATGTACCAGCCAACACGCTGTACACATATTGGCGGCACGGCACCTCGCTGCTGGTCCCCCTCGCCGACGTCGTGCGCTCCATGGTGTTGGCTGAGGACGTTGTCGGCGTCGACGACACGTCGTTGCCCGTGCTCGACAAGAGTTGCAAAGCCGGCATCTACAAAGGGCACCTCTGGTGTTTTACCGGCAAGCGTCTGGTCGCGTACGCCTTCACCGAAAGCTGGAGCGCGGACGAGGTCGCACCGTTCTTGTCCGCAGTCGACGGCTTCATCCAGTGCGACGACTACAAAGGGTACGGTCGTGAGATCAAGCTGCCCGATGGTGAGCGACGTGTGCTCGTGCCGCCCGAACAACGGCTCGGCTGCATGATGCATGTGCGCAGGCGCTTTCACGAGGCGCTCAAGCTCGGCGACAAGCGTGCCGCGCGCGGCGTCGAGCTCATCGCGCAGCTCTACGAGATCGAACGTGCTGCCAAGGACCAGAGGCTCGACGCGGCTGCGCGCCTGGCGCTGCGCAAGGAGCGCTCGCTGCCTGTACTGGCGTCGTTCGAGGAATGGCTCGACGGGCTCAAGCTGACGTGTCTGCCGACGTCGCCGCTCGGCAAGGCCATCGGCTATGCGATCCACCAGCGCCCGTTCGTGCGGCGTTGCTTTACCGATGGTCGGTTCGAGATCGACAACGGGCACACCGAGCGCGTGCTGCGTGAACCCTGCATCGGCCGCAAGAACTACCTCTTCACGGGCTCTGCCGACGCCGCCGAGCAGCTCGCTGCGGCGTACACGCTGGTGCAGTCCTGTCGGCTGCTCGGCTTCCCGGCGCGTGACTACCTCATCGACGTGCTCACCAAGCTCGACGCCGGATGGCCCATGCGCCGCATCGCGGAGCTCGTCCCCGATGGCTGGGCGCTCGAGCGCGGACTGCTCGCGCAGGCCGATCAGGCTCGATAGAAGCTGGGTCGATAGATTCATCCGCCGCTCGTTCTGACACGGCTCAGACCTGGCGGGATGGGGCAGTCCGTAAGGGGCTTACCCTCGAAGTGTCGTTCAGGCCGCGACGGTGTCCGCGTCGTCTTGATCTTGCCTGGCTTCCGAGGGGGGAAAACGCCGCACACGTTCGGCAACGACGAACGCGTAGCA
>JBEGTL010000636.1:0-4790 GCA_041179425.1 Pseudomonadota bacterium | reverse complement strand
CTTTTTGGACCCGCCCTGGTTGCTCGCGCGCGGCAGCTCGGCCAGCTCGATGGCCTGGGGCACTTCGGGGACGCGGCTGGCTTCTTCGGCGTCGAGCGAGAGCGAAGGAAACGACTGCCGAGTGGGGCCGTTGATGACCACCGGTGCGGGCGGCCGTGGTGCGCGCGAGGGCGCCGTGGGGATGGACAGGCGCTGCGGGGGACTGGGGATGCTCTTCATGGCGAGCGGCGCCAGGCTGCTGGCCCCGCCTTTGCCGCCCCCCCACGAGGGCTGCGGCGCCCGCGGTGCGCGGCTCGGCAGCGCAAAGCTACCGGTGGTGCGCGCAGGTTTGAAGATGTCGGCCTCGAGCTCGCTCGGGTCTCTGCTCGGTGGCGTGGGCACCGAGCCGCGCGGCGCGAGCGACGGCAGGTTGGGCACGCTGCGGAACTTCCAGGTGGCGCGCTCGAGCTGCACGGCATCGTCTTGCATGCCCGCCTCGAGCAGCAGCTCGCGCAGCACACGCGCGTTGGGCGGGCGCTCTTCGCGACGCTTCGAGAGCGCGGCCATGATCACTTGTTCGACCGCGGGGCTGACCGTTGCGCCGCGCGCACGGGGCGGCGCAGGGGGGCGGCTGATGATGATCTGCAAGAGCGCGTTGTAGTTGCCGGCGTCGAACGGGACCTCGCCCACCACGCACTCGTAAAACATGACGGCCGCGGCGTAGACGTCGACGCGCACGTCGATGGTGGCCTCGCCGCGCGCCTGCTCGGGCGACATGTAGTGCGGCGTGCCGAGCACCGAGCCCTCCTGCGTGAGGCGATGCTCGATCTCGTCCGCTTTTTGGCTGATGCCGAAGTCGAGGATCTTGATGCGCTCTTCGCCCCGTACGCCGGGCAAGATGAACACGTTGTCGGGCTTGAGGTCGCGGTGGATGACGCCCGCCTGGTGCGCGGCGTCGAGCGCGTCGAGCAGCGGCAGCATGATGGCGAGCGCCTCGTCCTCGCTGATCTGCTTTTTGCGTTTGAGGCGCTGACCCACGCTCTCGCCTTCGAGAAACTCCATCACCAAAAACGGCACGCCCTCGTCGGTGCGATCTTGATCGAGGATCTCGACGATGCCGTCGTGCTGCACGGAGCTGGCCGCGCGCGCCTCGCGGCCAAAACGCGCGACCACTTTTTTGTTGGAGAGGTAGGCGTCGGACAGCACCTTCACGGCGACGCGGCGACCGGTGAGCTGATGCTCACCCTCCCACACCTCGCCCATGCCGCCCTTGCCGAGCATGCGCGTGAGCTCGTACTTCGCGAGCAGTACCTGACCCGAGCGATCCAAGCGCGTCCCCCGCCAAGAGGGTATCGCAAAACGGGTTCAGCGTGCGCGCGCCAGTTTTACCAACTGAGAACGTACACGTCGGCTCCGTCGCCCAGTGCTTCGCTGGCCGACCAATTGAGCTCGCTGTCGCCGTGCAAGAGACGCAGCTGGCCGCGCAACAGACCCGCGAACAAGGCGCTCAGCTCGAGGCTGGGTTGCGACTGCGCGCGCACGGTCACGCGCGCGCTGCCACCGCTCTGTTCGGTGAACGAGACCTCGCCCTCGCGCACCAAGCTGCGCCAGAGCACCGGCACGCACGCAACCAGACACTCGGGCGTCAGCTGCGCCGGCATGGCCGCGCAGAACCTCCCCACACCGCGCCGCGCGAGCTCTTCGCCCAGCTCCGCGATCAAGCGCAGGTTACCGCGACCCGAAAAGGCGTCGGTCTGGCGCAACATCGCGCTCACCAGCGCGACCGGGACGCCGTCCACAGACAGCCGCTGGCCTTGACCCGCCGCGGGTAACAAGTGCTCCACGTCGGGCAGCTCGCTCAGCAGCGCGCTCCAGCCCAGCGCTCCCACGCGCGCGTAGAGGGTCTCGATGATCAGCAGCACCGGGTACAGCTCGAGGCGCCCTGCGCCGAGGTCGAGGGTCGCGTCGGGCGCACTGCTACGCTCCTCGCGGGCCGCTTCGCTGCGGCGCAGCATGAAGCGCAGATCGGAAAGTAAGGATCCGCTGGGCAGCAGACTCTCGCGTGTAGACGGGCCGGCGATGGCGCTGACGCAGGCGCGGAACTGTTCGGCGCTCGCGAAGCGCTCGTCCGGGTCGTCCGCCAGGCCGCGGTCGAGCGCGCGCTCCACCGGCGGCATCAGCTCGCTGGTCTTGGCCGCGTCGCCGGTCAGCAAGTAACGCAGCAGCACCCCGGTCGCATAGACGTCGACGGCCGGCGTGGCGACGGCCTCGCCGCGGCGCGCCTCGGGAGCGAGGTAGCGCGAGTAGCCACGGGGCAGCTCGGGCGCCTCGCCCTCCCGACCGCGCTGCAGGCTGTAGCCGAGGCCCACCAGCTTGACGCGCAGCTCGTCGGCACTGCCGTCGACCAGCACGTTTTCGGGGCGAATCTGGCGGTGGTACACGCCGCGGGCGTGGAGCGCGGAGAGTCCGTCGAGCACTTGGCCCACGATATCGGCCGCGACCCGCAGCTCGCACGGCCCGCGGTGGTGCAGCAGCTCTGCGCACGAGACCCCGGCAAACTGCTCGTACACCACGAACGGCCGCTGCTCGAGGTCGACGCCCGAGTCCACCACGTTGAGCACGTTGCTGTGCGGTGCGCGACCGGCCGCGCGGGCAGAGCGCAGCATACGCTCCGCTTCCGGGCTCTGGGCGGACACGCCGTCTGGCAGCAGGCGCAGCTCGACGCGGCGACCCGTACTCAGGTGCAGGGCTTTGAACGCGAGCTCGTCCCCCGCGCGCGGACGCGTCCCGATCACACGAAACTTGCCGTGCACGATGGTGCCCGACGGCAGAGCGCTCGGCCCGAGCTCGCCGTGATCGGAGGGGCTCATGACCGCGCCGCGTGCGGGTTCATCGCCGGGCGCGACGGGACGACCGCGACCGACAGCCGACGCCGTCGTCTCCGGCAGCGAGTCTGCCTGGAAGTCCTCGTCAACGAGTCTCAAACCCTTGCTCACGGACCTTCCAAACGGCAGCGGGTGCGTGCGCCCCCAATCCCAGCTGATGGCCTAAACGTTATCACGACCCTTGGGGTCGATTCGGTACGCACGCGTGCAAAATCGTCGTTTCGTCGCAGGATCGTGCCTGTTTTCCGACATCGGACAGCACACGGGCGGAGCCCGCGACCAGACACTGGAGGCGTCTAGCCCACAGGCTCGTCGCCCTACCATACGCGTTGGGTTCGCGCTCGAGGTGGGCGTATGCGCACGCGCGCCCAGATGACGTTCTGGCCTCGCGGACGTGCGTGTTCGCTCCAAAACGTGGCCCCCAGCGGCTGCGGCGACCGGTCCTTTCGGTCGCTGTCGTGGGACGGGCGGCGAAAAAACGGTGGGCGGCACCGGTCGGGGTCTTCGCTCGCGTGCGCGCAACAGGGAGATCTAGCGGCGGGACAGACTGCGGGTGTGCTACATCGCGAACCGGAATGCCCGACGACTCGGATAGCTTCGTTCCCGGACCGCTCGATCAGTTCGCACCCGGACTGCGCAAAAAGGCAGAGCGCTTCGCGGCGCTGCCGGTTCATCCGCGGGTCGTGCACGCGCGCGCGCCCTCCGGCGACCGCACCATCGTGTTGGCCTCGTTCGCGCCACCCGTCAGCGTGCGCGCGCTCGCTGCCGCACTCAAGCCCGTGGTCGAGGCTGCCCTCTTGGCCGAGCTCAGCCGGCCGGCAGGCGAGCTCGCCGAAGACGACTCCACACTCGTCGCGCTCGAGCTGTACACCTTCTGCGAGACCCCGCTCGACTGCGCGCCCGCGTTTGCGCTCTACGCAATGTCGCCCGCGTCGCTCGACGATGTGGGCACGACCGGGCCTCTGTCTCTGCTCCGGCGCGAGGCGCAGCTGGTCGACGGCGACGTCGCGGACGAAGCTCGACAGCGCTTTCGTGCGCCCCTCGTACGCTCGCCTCACCCGCTAGCGGCGCGCGTGGCACGGAGCCTGCGTGAAGCTGCACCCAAAGAACCGTGGGGCGCGACACCGGGCGCATTGGCGCGTCTGTGCGCCGATCAGCTGGCGGCGCTCGGCTACGACGGCGTCGAGCCCACGCGCGAGGGCATCGAGCGGCTCGAGGCGGTCGTGGTCCACCAGAGCGGCGGCGTGCTGCGCTGGATCGAGCCCATCCTGTTCCAAGCCCTGTGCGACCTGATCGCCGTTGCGGCCACCGTCACGTTCGAGCGACCTGTGCAGTGGGGCGTTTGCGAGCCCGACGAAGACACCAAGCTCGCGCCTCCACCCGTGTTGTTGGCCGAGCGCGACGGAGAGAGCTTTCACGTGCCGCTCGGCGAGCACGTGTTGCGTTGGTGCGTGATGCCCAGCGCACCTGGCGAAACCATCCCCACGCTCGGCGCCTGGGCGGAGCACGAGTTCACATGAAGACGCAGCGCGCGGACATCCTCGCGTCTCGCACGCTGGGCGAGCTGGTGCGGCGGCCGGACGCACGCGCCGAGCACGCAGCCATCTGGATCGCGCGCGACGCGCACCCCAAGCTGCTGGCGCAGCACGTGCTGTCCGGCCTCGACGCGCTTGCCGTCGACTTCGACGTCGAGGGCATCGAAGACCTCGACGCGCACGAACAGGCCACCGCGCTCGCGCATCACGTCGGTACGCAGCTCGGGTTTCGCGGCAATCCACGCGAGTACTACGACCCCGAGAACAGCTACCTCGACAGCGTACTCGCGCGCAAGCAGGGCATCCCCATCGCGCTCGCGGTGATCTACGTGGCGGTGGCAGAGCGGGTCAGCATCCCCATCGCGCCGATCGGCTTTCCAGGGCACTTTTT
>JBEGTL010000635.1:0-4797 GCA_041179425.1 Pseudomonadota bacterium | reverse complement strand
CAGCCGCAAAGTCTCGCCGACCACGTACATGTCATTGCGGAAGTTGCGCGTCTCTTCGGGCGGCACCTTGGCCAGCTCCTTGAAGCGCGCCAAGTCTTTGCCCACGCCCTCGACCAGCTGCGCGGCGGCAACGACGGTGTTGGGGTGCAGCGCGCGCGTGCGCAGGTAGTCGCGCAGCTCTTCGCGCGCGTCTCCCACGTCGGGGGCCGGCGTCTCGTGACGCAGCACCGAGGAAGCCTGCGCGGACACGGCGATGAAGTCTTGTGTGCTGTCCGCCGAGACCGCGTGGTTGAGCGCGTAGGCCGTGGGCACGGTACCGATCAAGATGAGCATGATCAGACCCATGCCCTTTTGACCGTCGTTGGAGCCGTGCGCAAAGCTCACTCCCGTACAAGTCAGGATGAGCAACGCGCGGATCCAGAAGGGGGGCGGCGCGTTGCCTTCGGGCGCCTGATACAGGCGCGGGTTGGGCACGAGGTAGCGCAGAAGCGTGAGCAGAGAGCCCGCGGCGACGAAGCCGATCAGCGGCGAGAGCAGCAGCGAGCGGCCGACGTTGAGCGCCTGTCCCCAATCCACACCGCTGGTAGCGGTGCCGGGGCTCATGATGGCGTTGGCGATGCCCACGCCGATGATCGAGCCGATCAACGTGTGCGAGCTCGAGGACGGCAGACCGAGCCACCAAGTGCCGATGTTCCAGATGATGGCCGCGAACAACAGCGCGAACACCATCGCAAAGCCGGCGCCGCTGCCGACCTGCAGGATGAGCTCGACCGGCAAGAGCGTCAGGATGCCGAACGCGACCGCGCCCGACGAAGCGAGCACTCCGAGGAAGTTCCACACGCCCGACCAGACGACGGCGGCGTGCGGCTCGAGCGAGTGGGTGTAGATGACGGTGGCCACTGCGTTGGCGGTGTCGTGAAAGCCGTTGACGAACTCGAAGCCGAGCGCGATGACAGCGCGACGCCGAGGATCACGAACGGGAAGATGGTCGGTGAGTGGACGTTCGAGAGATCCGAGATCAGCTGCGAGCCCGCGTAGATCAGGCCTCCGGCGAGCGCAGCCAGGAACGCGCCGGTAGCCCAGCGCGCCGGCTTTTTCAGGGTGAGCTTGTGGTCGAGGGTCGAGCCCGAGGTGCCCTCGAGGACCGGTGCTTGCATGGACATCGCCTACCTCCGAACGGTGGGGACCAAGCTGCTCTACCCTAGGTAGCTTCGGCGCCAGGTGACGTTGTGGTGACGATGTTTGGGTGTTGAATAGTGAGCACTTGCGAGTTCACGCACGAGCGAGCGGTTGAGTAATTGCGGGGAGATCAGTCGCGTGACGCGCAAGCAGATCCCACACGCCGGCCACCGTGCCCGTGACGGCACCCACCACCAGCGAGGCCGTCGCGAGCGACAGCTGACGTTCTCCTTCGCGACGATCGAGCGCGTGCAGCAAGTCTCCCACGTGCTGCCGGGTGCAGGAGGTCTCGAAGGCCCGCGACGATACCTGCGTCTCGTCTCGCCCCATCGTTGCTCGCACGCAGCGCGGAGTGTGCACCCGCACCACGCGGTGCCGCTCGCCGTCCGGGCCCATCGCGCGGGCGCAGCCGGTGAGGGCGAGCAGGGTGAGCACGAGCGCAGCACGGAGACCGTGTTGCCGGGGCGGGGGCATGGCCCTGTCTTACCTGCGTACCGAGGCATTCGTGTGAGGTTGGGAGCTTGCGCGAAGCTACCCAGCAGCGGCCGGAAGGTAGATCTCCAGCACACTCTCCTCAGCAGGCACCCCGACCCTCAGCGGAAACCCGTAGTGCCCAGTCCCCCGGTGCACGTACAGCCGATCTCGCCCGCGGGCCCAGACTCCGTGATCGGGCATGCTGGTCGCCGCGCTGACGATGGTGTGAGGCAGTCCCAGGCTGAGCAGACCGACGTGACCTCCGTGCGTGTGTCCGCTGAAGACCAGGTCGGCTTCTCCCTCCGGGATGCAATGAAATGCGCCTGGATCGTGGAGCAGCCAGAGCCTGAGCCTGTCGGGCTCACGGGGAAACGAGCGCGCCAAGGTCTGCAGTGCTTCTTCGCGTTTACGATAACGATGATCGGCGCCCACGATCTGCACCTTGCCCCACTCGAGATCGACGTCGACCGCGCGGTCGAGGAGCAGCTCGACGTCGGCGCGCCGGAGCGCATCGTCGACCAGCTCGGGGCACTCGTGGTCGTGGTTGCCAAAGCAGGCAAACACCTGACCCTTCAGGGCAGCCAGCGGGGCCAGGGCACGCGCCAACGGGTCTGCACTCTTCTGACTCTCCACCGTGAGGAAGTCGCCCGTGAGTAAGATCAGATCGGGGCGTTGATCGACCGCGCGCTGGCAGATGTCGCGCAGCCGTCGCTCACTCATGAACGGACCGAGGTGTGGATCGGTGATTTGTACGATGCGCAGAGGGGGGGCGTCGCCGAGCGTGCGGACCAACGCGCGCAGGCGATGCTCGTAGCGAGCGAGCGGACCCGCGTCGCTGCGATCGAGCAGGATGCGTCGAGTCTCGCGACGGGTGTAGCTCGACTGGAGAAAGCCGAACGCTGCCACGGCGAAAGGTAGAAACGAAAACCGCGGCGTAAACCCCAGCGCAGCTGTGACCGCCCAGGGCAGGGCGAGAAAGCTAGACGCCGAGAACCACGATGCCGGCCAGCTGACGACCACACGATAGGTCGTGCTGGGTGCGTTCACGCGACCGAACTTGAAGAAGTAGTAGTACGTCGCCAGCTGCGCATACCAGATCGCCGACTCGACGGGCCACCCGTACGCCGAGAGCACGGGCTCCAGCAGGGTGATGCTGAGTGTGTGGATGCCCAGCACGACGCCTGCGAAGATCGCAAAGAAGCGATGCCGGTAGAGGAGGGCGACCGCGAGGGTTGCCAGGTAGGCCGCCAACGAGACGACGAGAAACGGGCGCATTCTTCTCCAACAGTCGCAATCCGAGTGCCAAGCGTCACCAGTGGTTGGCTCACGGCGATTCTGATAGTACGTTCAGTGTATGGGCCCGCCGGCGGCACGTAAGATCATCCACGTCGACATGGACGCGTTCTATGCGTCAGTCGAGCAGCGTGATCGACCCGAGCTGCGTGGTCTGCCTGTGATCGTAGGCGGTCGGCCCGAGGCGCGTGGCGTCGTGTGCGCCTGTTCGTACGAGGCCCGCGTGTTTGGCGTGCACTCTGCCATGCCGGCGGCAGAGGCGTATCGGCTCTGCCCGCAGGCCACGTTCCTGCGCCCCCGCATGGAGCACTACGGCCAGATCAGCCGAGAAATCAGGGCTATTTTCCACACCGTGACCGAACGCGTCGAGCCCCTCTCGCTCGACGAGGCCTACCTCGACGTGACCGAGAACAAGCTGGGCGAGCCCCTTGCGGGCAAGCTGGCCCGTCACCTCAAGGCCGAGATCAAACGAGCCACCGGGCTTACGGCATCGGCGGGCGCGGGGCCCTGCAAGCTGGTCGCCAAGATCGCCAGCGACGTCAACAAGCCCGACGGCCTGCTGGTCGTACCGCCCGAAGACGTGGCCGCCTTTCTTGCGCCGCTGCCAGTCACCAGGTTGTGGGGGGTAGGGCCGGCCACGGCGCGCCGGCTCACCGAGCTGGGCATCAAGACCGTGGCCGACGTGCGCGGGTGCCCGGCGTCGCTGCTCGAGCACAAGCTCGGCCGCTACGGCGACGTGCTGCTGCGGCTGTCCTGGGGCGACGACCCACGCTCGGTCGAGAGCTCGCGTACGCCCAAGAGCCGCGGCAGCGAGACCACCTTCCAGCACGACGTCAGCGACCTGTCCTCGCTTTGCGAGACGCTGCACGGCCTGTGTGAGGGCGTCACTGCCGAGCTTACGGGGCTCGAGCTTCGTGCGCGCACGGTCACGCTCAAGCTGCGCTACGCCGACTTCAAGACCATCACGCGCAGTCGCACGCACGAGGCACCGTTCGGGCCCGGCGACGAGCTCTACCGCGCCGCGCGCGAGCTGTTGTTCGCCGCGACGGAGCCGGCGTCTTTACCCATTCGGCTGATCGGCGTGTCGGCCAGCTCGTTCCACAGTCCGGGTGCGCCAGAGCAGCTGGTGCTGCCCTTCTGAGCGACGGCCCTGTCTGTCCGCGCACGGCTGCGCGTCCGAAGCGGCCCTTCGCAGACGCTGTTTCGGAGGACGCTGCTTTTCGAAAACAGGTCGGCTCCGCGCGGACGTGATAGGACCGCTGCGTGCGTCCCTTCGTTTTTCTCTTGGGCTTCTTGAGTGTGCTCGCGGTGGGCCGGGCCCCGGCCAGCGCGCAGTACGTGACCATGCGCGAGTACGAGCGCATGCTCGACCACGGTCGCGCTGCGCTCACTGCCGACGTCAACTCGTTCTTTGGGCGCGTGCGGGACCAAGCGCGCGAGCCTCGCTACGCCTTCTTGCAGCCCACGGTGATGGCGGCGGCGCGCTATCGCGAGGCCGTGTTCGAGGCAGCGCTCCCGTTTGCCTACGTGCACGAGAACAACCCCCACGCCGACAACAAAGATCGGCTCGTGGTAGGCAACCCGTGGTTCGCCCTGGCGTACCTGCCCGACTGCACGTGTGGACTGTCGCGGCTCAGCCTCGGCATGGCCTTCGATGCCAGTCAGTCTGACAGTCCACTCGAGCGCCGTGCACTCTCGCTCGCGCGCGGCGCGATGGGCGACTGGGACGGCTACCTGTGGATCGACCACATGCTTCCGCTGGTCGCGGGCGCCAGCACGCGGCTCGACCTCGGCATGGTGAGGTTGTCGTGGGACGGCGACGTGATCTTTGGTCTGCCGGCGCTCACGCGC
>JBEGTL010000634.1:0-4804 GCA_041179425.1 Pseudomonadota bacterium | reverse complement strand
CCCATCTGCTCGGGCAGCCTCTGTGTGCTGGGCTGCAAGACCAACGCGGACTGCCCCAACTCGGCCTTCACCTGCTCGAGCGGTACCTTCTGCATCAAGCGCTCGTGAGCGCACGGCGGAGCGCCGCAGCCGACACGCGCGCCACTCGCCGTGGTCTCAGCGCAGCGCGCTGCGGATGGCGCCCACGAAGTCGCGCGTGGCCGCGCGGATCTCGTCTTCGATCGGCCCCACCCCGCTGGCGCCCGCGGCTTGCGTCTGGGGTCGTGCACCGCCGAAGCGACCCGGGAACATCACGCCGCGCGCACTGTTGACGATGGCGCCGCGCCCGTCGCTGGTGAAACAGGCGCGCACCGTGTCGAGCGAGCCGCCCTGCGCGCCGTAGCCGGGAACCAAGAACAGCGTGCGCGGCAGCCGTTCGCGAAGCTTGCGCGCTGCCTCGGGCTGCGTGGCGCCGACCACCGCGCCGATACTGCCAAAGCCATGTTCACCGATGGCGCGCTCGTTGAAGTCCGACACCAGGTCTGCCACCACCTCGTAGACGAACCTGCCATCTGGAGTCTGTTGTAGCTGAGTTACATCGGCACCCGCGTTGGAGGTGCGCACGCAGACGAACAGGCCCTTGTCGTTGGCCAGTGCGACGTCGACGAAGGGCGCGAGGCTATCGTCCCCGAGGTAGGGGTTGAGCGTCAGGCAGTCGACCTCCCAGGGCCGTGCCGGGCTCTTGGCCAGGTACGCATCGGCGTACGCGCGCGAGGTGCTCCCGATGTCGCCGCGTTTGCCGTCGAGCAGCACCAACAGGCCGAGCTCGCGCGCGGTCTCGATCACGCGCTCGAGTGCGCGCATCCCGTAGGAGCCGTACAGCTCGAAGTAGGCCATCTGCGGCTTTACGGCCGGCACCAGGTCGTGCACGGCCTCGAGCGTCAGCAGCGAGTAGGCCTCGATGATGCGAGCTTGCTCTTCGAGATCGCCGTCGCGCCGCAGGTCGCAGGCGCGCAGGAACGAGTCCGGGATGTAGTCGAGCACCGGGTCGATGCCCACGGCGCACGCCGCGTCTCGCTCGAGGATGGCGCTGCACAGTCGGTCCGCGAAGCTGGGCATGGCCCTGGGTGTACTGCGCCCGCGGGGCAGCGTCTAGAACGAGATTGTCGGCGCTCCGCGCGGCAGCACGGCGCCCCTGCTCGAGGCTAGAAGTCCGCGACCTTGCAGACCGGGCCGCAGCCGGGGCCGTTGGGCTCGGCATCCAGATAGCGGGCGGTCTTGTCGAACAGCAAAATGGCGCCGCCGTCCGCGCCGAGCAGCCGCACGCGGTAGCGGTCGCCTTCGCGCGCGGTGCGCTTGTCGTGCAGGGAGTACTGCAGGTCGAGCGACAGGCCCAAAGCCGACCCCGCCGCGGCCCGGGCGAGAGAGACCTGGAGAGAGTCGCTTGGCGTGCGTTCCAACGTCGCTCGGTCGGGCGCGCCCACGACGCTGAACGAATCGCTGCCGGGTGGGCTCAGGGCGGCCAACGAGGTGGTGATGCACGCGTCGTTGCGACAGAACTCGAGGGTCTTGCTGGTGAGCTCGGCAAACGAAAGAGCGACCGGCACGCTGAACTGGCTGCCCGAGCTGCAGCCTGCCTGCGTGCACGCCTTGCTCCCGAACAGCCCGTCGTCGCCACACCCGATATTCGAGCTCAGCAGCACGAGGAGCCCAACGGCCACGCCAACGGACACTGTCTGCGACTTGATCATGAGTCGACCCATCGCCACGAGCGTGCCCGCAAAAGCGAGCGCCTGCTGGCTGCAGGCCCCGCGTCGTGGTGGGGCTGCTCCCACGGAGTGCCCGGAGCCCCCGACGTCATTCACCCAAAGTGATACGACCGAGCGGCGACCTCACGCACAACAGGAAAGCTAGCGGCGAAGCCGCGTACGCGGACCACGGCTGGCAGCAAAGATTAAATATGCGCCGGCAACCAGCCACCCCATGGCGGAGGAACTCCGTGGGAGCAGCCCCACCACGACGCGGTACGAGACAGAAGCAGAGCGCGAGCCCCACCACGACGCGGAACCAATACAGAAGCAGAGCGGGAGCTCAGACGTCAGCCTCGAGCGGGACCACCGCGGGCGCCTCGAGCAGCGGCAGCGAGCGCTTTTCGCGCTTCTTCACCGGCTCGGCGTCTTCGAGCTGATCGTTGGAGACCAGCGGCGAGAAGAAGTTGTCCTTCTTGGTGTACTCGTCGACGCGGAACGCGAACTTGTAGCTGGGCGCGGCGCGCTGGTTACAGTCGGTGCGCTCACAGAAGCGACAGGTGGTGCCGACGTTGATGGCCATCTTGCGTGGATCGGCGAACGGCATGTCGTCGGCGTAGCAGAGGTGCTTGGCGTTGCTGGCGTTGGTGCCGAGCCCGATCGCGTACACCGTGCCGCGCACGAGCGAGCCCTGAAAGGGCTGCTTGACGACCTTGGCCACACAGAAGTACTCGGAGCCGTCCGGGAACACCGAGTACTGCTTGGTGATCTGACTCGGGTTGAGGAACGCCAGGTGCACCGCGAGCTTGGGACAGCTGCCGGTGCCGTGCGGGAACTGAATGCCCGTGCGCCCGCCGTAGCGCTTGGAGATGTTGCCCGCCACGTCGACGCGCAGGAAGTGCATGGGCAGTGCACGCTTCTGCGGATCGTTGAGGTTACAGACGCGGTGCGCGACCGTCTCGAACGAGCTCTCGAAGTAGCTGGCCAGGTGCTCGAGATCGTAGCGCGTGCGCACCACTTCCTGGAAAAAGTCGTTGTACGGCAGCAGCAGTGCACCCGCGAAGTAGTTGGCGAGGTGGATCTTGATCAGCTGCGGCGTCTCGGTGTGACGCGTGCGGAAGTTGGCGGTGAGCTTGTCGTGCAGGCCCTCGCGATCCATCAGCCACAGTCCGATGGTGTGCGCGAGCTGGAACTTGAGGCGCTGCTCGACCATGGACGACGTGAGCGTGAGCCGCGGGTTCTCCGGATCCCAGCGCCGTACGACCGAGCTCGTGTCGTCGGGCGCGACGAGCACCACGTCGACGCCCATGCTGCGCAGCACGTCGACGAGACGATCGCTGGTGTAGCGCTGAGGTAGCGAGAAGTCGCGACGCACCCGCTCGGCGCGCTCTTCGAGCGTGCCGAACCAGTTGTCGTTGGCCTCGAGGAAGTCGGTGACCTCGTCGAACGGGTTGTAGTCGAACGACATGCCGCCCGCGCCCATGGTGTCGCGCTCGGCCTTGGCGAGCTGCGAGAGCAGGTGGTCGAGCTGGCCGCGCGTGTTCTTGTACATGTTGAACAGCGCCGTGACGGTGGTGGCCATGCGCGGCTCGGAGCCCAGCTGCGCCAGGTCGTCCTCGCTGAGGTTCAAGCTTCGCAGCAGCGGCTCGTCGAGCAGGCGCGCCAGGCCGTCGTCGACCCGTCGCTCGCCGAGGCTCTGCATGAACTCTTCCATGCCGACGCCGTAGAGCTCGAGGGCCTTGAACAGCAGCGGCAGCTGGACGGCGCGCTTGTCCTTTTCGATCAGACTCAAGTACGCCGGAGAGACCCCCAGCCTGCGCGCGACTTCGCCCTGCTGCAGGCCGCGCGTCGTGCGCAGCTCACGGAGCCTCGTACCCATGTGCGCGTGCGTGTTCTTCATTGGGGGTCCCGTTCGCGCCTAGGGGGGCGCAAGCTGAGGCAGCGCTGTAAAGACCTGATAAGTGGCCAAGCGGCAAGCCTCCCGCGCAGTCTTGACCAGTGGATGACTGCGGTCAAGCTTTACAACGGTCAATTTGTAAACTGGTCCAGCGCGACGTCGAGGCGTGCCCTTGGACGACGCGCGCGGGGACCGGGTGGGCTGTTCAAGGGTGGGGAGTGTCGCCAAACTCGCGGGCCAAACCTCACAAGTCGAACTGCGCGCCTACCTCGAAGACCTGACTGGGAGGGATGCGGAAGTAGGCGTCGAGCGGCCGGGCATTGCGAGCCAGCATGCTGAACAGCCCCTCGCTCACGCGCCAGCGTGAGGGGCAGGAGACGCGGCCGCGCAGGTGCCCCGGCATCTGCAACAGGTTCACTCATCGCGGCTCTCATGGCACTCGTTGCTCGCTCCGACAGCACACGGCTCGAGCGAGTGGCGTGCACCGCACGCGCGAGTGCAAGTGTTCACGGTACGCGGCCGTACTTTCCGAAGCGCTCGACGTCGGCGGCAAAGGCGTCCCGGTAGGTCACGCGCAGGCGACGGATGTCGTCGCTCGCGGCCTCGTCGGGCATCACGCGGTCCGCGGCGATCTTCATGCCGAAGCGGATCAGCGCCGTGTCGAGGATCTCGAAGCCACCACTGCTCTCGACGAGAGACCGACCGTCGACGGCGCTGACGAAACGAGCGCTCAAAGCGATGCCTTGCCCCTCGTTGCCCAAGGTCGCGACGTCGAGCATGCGCCGCGCGAGCCCGGGGATGTCGCCGGGGATGAACCAGTCGAGCATGCCAGCCGGCACGATGCCGAACGCGGCACCGCGCACGCGGACGTTGGGCGTGCGCCGCACGTTGGCGCGGAGGATGGCGCCGTCACCGCGCTCGAAGAAGCCGAGCTCGACCTTCAGGTCGTCGACGTACATGTGAATGCCGACGGCCTGAAAATGCAGGTCGACGTGCGCGCGCATCTGGTCGAGCCGCAGCGCGCTGTCGAGCACGGGCTGATCGTTGCGGCTCTGAACCAGCTTGCCGTCTTTGACGAACGCCACGACGCGCGCACGCATGTGCTCGGAGTCGAGCTGGACCACGGCCAGCGTGAGCCCGTGGGCATCGGTGAGCTTGATGCGCGCCTCGGCCAGGTTGC
>JBEGTL010000633.1:0-4813 GCA_041179425.1 Pseudomonadota bacterium | reverse complement strand
AACTCCAAGTGTCTCTTGCTTGATCCGCTTCGACGCATGAGCTCGTTGTGCCATGCGCCCCAAACACCTGTCACGCCGACTTAAGTCCCGAAAAGTTCGTCAGGATGAGATCTGCACCCGACTCAAAAGTCGCCCGGCTTGACGTACGGATAGCTCCACAGAGTGACCTGGAGCAGAACGGACTTCACCCACGCTTGATACATCTTTTCGACCTCCTCGGGCTTGGCCCCACCCTTGGCCAAGAAGGGCTTGAGCGTCGCGGTGATCGGGTAGATCAGTGCGTTCACGTAGCGGAACGAGATGTTGTCGACGGCCGCCGCTTTGTCGACTTTGTTCTTCTTCGTGCGGTGGTGACGACGGCCAATCTCGAACTGATAGTCCAACCATGCCTGGTCGTAGTTCGCCTGCGCCGTATCCAGGATCCAGCGGCCAAAACGTTTCTTCACGGCACCCAGGTACGCCGCGTCGGGTTTGCCCGCCGCGGAGCTGAAGTACTTCAGCAGCTGCGGATTGGAACCAACGAAGCCGTACCAGACATCGAGAATCTCGTCGACGTGCGGCGCGAGGATGTCGTGCGACTTGCGAAGGTACGTGAGGTCTTCTTCTCCGAGCAGCAACGTCTTCTCGATCAGCTGCAGATCTGCGAGAGAGATGGGTGCAGGGCTGACCGCTTTTGTACCGGCAGTGTAGCCGGCGATGGGTTCGTGGGCCTCGACGGCGCGCGCCTCGGCGCGCACCTCCGCAGTCGGGGTGAGCAGCGTGATGGCGGCGGCAGCGAAGACGATCGTAGTTTTCAGCATGGGCTCCTTGGATGCGTAGAGAGTCTTTTCGAATGGCGGTGGCTCGAGGCAGCCGCCTCAGGTCGCGCGTGGGGAGTCAGCAACGAACGGCGCGGATGCGCGCTCGGCGGGGAGCTCTTGCAGAAGTTTTGCGAGCTGCGCACCGAGGGTGAGGTCACTCAGTTGGCCGAGGTGCTGCATCCTCAGTCGGCCTAACGCGTCGATCAGCAAGAGCGTCGGCGTACCTCGCATGGCGTACTCCGCCATGGTGCGCGGGATGGAACTCCCGGGCTGAGGGGAGTCGACGCCCACCGGGAAGGTGATGCGATTTTCGTGGATGAACGCCGCGAGGGCATGGGGCGTCATGACGTCGTGGTGTTCGAACACCGTATGCAAGCCGAGCACGACGACTTCGCTGGGATCGAAGGCCGCGTGGACTTGTTTGGCCTGGGGAATGGAGTGCTGGACGCAGCCAGGGCACAACATCTGGAACGCGAAGACGACGACGACGCGGCCTCGCAAACTACTCAGCCGAAAGCTGGGCTTTTCGTTGAACCACTGATCGACACGCAGCTCTGGCGCGACGGTGAAGGTGAGCATGAGTCGGCCTCCTTTTCTGAGTCAGAAGATCCGTAAAGCGCGCGCGACGAACGGCCCCCCGCCCGGAGGCGAGAGACCGCTCGCCGTCGTGGGTAGCCTCAGCGCAGCGCGGACAGGTCCGCTCCGTGGTTGATGTGGAAGGTCTGGCGATCGATGACGAGAGCCGGGACGGACTTGACGCCCGCGCGCTCTGCCTCGCCCAGCCGCGACTTGTCTTGACCGAGGTGCACGATCTCGACGTCGAAGCGCTTTGGATCCAGAGCGTCGACAAAACGATGCTCAGCGTCGACACAAACGGGACAACCAGCGTGATAGAAGACGGCCTTCGTGGACATGGAGATTCCTTCCGCAAAGCAATCCGAGTGATTGCTTAGGACTCCTAAGTAAACTGCTCAGTGGCGACTGTCAACGCAGTTTTTGTGGCATTCCGCCGGCACGGGGTGTCGTTGACGTGTCCGTGCGGGTGGCAATACTCTCAGCCATGCCTCGCTCTCTCCCTCCCAGCGGATCCGCCTTCGAAAAGCTCAGTTCCAAGGTGCATGTCCGCGTCGTCGAGGCCCTGCTCAAGCTCAGCGTCGGGATGCGCAGGTTTGCGTGGGACAGGGCGGCGGCGGCCGGCCTCACCCCGACGCAAGCGGAGATCCTGCGTTGTATCGAGCGCGCGGGGGCGCGCGGACTGCGCATGCGCGAAGTTGCCGCGGAGCTGGCGTTGAGCGCGCCCACCACCACCGACGCGGTGTCGGCGCTCGTGAGTAAGGGCTACGTCACGCGCGAGAGCGACGAGAACGATCGGCGCGGTTTCCGGGTCCAGCTCACGAAGTCGGGGGCCCTGCTGTCGACCGAGCTGAGTGAGTGGTTCTCCGCGGTCTCGGGTGCTGTGGCCGAGCTACCAGACAAAGACGAAGAAGAGCTGCTGCGTATGTTGATCCAGGTCCTGTCCACGCTGCAGACGAGCGAGGGCATGCCGACGCTCAAGATGTGTGTGAGCTGCCGCCATTTTGCGCCGCACTCGTCTGGTGACCCGGCTTACCCGCACCGCTGCGAGCTGGTGGGTTCGGCCTTTGCCGATCGGCACCTGCGCATCGACTGTAGAGAGCAAGAACCGGCTCCGGACGATGTCTCGCGCGAGCGCTGGGTGCGCCTGCGACGCAAGTAAGATCGTGCGCACGCGCGCACGTCACATCGGCGCAGACAACGCAGGATGGTCGAAGGGTGGTAGCCCAGCGGCGGCTCTGGGATCGGTCAGACCAGTGCGCAAGAACGCGACGATGGCGTCGAGCTCTTGCTGGCTCAAGTTGACGCCGTGACGCACGCACAGTCCGATGCTGGAAGGCACGAGCGGCTCACGATTGTAGGCAGCGAGCAGCGTCGGCAAGTCGGCTCCTGCGCCGATACCGTCGTGCAGTAGGCCGCCGGGCTCGCGTAGTCCCACGTTGCGCAGCGACACCGCTCGAAATGCTCCGCGCTGCGTCGGCGCGGCGGTGACTTCTTCGCGTCCTCGATCCCAGCTCGTCTCCGTAAAACCTTCATTGGCAAAGGCCATCACCCCGAACACTGGTGGCGCATGGCAGCACGCACAACCGGCCCGGGTCGCAAACAGAGTAAGGCCGTGGAGCTGCTGATCGGAGAGCGCCGAGTCGTCACCCGCTCGCCAGCGGTCCCAAGCCGTTCGATCACTGACCAGCGTGCGCTCGTAGGTCGCGATGGCCTGGGCGATCTGCACCGGAGTGATCTCTTTGGTCCCGAATACGAGCTCGAAGAGTGCAGCGTAGTCGCTTTCGGCGGACACGAACGCAAGCAGGTCGGAAGGCAGATCGTGCGCGAGCGCGAGCGGCTTACGGTGTGCCAGCCGCGCCGTGAACATCGCCCAGTCCGTCCCCTCGCAAGCCATCTCTTCGACGTTGAGCAGCGGCAGGAGGGCTTGCACCTCGAGCGCGGCGCCGCTCTTCATCGCGACCGCCTGGCTGATTGGGTCGATCAGCATGTCTGCACTGCGGCCGTCCCAGAACAACGACGACCAGAACGCAGCGTCGGCAACGCTCATCGAGCGCCGGCGCGTCACCTGCTGCTGCTCGGCGAACACGGGGCTTACCACGTACACGAGTCCGCCGTCAGGGAGCTGCCGACAGCGACGTATGCCCGGGCTGCCGTGAGGGTCGTCGCTGGTTCCGATCTTGCTGTCTGCTCCGGGGTGGCCTGTGAACCCAGCGCGTGCCGGCCGCGGGTCGCTGCCACCCGCTTCGGGGGTATGGCAGGTGCCACAGGCCACGGAGCCGTCGGCACTGAGCTGCTCGTCCCAAAACAACGCCTTGCCGAGCAGCGCCTTGGCGTCGGTGTACACGTTGCCCACGGGGTGCGGCGGCGGCGCGTACACCACCGCAAACGCGTCCCGCGCAATGCGTGTCGGCGCGCCGAGAGCGGCATCCGTCGCGAGCGAGACGCGTGCGTCGAAGGTCCCCGCCTCGCGCAACGAAGGTGGTGCGGCATCGGGCGCGAGCAGCCGCGCAGCGTCCACCTGCTGCGGTGTTGCGTCGTACTCCATCGAGGTCTCGCGTGGAGCGGCGTCATCACGGACCGGCGGCGTGGGCGTGCTGCGCTCAGGAACACACGACCAGACGAAGATCGGCAGGAGCGCGCAGCGGGCCCACTTCGTGGTGGGCGTCGGAGCCTTTTTTTGCATGTCCGGTCAGCCTCGCTGCGCTTGGTGTGCCTGTTTTGCAGACAGCCCCCAGTCGCGCCACCAAAGAGCGTCCCCGTGGCTTGGTCTCCGGCCGCCCCACGCACATCCAGGCCGTGCGCGGCCGTGTCCACGTGTGTGCCGGCCCGTCCAAGGGTCTACGCACCGGCGCACGGCGAACCTGGCGCGCGGACCGACGATCAAAGGGTTAGTTCTCGACCCGGGCCCCCCTCCGCGCTAGCGAGAGCCCGTGGCGGAAGTGTCGAACAACCAACTCCCCCCCCTCCCCGCACAAGCTGCGGTGACCATCGTCGGAGGAGGCATCGCAGGGCTGGCCTGCGCGTGGCAGCTCAGCGAGCTTGGGGTGCGCGACGTTGTGCTGCTCGAGGGCGCGAGCGAGCTCGCCACGCACGCGAGCGCGCGCAATGCAGGTATCTTTTTGCCTCTAGAAGAGAGCCTTACCGCGGTCTGGCTGGCCAGTCGGTCGCGCGACCTGCTCGATGCGCGGATGGGGACCTCGTGGCTATCGGCGGTCGGCGTGAGTTTGCTGGCTGCGCACAGCGACGCGCTCGAAGAACTCAAGTTCACGGCGCGACGGTTGTCGGTGTACCACGAGCGCTGGGGCCACGAAGATCTCGCGCAGCGGCTGCCCGCGCTGGCCGGCGGCGCGTGTCGCGAGGCGCTGTTTCTCCCGCTCGGCGGCGTCCTCGACAGCGGGCTCTTGCTCGCCAGGCTGCGGGCTTGGGCGGTTGCCGGT
>JBEGTL010000632.1:0-4855 GCA_041179425.1 Pseudomonadota bacterium | reverse complement strand
GTCCCCCTCGTATCGCTTTGGGTCGGCGCCGTCCACAGCTTTGGCGGGTCTGTCGGCGCCTGCGGTAGGGCACGCTACTGGATGCAGTTCACTTCGGGCTCGGCGCCGGGAACGATGCTGGGCGAGCCGTTGCGCAGCTGGCCACGCGGCCACGCGAGCGCGTAAAAAAAGCACATCTCGTTCTCGGTGTTGGAACCAAACGTCTTGTTCATGGTCGTGGTGTTGTCGTACGAGCAGGTGACGGCGATGCTGTCGCCCGCAGTCAGCTGGACGTCGGGAGCAGACCCATCGCGCGGCAGCTTGAAGCCGCCCTGCTCCATGAACGAGAACGAGTCGTCGAGCAGCGTCAGCGGAGCCCCGCCGTTGGCGCGATTGAGGATGGCGCGCGCGTGGACGCCAGCCGTGTGCATGTGCGCCGAG
The DNA here is from genome assembly GCA_041179425.1 of Pseudomonadota bacterium. GTDB lineage: Bacteria > Myxococcota_A > Polyangia > Polyangiales > DASUME01 > DASUME01. The sequence continues at coordinate 4,435 of JBEGTL010000632.1, read as the reverse complement.
AGGCTCAGCAGATGCACTGGACCGTTGGTGATCATCGGCTTGCAAGTGCTGTTGATGTCGGTCTTTTTGCCGGCGGGCACGCGCAGGTTGGTGGTGCCGAGCCAGTGCACCGCGGCCTCTTGCGGACGCTTTTTGGTGGTGGAGCAGAACTCGACGCCGCTCGCGTCTTGCTCGGGCACGGCCCCGGGTGAGGTGTTGAAGTAGTGAACCTCGAGCCGGAAGGTCGCGCTGCCGCCTGTCGGCATGTGCAGCCCCACACCGTCGGGCATCTCGATGTCGGGTGCGCCGGGCGCCCAGCCCGCGATGTAGAACTCGCCCTGCATCGACCCGATGGGCTGGCCTTCGCCGCCCTGCACCGCACCATCTTGCTGGGTCGAGCTGTCGACGCCGTAGAGGATCCAGTGGTGGACGATCTTCTTGTTGTCGATGATGGAGCGGAACTTCAACCCTTGCACCTGCCCGGCCCACGGCGAGCGAAAGTAGTAAGACGCATAGTACTGCGCGCCGGCAGCGACCTGCTTTTTGGAGCTGTCACTCACGCCACTCACGTTGTGCGCGCGGAACGTGTGATGGTCTTCGCAGTCGGCGGGCCAGCTGTACACATTGGTGCCGCTGTCTGCTTTGACGCCGCCGTCTGCTCGCTCTTTGCCGTCGCCGCCTTGGGCATCGGCGTTCTGATCAGGGTCGGCCTCCACGGCGACGTCGGTATCCGTCTTCGTCGGGACCTTACCTGCGTCCGGCTTGGCCTGGGACGACGAGTGGCCCGCGTCCGCGGTCGGTCGCGAGCTGGTCTTGCCGGCGTCGACGGTCGCTGGCTCGCGACCCGTCGTGGTCTCTGGATCGGTGGTAGAGGCGTCTGGTCCACACGCGGCAAGCAAGATTGCGCTCGCGGCACAGGCGTGCGTAAACAGACGACGCGAAGCAACTAAAGACAAGATGGACATGGCGGTTCCTCGGACCTGAAGGCGACGCGAGCGAAGAGTCAGCTTGGGCCGGGTCCATCGCAGAACGCACAAACAGACACGTCCGCCTGCACCCTTCCCCTTCAGAAGGAGTGGGCGCCGCGGGAGGTCGTGTCAAGACACAGAGTTGCCGTACTAATACAGCGCGAAAAAGGCTCAGATTGCAGCGATTGCTGCGTTGAGCGTGGCGCTGGGGCGAAGTGCCTTGGCTGCTTTGTCCGCGTTGGGACGGTAATAGCCACCAAGGTCAACGGCCTTGCCCTGTGCAGCCTTGAGCTCGTCGAGGATTTTCGTCTCGTTGCTGGCGAGCGTGCTGGCGAGCTTGGCAAAGCGCGTCTGGAGCTCGGCGTCCTGGGTCTGCTCGGCGAGCGCCTGTGCCCAGTACAGCGCCAGGTAGAAGTGGCTCCCGATGTTGTCGATCTGACCGACCTTACGACCGGGCGACTTGTTCTCGTCGAGGAACTTGGCGGTGGCCTTGTCGAGGCTGTCGGCGAGCACCTGCGCGCGCGGGTTGTTGGCGATGCGGCTGAGGTGCTCGAGCGAAGCTGCCAGCGCCAGGAACTCACCGAGCGAGTCCCAGCGCAGGTGCCCCTCTTCGACGAACTGCTGCACGTGCTTGGGCGCCGAGCCACCCGCACCGGTCTCGAACAGACCGCCACCCGCCATGAGCGGAACGATGGAGAGCATCTTGGCGCTGGTGCCGAGCTCGAGGATGGGGAACAGATCCGTCAGGTAGTCGCGCAGCACGTTGCCGGTGACGCTGATGGTGTCCTTGCCGACCTTGAGGCGCTCGAGGGTGTAGCGCGCAGCCTCGACCACAGGCTTGATGGAGATGTCGAGCCCACTGGTGTCGTGGTCTTTGAGGTACAGCTTCACCTTCTCGATGAGCTGACTGTCGTGTGCACGCTTGGGGTCGAGCCAGAACACGGCGGGCGTGTTGGAGAGCTTGGCGCGCGAGACCGCGAGCTTGACCCAGTCGCGGATGGGCGCGTCCTTGGTCTGGCACATGCGCCAGATGTCGCCCTCTTCGACCGCGTGCTTGAACAGCTCGCTGCCCGCCTGATCGACGACGCGCACGCTGCCCTTGTGCGGGATCTGGAAGGTCTTGTCGTGCGAGCCGTACTCCTCGGCCGCCTGCGCCATCAGACCGACGTTGGGCACGCTGCCCATGGTCTTGGGATCGAACGCGCCGTTCTCTTTGTGAAAGCGGATGGTCTCTTCGTAGAGGCCCGCGTAGCTGCGATCGGGGATGAGCGCCTTGGTGTCGTACTCCTTGCCGTCCGCCCCCCACATCTTGCCCGACGAGCGGATGGCCGCAGGCATGGAGGCGTCGATGATGACGTCGCTGGGCACGTGCAGGTTGGTGATGCCCTTGTCGGAGTTGACCATCGCGAGCGCAGGCTGCTTCTCGTAGATGGCCTTGATGTCGGCCTCGATGGCCGCCTTCTGATCGGCGGGCAAGGTTGCGATCTTGGCGACCACGTCGCCAAAGCCGTTCTTCACGTCGACGCCGAGCTGCTTGAAGGTCTCACCGTACTTGGCAAACAAGTCCTTGAAAAACACCTCGACCGCGTAGCCGAACATGATGGGGTCCGAGACCTTCATCATGGTGGCCTTGAGGTGCAGCGAGAGCAGCACCTGCTTCTGCTTGGCGTCTGCGATCTCCTTCTCGTAGAAGGCGCGCAGCGCGCGCGCGCTGAGCACGGCCGCGTCGAGGATCTCACCCGCCTGGGTAGGCGTCTTGTCCTTGAGGACAGTGACCTTGCCGTCGTCGGCGACGAGCTCGATGCGCACGGAGCCCGCGTCTTTGACGGTGACCGACTTCTCGCTGCCGTAGAAGTCGCCCTCGCTCATGTGCGCGACCTCGGTCTTGCTGTCCTTGGTCCACGCGCCCATGGAGTGCGGGTGCTTGCGCGCGTACTGCTTCACCGACGCAGGCGCGCGGCGATCGCTGTTGCCCTCGCGCAGCACGGGGTTGACCGCGCTTCCCTTGACCTTGTCGTAGCGGGCCTTGATCTTCTTTTCGTCTTCGTTTCGTGCTTCGCCCGGGTACTCGGGCAGCTTGTAGCCCTGGTCCTGCAGCTCTTTGATGGCGGCACGCAGCTGCGGCACCGAGGCGCTGATGTTGGGCAGCTTGATGATGTTGGCCTGGGGCGTGAGGGCCAGCTTGCCCAGCTCGGCGAGGGCGTCCGGGATGCGCTGTGACTCGGGCAAGACGTCCGCGAACACGGCCAGGATGCGGCCCGACAACGAGATGTCGCGCGTCTCGACGGCGATGCCCGCCGGTGCCGTGAAGGCCTGCACGATGGGCAACAGCGAGTACGTCGCCAGCGCAGGTGCTTCGTCGGTTTCGGTGTAGATGATGGTGGGCTTTTGGGTCGACATGCGATCTCCTGGGCTGGGCATCTGGCGACGCCAGCAACGCACCGGACGCTCCCATGTTGGCCGCACAAACGCACCAACAGCGGCGTCCTGGTGAAGAACCCGGCGAGGTTAGCAAACCCCACCCCCCATGTCTGACCGCCGCGCCAAAATCGCCCGCTCAACTGTGGCGATTGGCTCCCACCCACGGCACATCTGCGATGTTTGCGCGGTGATTTGCGAGCCTGGCGAACACGAACAGGGCGTCGCTGAGCCGGTTTAGGTAGCGCAACGCCTCGGGTCGCACGGCCTCGTCGCTGGCGAGGGCCACCAGGCAGCGCTCGGCCCGGCGGCACACCGTGCGCGCGAGGTGCAGGTACGCGGCCGCCCGACAGCCTCCCGGCAGCACAAAGGTCTTGAGTGGCGCGAGCTCGGTCTCGGCCAGGTCGATCGCCTGCTCCAGCCGCTCGACCTCGGGCTCGCCGATCAAAGGGATACCCAGCGCGACCTTACTGTCTGGCGCGGTGGCCAGCTCGGCGCCCACGTCGAACAGGCGGCTCTGCACCTCGGTCAAGAGCGCACTGATGCCTGCATCGAACGGCTCGCTGAGCACCAGGCCGATCGTGCTGTTCAGCTCGTCGACCTCGCCGTACGCCGTGACTCGCGCGCTGGCCTTGCTGACACGCGCACCGCCAAACAACCCGGTGTCGCCGCGGTCGCCAGTCTTGGTGTAGATCTTCATGAGAAGGTAGCTCCGGGAGCGAGAGGATGGCCGGCGAGGAAGGCCTGCGCACTGACGCGCTTCTTGCCGTCTAGCTGCAGCTCTTCGAGGCGCAGCGCCCCCTCACCACACGCGACCACGATACCGTCGGCGGCCGCCGCGAGCACCTGCCCCGGCGTGCCAAGCTTGCCGGAGCGGGCGACCAGACGCGTGCGGTGCACCTTGAGCCGCTTGCCGTCGAGCGAAGTGAACGCACCCGGCCACGGGTAAAAGCCGCGGGCGCGATCGTGCACGGCCTCTGCGGGCTGGCTGAAGTCGAGCACGCCGTCGGTCTTCTCGATCATACGCGCGTGGGTCACCCCTTCGCTCGGCTGGCGCTTGGCAGTGAGCT
>JBEGTL010000631.1:0-4860 GCA_041179425.1 Pseudomonadota bacterium | reverse complement strand
ATGTCTCCGAGGTGCTGCAGCTGAGTGTTGACCAAGTGCTGGCGCACTTCGCGGACGACCGCGAGCTGAACGACACGCTGCGCACCCTGGTCGACGTGGGCCTTGGCTACCTCACGCTGGGGCAACCCCTCAACACGCTCAGTGGTGGCGAAGCGCAGCGGCTCAAGCTCGCGCAAGCGCTCGCCGAAGCCAAGCCCGGCTCCCTGGTGGTGCTCGACGAGCCGACCGCGGGGCTGCACCCGAGCGACGTCGATCCTCTGCTGGCCGTGCTCGAGCGTTTGCTCACACGCGGCGACACGGTGGTCGTGGTCGAGCACGACATGCGCATCGCCGCTGCCGCAGACGTGGTGATCGAGCTGGGACCGGGCGCGGGCGAGCAGGGCGGCACGCTCGTCGCACGCGGTGCGCCCTCGGTCGTGGCGCGCACCAAAGCTGCCGTGAGTGGGCCCTACCTCGCGCGTGCCATCGCGGGCGAGCCGCCGACGTTTGTTCAGCAGCCTGCCAAGTCGGCCGTGTTTGGTCCCGGCGCGCTGTCGGTCGTGCGCGCGCGCGAGCACAACCTGCGCAGCGTCAGCGTGGACATTCCCCACCGCAAGCTGGTCGCGCTCACTGGGCCGAGTGGAAGCGGCAAGAGCAGCCTGGCGTTCGGTGTGGTGCACGCCGAAGCGCAGCGGCGTTTTGTCGAGACACTCTCGCCCTACGCGCGTCAGTACTTGCCTCAGCTGCCACGCCCCGATGTGGACCAGGTGCTCGGCGTCGAGCCTTCGCTCTCGCTCGAGCAGCGCATCACGCGCGGCGGTGCCACGTCCACGGTGGCCACGGTGACTGAGGTCGCACACTATCTGCGTCTCTTGTACGCGCGCATCGGTGTGCCGGTGGGCGTCGCGAGTCAGTTCGTGGCCAAAGAGACCGCACGCGATGCGGCGCGCTCGCTCAGGGCTCGTTTTGGCGAAAAAGCCCGCTACCGGGTGCTCGCCGCCATCGTCGAGGGGCGCAAGGGCATCCACCGCGACCTGCTCGACAAGGCGCGCGATGCCGGCTTCGGAGAGGCGCGCATCGACGGCAAGTTCGTCGAGATCGAGGAGGGCCTGTCGCTCGACCGCTACCGCGAGCACGACATCGATCTGCTGGCGGGCGACGTCGCAGCAGAGCAGCTCGAGACCACACTCGTCCGCGCCGGCAAGCGTGCCGAGGGGCGCGTGCGCGTGATCGTCTCGACGCCTGTCCGCGCGCGAGCCGAGGAGGTGCGACTCACGCTGGTCGAGGGCAGCGCCTCGTTGTCGCGCGTGCTCGACCCACGCATCTTTTCGTTCAACACACGGCAGGGCGCGTGCGAAGCGTGCGAGGGCAAGGGCTACCTGGTCATCACGCGCGGTCGCGGCAAGACCGCCAAAGAGGTGCGCGAGGCGTGCGAGGCCTGCGAGGGCTCGCGGCTGTCCGCGCTGGCCCGTTCCATCTACGTTCACGGTCAGCCCATCACGCACTACCTGCAGCGCAGCGTCAGCAGTGCGCGCGCGGAGCTCTCGTTGCTCGAGCTGTCAGGTCGTGACGCGCTGATCGGCAAGCTGCTGCTCGAGGAGCTCGACACGCGGCTCGGCTTTCTCGAGCGGGTGGGCATCGGCTACCTCGGGCTCGACCGTGCGGCCGACACGCTCAGCGGCGGGGAGACCCAGCGCGTGCGCCTCGCCGCGCAACTCGGCAGCGGACTCACCGGCGTGCAGTACGTGCTCGACGAGCCCACCATCGGACTGCACCCGCGCGATACCGGCTTGTTGGTGCGCGCGCTGCGCGACCTGGTCGATCGCGGCAACAGTGTGCTCGTCGTCGAGCACGATCTCGAGACCATCCTCGAGGCCGACTTGGTGATCGACATGGGCCCCGGCGGCGGTCGTCTCGGCGGCAACGTAGTCGCCCAGGGCACGCCTGCGGAGCTGATGCGCGACCCGCTTTCCATCACCGGTCAGATGCTCGCCTTCCGGCCCGAGCGGGCGGCTGCGCTTCCTTTGCACGAGGTGGGCTGGCTCAAGCTCAGCGGTGCCCGCGAGCATAACCTCAAGAGCGTCGACGTGACGCTGCCGCTCGCGCGCTTTACCGCCGTCACCGGCGTCAGTGGTTCGGGCAAGAGCACGCTCGTACGCGAGGTGCTGCTGCCCGGCGTTCGTGCTGCGCTTGGTCTCAGCAACGAGCGCGCGCCCGGGTCGTTCAAAAAGCTGCGCGGAGAGTCGGCGCTCAAGCGTGCCGTCGAGGTCGACCAGGCGCCCATTGGGCGTACGCCGCGCTCGGTGCCTGCCACGTACATCGGCATCTGGGACGAGCTGCGCAAGCTACTCGCTGCCACGCCGGAGGCACGCAGGCGTGGCTACGACGCGGGCCGCTTCTCGTTCAACGTGGGCGCGGGTCGCTGCCCCACGTGTGAAGGCAACGGCGTGCTCACGGTCGAGATGTCGTTCTTGCCCGATGCACTGCTGCCCTGCGAAGACTGCGGCGGCAAACGTTTCTCTCGCGAGACCCTCGAAGTGAAGCTCCACGGCCTGTCCGCGGGAGACATCCTCGAGCTCGAGGTCGAGCACGCAGCCCAGCTGTTCAGTGCGATCAATACACTGTCGCGCCCGCTCACGATGTTGGTCGAGCTGGGGCTCGGCTATCTCAAGTTGGGCCAGCCGTCGAGCACGCTGAGTGGAGGCGAGGCGCAGCGGATGAAGCTGGTGTCCGAGCTCGCGACGGGCGCGCAAGGTCCGACGCTGTACGTGCTCGACGAGCCCACGACGGGTCTGCATCGCGCGGACGTGCAGCGTCTGCTGGGGTTCCTCAATCGGTTCGTGGAGCGTGGGGACACGGTGGTGGTGATCGAGCACCATCCTGACATCATGCTGTCTGCTGACTATCTGATCGATCTTGGGCCTGAAGGCGGCGAGCTAGGCGGGACTGTGGTCGCTAGTGGTCCGCCTCTGGAGGTCGCGAAGATCGAAGACAGCCATACGGCTCGGGCTTTGCGTAAAGAGCTTGTCTCGTTGGACCTTCCTGGGCCTTCGTCTTCGTCTTCGAAGAAGAAGCGCCTTGCTGAGGAGGCTCGTCTCTAGCTGGATCCGGTGTGCCGGGCCGAAGACGTGCTCTGCTGGCGGTTGCGATCGGCGTGGCCGGCCGCCTGCGGGCTCGGCACGAGCAGTCTTTCCACACCCACCACGACAGATCGCCGAGGCGAGGCCGCCGCGGATGGGTGGTGGCTGGGAGGGCCTCGGCTCCGAATTGCGTTATGCGATGCTGCGTTGCTTGGCGCTCGGAGGGGCTCGCCGCGGTGATGGGGCTGCCGCTCTTCGAGCGCGGATGCCTTGCAGCTGATAGTACGGGCTGCAGATGCAGCTGGTAGAGGTCGACGTCAGCACCTTTAATCGCAGGTTTCGCGTCGAGCTCGACGACGGGACCGCGGTCGAAGCCGTGCTCTACCGAGGAGACACGCTCTGCGTGTCCAGTCAGGTCGGCTGCGCGGTTCGCTGTCCGTTCTGTGCGTCCGGTGCGCGCGGCCTTACTCGCGGGCTCAGCGAAGATGAGCTCTGGGGCCAGGTCCAGGGCGCCATGCAGCTCGGATACCCGGTGGCGCGTGTTACTGTCAGCGGCGTCGGTGAGCCGCTGCACAATCACGAGCATGTGCGCGCGTTCGTTCTGCGCTGTCGCGAGCAGCGTATCGGTCCGAGTCTCACCACCTCGGGCGGTCCACTGCCGCGTCTCTCCGAGTGGCTCGCGCTGCCGCACAACGGACTCACCATCAGCGTGCACGCGGGCACCGAGGCGAGGCGCGCAGAGCTCGTACCCAAGGGCCCGCCACTCGCTCCGCTGTTCGGGCTCCTCGCCGACGAACTGCCGAAGCTGACGCGCGGCCGCCGCAAAAAGGTCGCGCTGGCGTACCTCGCCATGGCGGGTCGCAACGACGACGACGATGAGGTCGACGCCTTCATCGAGCGAGCTCTCCCGCTCAAGGTCGCGGTGCACCTCTACGCGTACAATCCAGTTCCCACCAGCGGCCATGCGCCCATCTCACGCGCTCGCTACGAACAGCTCTACGAGCGTATGCGCGCCGCCGGTCTGGTGGTGCGTATGAGCAGCCAAGCCCGCATCGAAGCCAACGGCGGCTGCGGCACGCTCATCGCAAAGCGCCCCGAGCAACACACTCAGATCTTGTCCCTAGGCCGTCCAAGCGTCTAACTGGCGAGCCGGCGAGTTGGCGACCTGCGAGTTGCAAGTTGCGAGCTGGCGAGCTGGCGAGTTGCGAGCTGGCGCGTAGCACACGACATGCTGACGACAGGGAGCCGCAGCCCTCGTCAGCCACCACCCATCCGCTGCGTCCTCGCATCGGCGATGCGACGTGTTTCCGCAGGCGGCCGGCCCCACCGATCGTAACCGCATCAAGCGAGCATGAACGGCGCGTGCAGCGCATGAAACCGAGACCAAGAGTCAGTCCCGCAGCGACGCAGCAATGCCATCAAGAATGTCAGACTCGCTCACCAGCAGAGCCTGAAAGTCAAACTCGCGCATCAGCGTCACAAGTACAGCAGCACCCCCGACGATCACCTCCGCCCGCTTAGGCTCGGCAAGCATCGCACGCCGCCCCTCGACGTCAGCCGCAGCCAGACGCGAGAACAGCGCCTCGATCTCCAACCGGGATAGCCACGTGCGATTCGTCTGCGCCGGATCGTAGTGCTTGAGCCCCTTCTGCAGATAAGCCAGAGCAGTGATCGTCCCGGCCAACCCCACCACCGTGCGCGCACGCGAAACGTCCACCACTTGCTTCACCGCCCCAAGGATCGAGCGCACATCGGCAAAACAAGCCTCGATCTGCGCGAGCGTGGGCGGATCGCTGGCAAG
>JBEGTL010000630.1:0-4866 GCA_041179425.1 Pseudomonadota bacterium | reverse complement strand
CGCGCTTCGCGCGATTTATTTTTTCCGCTCAGCAGAGAAACCGTAGGTTTCCCCCAAGGCACGTTTCGCCGAGCACTCCCCCTCCCACAGCTCACGGTGAGATGACCGCCCAGCGAGGGAGAGCCGAAGAAGTGTGCTGGTTACGGTGGGGTGGGGCGCGACGTTTTTATTTTTTTGTGGGGTTACGGGACATCGTTCCGCTTCGCTCCACTCGTCATCAACGGGACTTCGCTTCGCTCGTCGGCAGATTGGGTTTGGTGCGTTTGCGGCGCCGACTTGAGCTGATGATCTGCGACTCGATGACTCGATGACTCGATGACTCGATGACTCGATGACTCGATGACTCGATGACTACGCGGGGCGCCGCCGTCGCTTCGCCGCCGCTAGCAGCATCGTGATGGACACGAGCAGCGGCGTGCTTGCACCTTTTTGGGCGGTGGGGGCGATGGCGCAGCCGCTCTTCGAGGAAGGCTCCGGCGCGGCGGCATTGTTGGCTTGGGTGGAGGTCGGTACTTCGGTCTGGGGGGTGCCCGCATCGACTCGTGATGTCGCACCGGCGTCGGCGCGTGCGTTGGTCGAGGTCGCAACGGGCGGTCCGACCACGCCGTTGGTGCATTGGATCCACTGGTTGGAGTCTCGGTCACTCGTTGTGTAGGCGCGGGGCTTGAGGGCGTCGCCGCAGATCTTGAGTGGGTCGGAGCGGCGGCCCGTTGCGCTCAGGCGACGCAGCTCGATGCAGTCTGGTTGTTGGCGAAGGCTGAAGAGGCCGTCGTTGGCCTTCAACACCCAGCGCAGCAGCGTCTCGTCGCCCTTCTTGGCGAGGACCTCGACGTTGTCCCAGAGGTCGACACCCACGCAGGCGTAGTTGGTCCCGTCTCCGCAGCTCTGTCCGTCGGGGGCGACGTCGAACACCACACTCGCTGCGCCCGTCGGTGCCGCTGGCACCTCGTCGGGCAGCGACGCCGTGCCCGTGGTGAACACGAACGAAGTCGGACCCGGCTCCGACGTGAGCGTCCGAACCTTCACGACGTACTTCGTGTTTGGCAACAGCGGCTGCTTCGGCACGACCGACGCCGAGGTGCCGGGACAGGTGGGCGTGGGCCCCGCGTTCACCGTGAACTCCACCGCCTGCCCCGCTGGGCCGGAAACCGCGATGGACCCAAGCTCGAAGACCCCCATCAGCTCCAAGGCAGCATTGAGCGCCACCCCCACGGCCCCATCCTCGGGCGAGGTCGCATACAGCGTTTGCGACGCGCACTCACAAGCACGTGCAGGCGAAGCCAGCGCCAGCCACCCGGCCGCAGCGCCAATCACGACAAAACAAACGCTCAGCTTCACAGGCAACCCCAGGCAAGAGACCCACGCATCACCGCGCCGCGGCACACCCCGGCACAGCCAAGCCACTCCCCAACCCTACAGCACGCCCCGTGCCTAACGAGCATCAACGGAGCGAACGGGCAGACGAGCAGGACAGAGGGGCAGGGCGACGGGCAGACGGACGACGGTCAGACGGTCAGACGGTCAGACGGTCAGACGGTCAGACGGTCAGACGGTCAGACGCGTAGCAATTCTCAGCGAGCTAGCCGGTAGACCTGACCCCATTCAGCGGACGAGCGAAGCGAAGTCCCGTTGATGACGAGCGGAGCGAAGCGGAGCGATGTCCCGAAACCCCAAAAAACAAAAAGGGGACCGCACCATCCAACCTTACCAGTACGCGTCTTCGGCTCTCCCTCGCTGGGCAAGAACAACACCGCGAGCTCCGGGAGGGGGAGTGCTCGGCGAAAACGTGCGCCGGGGAAACCGAAGGTTTCTCTGCTGAGCGGAAAAAATAAATCGCGCGACGCGCGTCGACCCGCGAATGGGATGGGGCCCCGGCGCACGTTTTCGCCGAGCACTCCCCCTCCCGGAGCGCCAAGGTCGAGACAGCCCCCAGTCCGGCGCGAACGAACCCAATCGATTTTCGCGCAATCGAGTGACCGCCCAGAAGCGACCAGCAAGCTCAGCCAGCAAGACCAGCAGAACTCACTGACCAGCAGCGATCTGAGCCCACCGAACAGGCCGAAACCAGCGAACGATGAAGTACACGTCCAGCAACACAAACGCAGCGCAGACAAACGCGACAAACAAAGTCCAGGTGCAGCCAGAAGGCGGCTCGTCGGCCAACAACACGAACGACTCGCCAGTCACAGGCAACCCAGCATCGCGATTCATCACCCGTGCAAGCTCGCGGTAACGACCGCCCAGGTCGTCGAACGTCACCAGCCGTCCGCTGTACTCCGAGCGAACGAATGCCTCGCCCCCCGTGTCCTGCACCTGCACGAACACCGTCCGCTGACCCGCCAGCGGGAACACGCGGTAGCGCGTCCCAAAGCCCCGCGTGAAGCCGATGGAGTGCCCCAGCGTCGGCATCCCCGCGATGCGCACGTAGCTATTGGACACCAACGTGCTCGGCTCGAGCGTGCGCACGTGCTGAAGGTCGGTGGGCTGAGGCTTGACCAGCGCGTAGCCCATGTCGCCGCGCAGCGAGAACAACAACGCCATCGCTGCGACCACTGCGGCGGCCATGATGGTCAGCGCCGCGACCCGCTGCGCCTGTGGGGGCGCATTGATGGCCAGCAGCTCGGGATCGAGCGCCTCCGCCTGGAGCCCGGGCACCGGGCCCGAACCCGTGGGTAGCTGCGTGGGCGCTGTGTCGTCGAGATGCCGCACGTTGATAGGACACCCAGGTCGATCGAAGGTTCTGAGATTTTTGTGTTGTGGGCATAGCCGCACGAAACGTCCGACATTTTCGGACCGCCCTGCGCGCTAGCCCCCCAGCCGCAGCGACACCCAGGCCACGATCACGTCGCCGAAGAACAAAAACTCCAGCGCCGACAACGCGAGCATGGGCCCGAACACCATCATGGGCGCGCTCCCGCCTGCCGTCTCGACAACTTTTCCTGCATCCGCATTTTCCACCGGATCGGGCGTGCTCTCGGCCTCGTCGAGGCCCTCGTCCGGAAGCTCTGGCACCAGCGGGACCCCGAATGCGGTGGCCAGACCGGCCGCCACCAACCCTTGCAGGCTGCCCGCGACCAGCGTGAACAGCACGGCCTCCCAGCCCAAGAAGGCGCCGATCATCAGCAACAGCTTGGCGTCGCCCTCACCCATGCCGCGCCGCCCGGTCAGCAGCTCGTAGGTCCACACGAACAGCACCTGGACAGTGAGGAAGCCAACGCCAGCACCCACCGCGGCAGACAGCGCGCCGGGAGCTGTGCGCAGGCCCACCGTCGCCAGGCCCAGGGCCGCTCCTGGGAGCGACACTTCGTCCGGGATCTCCATCCACTCGAGGTCCACGAACGTGGCCACGATCAAGCCGCCGACAAAGGCGAAGTAGAGCACCGTCTCGAGCCCCGCGGCCGCCGCCGATGCGCCAGGGTCGGCACCCACGAAGAAGCGCTCGGCGACCGCGAGCCCCAACACGCCGGTCAGTAGCTCGACCCACACGTAGCGGGCCGTCAGCTTGGCGCCGCAGCAGCGCGCGCGCCCCCGCAGCAGCAGATAGCCCAGCACCGGCACGTTGAGGTACCAGCGCACGGGGGCGCCGCAGGCGGGGCAGTGACTCGGCGGCTTCACCACCGACATCCCGCGCGGCCAGCGGTAGATGGCCACGTTGAAGAAGCTGCCCCAGAGCGACCCGAACAGCAGCGCAACGATGCGCACCAGCCAGACCGGCAGATCGTGCGCGAGGAGTCCCAGATCGCCTTCCACCCGTGCAGTCTACTCAATGCGGGGCATCAACCAGCACGAACGCGCGCGAGGTCCGTGCTACAGCTCCGCCCGCCGCGCGGCCCAAGCTCGCCTGGCACACCCTATGAGCGAGCAAAACCCGCGCGAAGAACTGTCCGAGGCACGACGCATCGTCATCAAGATCGGCACCAAGTCGATCACGGCGGGCGATCGCGGGCGCTTCGTCGACGGGGCGCGCCAGGTGGCCGCCCTGCGCGCGCAGGGACGGCAGGTCGTCGTGGTGTCTTCGGGCGCGATCGCGCTCGGCTTTCCCCGTCTCGGGCTCAAGGCTCGGCCCACCCAGATGGCAGAGCTGCAGGCCAGTGCGGCCACCGGCCAGTCGCGCCTCATGCACGCCTACGAAGAGGCCTTTGCCCAGCACGGCATCGAGGTGGCGCAGGTGCTGCTCACGCACGACGGCATCACCGATCGCAACCTGTACTTGAACGCGCGTGCGGCGCTCGACGCGCTGCTCGCCCACGGCTGCGTCCCCATCATCAACGAGAACGACACCATCGCCGTCGACGAGATCCGGTTTGGCGACAACGACCAGCTCGCCGCCATGGTGGCCACGCTGGTCGGCGCCGACCTCTTGGTCTTGCTCACCGACGTCGAGGGCCTGCTCGACGCAGAGGGCGTGCGCATCGCCACCGTGCGCGACGTCGAGCACGTGCGCGGGTTGGTGCGTCCCCACCAGGCAGGGGGGCTCAGTCTCGGGGGCATGGAGAGCAAGCTCGAGGCGGCCCGACGCGCCAGCTTGCGCGGTCTGCCCGTGGCCATCGCCGATGCGCGCAACCCCAACGTCCTGCCCGAGCTGCTGGCGGGCGCCGACGTGGGCACCCTGGTGCTGCCGCAAGGTTCTCCGCTGGCCAGCCGCAAGCACTGGATTGCCTACACGCTCAAGCCCAAAGGCAGCTTGTTGGTCGACGCCGGCGCAGTGCGCGCGCTGGTCGAGCGGCAGAGCAGCCTCCTCCCGGCGGGTGTGATTGGTGTGCGGGGCGACTTCGCGGCCGGCGACGCCATCAGCATCCTCAGCCCCGATGGCGGCGAGATCGCTCGCGGTCTGGCTCGTTACAGTATGCACGAGGTGGCGCGCCT
>JBEGTL010000629.1:0-4866 GCA_041179425.1 Pseudomonadota bacterium | reverse complement strand
TGATGGCGTTCTGCATGGCGTGCGGCGTTCATTGGGTAGACGACCCAGCTCGCGCAAACCGGACAGGCTTTGGTCACCCCTTGTGGCGAACGCGGGCGCTAGGGCTGGGGGAGCCGTCCCCGGAACACGAACTCGGCGACACGTTTGCGGCCGCTGGGATGCTCACGCTCCTTGAGATCGTCCGGCAGGTCTTCGGCGTCGCCCGGGTACGCGACCGCGATGGCAGCGTGCGCGCTGTACTCGGCTGCCGGGACGCCGAACACCTCGTGCGCCTTGTCCTGGTGGAAGCCGAGCATGGCGTGTGCCGAGAGGCCCAGCGCGTGCGCCTGCAGGGCGAGTGACATCCATGCTGCGCCGGCGTCGAACTGATGATTGGGCAGGGGCTTGCCCGACTTCTCGTCGTTTCGTCGTGCGAACACGAACACCAGGAGCGGAGCCTTGTTGGCCCAGCGCTGGTTTTTGTCGTTGAGCACGGGCCGGGCCACGGCCAGCGTCTCCTCGGTGTCGGCGTACACCAGGAGCCAAGGCTGCGAGTTGCCCGTCGAGGGCGCCCAACGAGCCGCTTCGAGCAGGGACGCGACGGTGGCGTCTCCCAACGGTCGGTCCGAAAAAGCACGGCGCGACCAGCGGTCGACGAACATGGACGCAACCTTGGCGTCAGGTGCTCGCGCGGTCTCGGGGCGGGGCGGCGGGACAGTGGCTGTCATGGTTACGTCTTACTCCCGTCCCCCTCTTTTCGCCTGCTTCCGGCGGCGGCACGAGCCACGAAACAGGCGGGAAAGGAGTCGCGGGAGCGGGCTGCTCTCCTCGTGGCGATGGAGCACCGCTTTCGAAACCCACCGGTGCGCCTACTCCATCGCTGAGGAGAGTGCATCGTGGCAGTCGCAGCGACGGCAAGGGTCTGGTCAAGCGGGTCGGCTACGGCGTGATCTGCCTCCTGCACCTGGGCCTCGCGTTTTACGCGGCCGAGCTAGCCTACGGGAGCAGGAGCTCGCGCCGCGGCGGTGCACAGGGGTGGGTGGGAGACGTCTTGTCGCTCCCCCTCGGGCGCGTTCTGGTGGCCATCGCCGGGGCCATCATCGTCGGCGTCGGGATTGCCGAGGTCGTCAAAGCAGTGCGGGGCAAGGTCGGCGAGCAATACGCGAGTGCACCGCTCGATGCGCGGCTGTGTCGTGCCGTGCGACGGTTGGCGAGGGTGGGCGTTTTTGCCCGTGGCCTCGTTTTCCCGGTCATCGGCATCTCGTTGCTGACAGCAGCCTGGCGTGAGAACGCGAGCGACGCCCAGGGGTTTGGCGGCGCCCTCGGCGAGTTTGCGCGGCAGCCGTTTGGGATGTGGCTGCTCACCTTCGTCGCGTCGGGCCTGCTCGCCTACGCGGTTCACCTCTTTTTTGTAGCTCGCTACGGTCACCTGCCCGAGCCGCGTTAGGCCACACGCAGCGAACGACCAGCGACGACTGGGCGCGGGTCGCAAGCGCGCTCTCCGGCGGACGCGCGCACGTGCAGCGCGCCAACATTCGCGCATACTCCGCAAATCGCGGAGGGACCGCATGTCACCGATAGAACAGTATCGAGCGCTGGCACGCTACAACCGCTGGATCAATCGCAAGCTGTTCGCGGCCGCTGCCGGCCTCTCGGACGACGAGCGCAAGCTCGACCGTGGCGCGTTCTTCCGCTCCATTCACCTCACGCTCAACCACTTGCTGCTCACCGACCGCGCTTGGATGCTGCGGTTCACGCACGATGGCGAGCGCTACGTGTCACGTACGGCTGCCCTCACGCCCATCGTCGTCACCTCCATGGCGCAAGAGCTGTACGAAGACTTCGAGCAGCTGCTTCGTGAGCGCGAGCGCACCGACGAAGACATCCTCGAGTGGACCTATGCCCTCGACGAAGCGACCCTCGATCGCACGCTCGAATACACGACCAGCAATGGGACGCCGCAGAGCCACCCCGCTTGGTGGGCGGTCGGCCACCTGTTCAACCATCAGACTCACCATCGCGGGCAGCTCACCACGTTGCTCACGCAGGCAGGCGTCGACGTTGGCGTCACCGATCTGATCGAGATGTGTCGCGAGGAGACCATCCCCACGCGCTGAGCGGCGACCTTGGCTCGCTCGCCCGAGGCCGCGTCTCGCCATGGTGACTCCGCGGCATTGCCACATTGGCTTGCGACGATTGGTGCATACTCTCCCACCGTGAGAGTCCTGGGCGTCGGTCACCACCTTGCACTCGGCGACCTGTACCTTCGTTTGCTGGCGCGAGGCCACGAGGTTCGGGTCTTCCTCGCCGATCCTGAGTCCGACGACATCCTGCACGGGATGGTGCCACGCAGTGTCGACTGGCGTGACGACCTGCGCTGGGTTCGCGAAGCCACCGACCTCGGCGTGATCTTGTTCGAAGGCACGGGCTGGGGCGCCACGCAGGACGAGCTGCGTCAGCAGGGCTACCACGTGTTTGGCAGCAGCGAGGTGGGCGACCGGCTCGAGCTCGACCGGGCCTACGGCCAAGACGTCGCTCGCCAGGTCGGGATGCAGGTGGCCGACACGTTCACGTTCGACAGCTTCGACGCGGCGCTCGCGTTCGTGCACGAGCGGCCTGCTCGCTACGTGCTCAAGTACGACGGCGACACCTTCGCAAAGACCCGCAACTACGTAGGCGCGCTCGACAACGGGCTCGACATGATCGCGATGCTGCGCCTGCAGCAAGCCAAGTGGCCCGTCCCCGAGGCGCCGCGCTTTGTGCTCATGCAGCACGTGCGCGGCGTCGAGGTGGGGGTAGGCGGCTTCTTCGACGGCGAGCGATTTCTGTCGCCCGTCAACCTCGACTGGGAGCACAAGGGCTTCTTCCCCGGCAACCTGGGCGAGCTCACTGGCGAGATGGGCACGCTCGTCTCCTATCGCGGAGCCGACAAGCTGTTCGCTGCCACGTTGGGTCGCGTCGCTCCGCTGCTGCGTGCATCGCGCTACGTCGGCTACATCAACCTGAACACCATCGTGAACGACGAGGGCGTGTTTCCCCTCGAGTTCACCTGTCGGCTCGGCGTTCCTGGTTACGCCATCCTGAGCGCGCTGCACCGAGACCCGTGGGACGTGTTGCTCGCGCGCGTCGTCACCAGCGACAGTCGAAGCTTTGCTCGCGATGACGCGCTTCGACACGACGGCGCAAGGGGCGCACCAGACTTCGCCACGTACGAGGGCTTCGCCGTGGGTGTCGTGCTGACGGTGCCGCCGTTTCCGTACCCTGACGGTTACGACAGGCTGTCCAAGGGGGCGCCCATCGTCTTGCACGGTGTCGACGCAGAAGAGCTGCCGCACCTCCACTACGGCGAGGTCGCGCGCGAGGGCGACCAGCTGGTGACGGCGGGTCAGATCGGGTACGTGATGGTCGTCACCGGGCGCGGCGCGAGTGTGCACGAAGCGCGACGACGCACCTATGCGCTGGTGGACAAGATCATCATCCCGAACCTGCGCTATCGGCGCGACATCGGCGAAGGGTACGAGCTACGCGAGCGCGACGAGCTGATCCGGTTGGGCTGGCTTTCGCACGCGCGCTGATCTTTTCCCCACAGGGGTCGCGCGCCACAGGACCGCGCGTTTGCACCCGCGCGTGCGAAAGCCGGTCACGAGCAGACGCTCAGCGTACGCCGGCGTCGTGGCCGGGCTTGCCGCCACGAGGACCGCCGCCGTCGAGCTTGGGACCGCTGAGACCGCCCTTGCCGTCTTCGCTGTCGTTCTCTTCGTCCTGCTCGTCGTCCTGGTCTTCATCGCGGCCGCGACCTTGGCCCTGGTCTCCACCACGACCCGGGACGTGATGACCGGCACCGCGCGAGCACTGACCACCGTCGCCGCGCTCGTGCGAGACGCGGTCGTGACCCCGGCCGCCGTCGCCGCGTGCGGCCTCGTCGGTGTCTTCGTCGACATCGGCATCGCTGTCGCGCCCGTGGCCCCGTCCGGCCTTGACGCCGCCGTCACCGCCGCCGCGACGCAGACTCTCGGTGGAGTCGCTCAGGCTGCTGTCGTCGGCACCGCCGCACGCGACCGCGCCGCAAGTGAGCGCGAACGTCAGGCTCAGCAACAATCGGTTTTTGCGCATTTTTGTAGCTCCTATCAGATGTCGGAGTGCAGTGCGCCCCGGGCGATGGATGGCCGAGGCGGCGGAGCGCCTTGGACCTGGGAGCCGAAAAGTACGAGGAAAAAGAAATGCGGTGAGCTTCCCAAGGAAACACACGAGCGCGGCCAAACTAGGAGCGGCGCGGAAGAGCGCGCCCTGGTCCGCGTGCCTCGTTTTCTTCGCTTGGGCGCCCCGAGGACACGCCGACACCGACCCGATTTCGCCGTGCCCGCTCGGCCTCTGCACCACGCGAACAAACAAACGAATTCGTGTCCGGCGCGCGCGCGTGTTACTAGCGAGGCGTGCCGATGCCCGATGGCGGTCGCGCAGCTGGTCTCGCTCGGTGGACGGCCCTGCTCTGGTCGCTGCTCTCGTTTCCTGCGAGTGCAGAGCTGCCGCCTCAGATCACGATTGAGTGGGCGGGCTCACCGCTATGCCCGCGCTCCGCAGGGCTCGACGCCGAGATCGTGCGTCTGCTCGGGGAGCACCGTACGGAGGGCGAGCCCACCACGTTCGTGGCGCGGGTCGACGAGCTGGCCGATCGCAGCGTCAACTACTACCGGTTGAGCCTGAGTGTGAGCAGTGAGAGTCGCCGCGCCGATCGCAGTGTGGAGCTGGCCACCTGCACCGATGTGCAAGATGCCGCCGCCTTGCTGATCGCGAGCGCCATCGACCCTGACGCCATCGCGCGCGCCAAGCCGAAGCCGCCGCCCCCCCCCCCCCCCCCCCCCCCCCCCCCCCCCCCCCCCGGGGCGG
>JBEGTL010000628.1:0-4867 GCA_041179425.1 Pseudomonadota bacterium | reverse complement strand
GATCGAACCAGTCAGACCCACCGTCAGCCAGACGAACGAATGCGCGTTGTACGCCAGCAGCGCCGAGACCGTCACGCACACGAATACCAGGATGGCGCCCCGCCTGCGTCCCAACGTGTCGAGCAACTTGCCCAACGCAAACACCAAAGGCAAAGACCCGAGAGCCGCAATCATCACCGCACGCGACACGTCTACGTCGGAAAATCCGCGCTCCTGCACGGCGAACTCCTTCCAGTAGGTAATGCTCAGATACGTGCACAGATAAGTAAGGCCCCAGATCAGAGCCAACAACAGCACCCGTCCACGGTACGCCGTGCGGAACACCGCAAACACGTCGCCCCGCACGTTGCCTTGCGCCTGCACCGCCGTGAAGCGCGCCGTCTCGCGCACGCTGCGCCGCAGCCAGATCATCATCAACAAGGGCAGCGCGCCCACCAGGTACACCGATCGAAAGCCGAGCGGCGTCTTGAGCAAGCTGGGCACGACGCCGGCGCACACGATGGCCCCCAAGCTGTTGAGCCCTTGCATGGTGCCCACGGCAAAGCCGCGCCGGTCGGCAGGAAACTCCTCGGCGAGGTAGACCATGCTGATCGCGTACTCGGCGAGCAAGAAGGCGCGCGCGCCGAGCTGCGCGGCGCCGAACTGCCAGACGTCTTGCGAGCACGCCGACAGGATGGAGAAGGCCGTATAGCCGACCACCGTGATGTTGAGCATGGGGCGCCGTCCCACCACGTCCGCGCGGCGGATCAGCACGAACGAGAGCAGCGCGCTGAAGCCGATTACGCTGACCAGCACGCCCGCCCCGCTCTCGCTGAGGCCGTAGGTCTTGCGCAGGGTCGGCAAGAGCTGCGTCAGGGCGACGTACTCGTAGCCCTCGAAGAACGTGGCCACACCGAGCAGCAAAAAGAGCCGTTTTTGGTAGCTGGTGAGGGGCGTCGGCGCGCTGGACACGACGCTCTGGTCGTTGCTGGGTGGCGTGGACTCGATCACTGTGCTGCTCCTGGTGCGGCCACCGTAAGGACCTCGGGGGGAGGTCGAAGCGCGCCCCTGGGCGGGCGAGCGAAGAGAGCGGGGAGCGAGCGGCGACCTCGCGGGCAGTCCCGATGAGGGCCGCGCGCCTACACCCTGCGACGCACAGAAATAAGCACAACGCTCTTCTCGGTGAAAGGCGCCCTGATGTTAGACTTCCAGATCACAGCGTGACTGCTCGAATCGACAACTTCGAAGGCCTCCATGTACTGCTCGTCACTGAGGACGAAGCGAGGGCGCAAGCCATCGCCAAGTCTCTGCGCGAGCGCAAAGCACACGTCGGCGACGTGCGCGCCGGTGCCAAAGACCCGGTCGCGATGCGCGGCGCCGACTTGCTCGTGATCGATGCCCGCCGCGCGCCGTCGACCGACGCGCGCGTTGCCGAGGTGCGGTCCGACGTGCGTGCCCGCTGGGCATCGGTGGCCTCCATCGACTACACGACGCTGGCCGCAGTCGACGGCACCGTCGATCTACGCGCGCTCGAAGGCATCGTGTCGAGGCTAGCCGGCATGGACAAAGCACTCACCGAGCGCGCTCGCAAAGAGGCCACGTTCGAGACGACCCTGGCGCCGCTCGGCCCCACCCGCACGTTGCGTGCGCTCGCTCTCGCCGGGCCCACGCTGCACGTTGCACTCACCGACGGCGAGCTCTCGGCCAAGGTCGACCTCGCCGACGAGCTGCTGGTGTCCGCATTCGCAGAGCGCAAGGGCGAGAAGTGGGAAGCCTGGCAGGCGCTCGCCCGCGTGCTCGGCATGACCGACGCCAACGTGATCGTGCAGCACCGCTCCCACCCCGCTGCCATGAACATCATGGAGCCGGTCGATCAGGCCCTCGAGGGCGCGGCGCAAGAGCGCGTGCGTGCACCTCACCTGTTCGTCGAGTCCGCCGAAGAGCTGTCGGGCCTGCGCGGAGAGCGCCGCGACGAAGTCGTCGCGGTCGCCCAAAGCGCCGCTGCTTCGGCCGCAGTCGCGCCGAGTGCTGCGCCACGCGCCGCAACGGCAAGCGCCGCCGCCGGGTCCCGCAACGTGATCAACATCCCCGCAACCAGCAGCCCTTCGGCCAAGCCTGGCGTGCAGCCCGCGGCGGCGGCTCGTCGCGACGCGTTCTCCGACACGCCCACTGACGCGGCAGCACCCGGCTTGCTGCAGCGCATGGCGCGCACCCCGGCCAACGATGCGTCCGACAGGTCCACTACGGCCAAGAGCGATCCCGAGCTGTCGTTCGACCGCGGCATCGGAGACGACGCCGACTTCGAGGGCGAAGAAGAGTACGACCAGGGCGAGGTGACGGTCGTCGCCGACGCCTCGCAGCTCGACATCCTGCGCGAGACCCTCGGCCGCTACGACGCCGAGGCGGCCGCCAAGCCACCCCTCACGTCCACCATGCCAGCTCCGCGCGGCAACGCGCCGACCGACGACCTCGAGCTCGAGCTCGGCGACGCCCTGCGCGCCGCGAGCGAGGCGTCCGATGCGATGAACAACGAGGCGTACTTCGGCTCGTCGCCGCCCGCGCGCGGCTCTCTGCCAAGTGACGAGGTCAAGGCGGGCACCAAGCCCAGCGCTCCCTCTCTCACAGTGGCGGCCAACAGCCTGCCTCCGCCTGCGGACAGCACGCCGCCGACGGCCCAGACGGCCCCCGTAGCTGCAGCAGCCGCAACAAGTTCGCCCGTGCCCAGTGCGCGCCCCGCAAAGACCGCCGCGGCGGCTCCCACGCTTCGCCTCGACGGTGGCGAGGGTGCCCGCAACAGCAAGCCAGCGGGTCAGGGTCTGAGCCCAAAGCAGGCGCGCACGTGGATCATGGTCGCGCTCGTGGTGATGGCTCTGGCCGCCGTAGCCGTGATGCTCTGGTCCCAGCAACAGAACCGCGAATCCACCAAGGCACGCGCCAAGCAGCCCGCATCGGCGCCAGCGGGCAACAGCCTCAAACGCTGAGCGGGAAGCGTCCTAGCAGCTGGTTCACCAGCGGCTCGAACTCGCCCAACGGCAGCACCGGGTAGGCAGGGTCGAAGGCGGCCTGGTCCCACTCGTCGGTGAACTGCTCGGCGAGCGCAAACCACGGCTCGGCGCGGTACTTGTCGCGCAGCGTGGGGCTGGCCCCGAAGTGCTCGAAGTAGTGGCGTCCCTGAAACTCCTGGTGCGTGCGCAGCACCTGGTAGGCCTCGCGGGACACGTACGGCTTGAGGATCTCGGCCGCGATCGCCGCGTGGTTGGGGATGGAGATGACCTTGCCGACGTCGTGACAGAGCGCGCACAACACCAGCTCGTCGCTGGCGTTGGCGCGCCGAGCCATGGTCGCCGTCTGCAGCGCGTGGTGCAGCTGGTCGACGCCAAAGCCGCCGCGCACTCCCTCTAGCTCGCGCAGCATGGACAGCACACGCTTGGGCACCTCGGACTGAAGCTCCATGGTGACCTTGCCGATGTGCATCCACTCGTCGCGACTACTCTCATCCATTCTCGTGAAGGTCATGACGGTCCCATCCCTCTGCCGAGGGTCCGATGTCGACGGGCGTGCTCCGGCCCGCAGCCAGTAGCGACGTAGGCAGGCTCGTACACGCCGCCTACATCGAGGTCGTACGCCATCTCGACCGTCCTCCGCAACGCGGGATCGCATAGGGCCACGTCGAGGCGTGGGATCCGCGGCAAGGAAGCCTGGGCTTCGAACCGCGAGGACACGGTCCTCATCCAGCGCTGGATGGAAGTCGGCAGCCAGAGCCCCTCGCGTGACGTGATCTTCGCGCGCTGACACGATGGCCCGTGCTGCTCGCGCGAACACAACACGTCTGGGCGGCGGGCAGCAGCGCCTGTCTTGCTCGCAGGCTCACTCGGCTACGGAGGTGGGCAGCCCCTCGTCTCGCCATCCCTTCTCGCGCACACGGCCAAAGGGATCGCGCACGCCGGCCATGCCCGCGCGTTGCTCGCACACCTCTACAAACCCGCTCTCGACGAGTGCGTTCGCGGCGGCCAACGAGCGCACACCCGACGCGCAGCCCACGACGATACGAGCGTCCCGCGCGAGCACGGCCTCTACCTGCGGCACGAACGAAGGGTTGACGACCATGCCGTGATTGCCGGGCTCGAGCCACGCCACGTGGAGGGCTCCCGTGGGGTGCGCCTCGTCGAACTCGGGCCGCGTGCGCACGTCCAGGTACACGTAGCCTTCGTTCTCCATCAACGCGTGCGCCTCGCGCGCGGACACTCGTCTCATGGGCCGAGCTTGTCAGCTCATTCGCCGCTGGCCATGGCCTTGCGCACGAACAGGTCTTCGAGGGTCTCGCGCTCGGGCTCGACCTCGATCACGCGCGCTCCTTCGCTCAGCAGCTCGCCCAGCAAGGGGTTGACCTCGCTGTCGCCCTCGACGGTGAGGTGAAGCGTGCGCTCGTGCTCTCGCAGCGTGAAGCCCCGACCGGACAGCCGCTCTTTGAGCTCGGGCGTGACCCCTTCGAGCTGGATGCGCACGCGCCGCACCTCGCGCCGCAGCAGCTGGTCGAGCGTCCCGCGCGCCACCACCTGACCTCGGTTGATGATGGCGATGCGGTCACACAACATCTCCACGTCACTCAGCACGTGGCTCGTGAAGATGAGTGTCTTACCGCGCTTGCGCTGGCCGATGATGATGTCGCGCACCTGCTTGCGCCCGATCGGGTCGAGGCCGCTCATGGGCTCGTCGAGGATGAGCAGCTCCGGGTCGTGCAGCAGCGCCTGAGCCAGGCCGACACGCTGCATCATGCCCTTCGAAAAGCGACCGATCGGCCGATCGACGGCGTGCGACAGGCCCACCAGCTCGATCATCTCGGCGCTGCGCGTGCGGCGCTGTTTGGGCCCCATCCCCATCAGGCGTC
>JBEGTL010000627.1:0-4882 GCA_041179425.1 Pseudomonadota bacterium | reverse complement strand
GCATACCACGCAACTGCGATCAAAGACATCTTTTGAAACAGGGTCGGCTGGGCTGCGATCCGTGCCTCGCGACCGATGCGCAGCTGTTTTCGTGGGACTCGTGAGCAGAGGTGCGCGGGGATCGAACGCGGCCCTCATGTAGACGCGCCCGGGGTCGGGACAACGTGCGACCATGGCTTCCGATTTCATGGCTCGCGCATTTACGCGTTGCACTGAACGTTTGGTCAAAGCAGGTTGAGCAAAACGATGACAGCGGCAGTCCTCTCGATCGGCACCGAGCTCACGCGCGGCGAGCTCATCAACAGCAACGCGGCATGGCTCGCAGAGCAGCTCACGGCACTCGGGTTCGAGGTCATCGAGCACCTCACCATCGACGACGACACGCCGCGCATCGTCGAGGCAGTGAAACAGCTCGCGGCGCGCCATAAAGTGGTGGTCTCCACGGGCGGTCTCGGTCCCACCACCGACGACCTCACGACCGAGGCTGTGGCCCAGGCCCTCGGCGTGCCCGTCGCGCGCGACGAAGCCACCGTCGAAAAGCTGCAAAAGCTGGCGGCTTGGTACGGCCGCGTGATGCCGCCCAACAACCTCAAGCAGGCAGACTTCCCGGCCGGCGCCACCATCCTCGCCAACGAGCAGGGCACTGCGCCCGGCTTTGGTGTCGAGCTCCAAGGGGCACTGTTGTTCTTCATGCCGGGCGTGCCGCGCGAGATGAAACACATCTTCGGTACGCGCATCGTGCCGCGCATCGCCGAGCTCGCGCAGCACAACAGCCATCAGATTCACTTCCGCACGTTCGGCACCACCGAGTCGGCGCTCGGGCAGGCGCTCGAAGGGGTCGAAGAGCGTTTTGCCGGGGTCACCATCGGCTACCGCGCCAGCTTTCCCGAGGTCGAGCTCAAGGTGCTCGCGCAGGCCGACTCGCCGCGCGAGGCGGTGCAGCTCGCCGAGCGCGCGGCCGAAGAGGTCAAGGTGCGTGTCGGGCACGTCATCTACGGCGATCGCGACGACACCTACGCCGGCGCGGTGGGCCGCACGCTGCGCAACAAAGGGGTCACGCTCGCGGTCGCAGAGAGCTGCACGGGCGGCATGCTCGGCTCCCTGCTCACCAGCGTCCCCGGCTCCAGCGAGTACCTGCTGTTCGATGCGGTCACGTACTCCAACGCCTCCAAGACCAACGTGCTCGGTGTCAGCGAGGAGACTCTGCGCGGCTTCGGTGCGGTCAGCGAAGAGACGGCCATGGCGATGGTTCGGGGCGTCTTGCGCGCGTCCGATGCCGATCTCGGCGTGTCGGTCACCGGCATCGCAGGGCCCGGCGGGGGCACCGACGACAAGCCCGTGGGCACCGTGTGGATCGGCGTCGGCAACCGCGGCGGCGTCCTGTACGCCAAGCGCTTTTTGTTTCGCGGCGACCGTGAGCGCATTCGCGTGATGAGCACCTACACCGCGTTGCGCCTCGTTCAAGAGCTGGCCAGCGACACCGATCGCTCCTGAGCGCCGTCTGCGAGGCATGTGGCCCACTCAACGAACCTGATCCTCACGCTCACCGCGGCACTCGGCGCCGCGCTCGTGCTCGGGCTCGTCACCCACCGCTTCAAGCTGTCGCCCATCGTCGGCTACCTCATCGCAGGCGTGTTGATCGGGCCGTTCACGCCCGGCTTCGTGGCGCACACCGAGCTCGCGTCCGAGCTGGCCGAGGTCGGCGTCATCTTGCTCATGTTCGGCGTCGGTCTGCACTTCCACATCGAAGAGCTGCTCGCCGTCCGCAAGATCGCCATCCCAGGCGCGCTGGTTCAGATCGCGGTGGCGACCACGCGTCTTGGCCATCTACGGCGACGCCTCGCAGCAGGCCATCCTCGAGCTTGCAGGCGCCGAGCAAGCGGTGGCCCTCATCTTTGCGGCCGCGGGCAGCCCACCCGAGGCCGTCGTGCGCATCGCCAAGCAGCTCAACCCCAACATCATGATCCTCGCGCGGGTCTCGTTCATCCACGAGTCCACCGAGCTCGGCAACGCAGGCGCCGACGTGGTCATCACGGCCGAGGCCGAGGTTGCGCTCGCGATGTCGGAGCGCTTGCTCATGAGCCTTGGCGCGACACCCGATCAGCTCGATCGTGAGCGCGCGCGCGTCCGTACCGAGCTTCGCGCTCTGTGACGTGGCCCTACCGCCGCGCTGGAAGCGGCCCGGGGCGTGCGAGCGGGTAGGGTGACGCGGGCTGGCGCGTGAGAAACGAACCTCTCCGAAGGGCGAGCGACACGCTAGAGTACGACCGGGATGCAAGCGGAGTCACTCACGCCCGGCCTGGTGATCGCCGGCAAGTACGTCATCGAGCGCACGCTCGGCAGGGGCGGCATGGGCGCGGTCTACGTCGCGTCGCACGCCACCACCGGCAAACGCATGGCGCTGAAGGTCCTCCTGCCCGAGCTCGTGCACAACGCCGACTTGGTCGGGCGGTTCTTGCGCGAGGCACAGGTCATGGGGCGACTGCAGCACCGCCACGTGGTCGACGTGTTCGACGTCGGCCGCGACGGGGACGTGCTGTTCATCGTGATGGAGCTGCTCGAGGGCAAGCCGTTCTCCGATCTGCTGCACGACACCACGCTCACGCTCGAAGAGACGTTGCTCATCCTGGTGCGCGCCATGGAGGGCGTCTCGGCCGCCCACGATCACGGCGTCGTGCACCGCGACCTCAAGCCCGACAACATCTTCGTCTGTGTCGGCGCGTCCGGCAGGCTCGACGACCCCCGTGTGCTCGACTTCGGCATCTCCAAGCTCGACGACGGCACGGCGCAGCAGCTCACACGCAGCGGCGTGGCCATGGGCACGCCGTACTACATGTCCATCGAGCAGCTCAGCGGGCAGCGCGACCTCGACCAACGTGTCGACGTCTACGCGCTCGGCGTCATCTTGTACGAGTCCATCGCCGGCACGCCTCCCTACGTGGCCGACAGCGTCTCTGCGCTCGCCATCCGCGTCATCACCACGCAGGCCGAGCACCTCGGCCAGCTGCGGCCTGACTTGCCGCCCGGGCTCGCCGACGTGGTCATGCGCGCCATCGCGCGTAACCGTGACGACCGCTACCGCAGCGTGCGCAGCCTGATCGAAGCGCTGCGTCCGTTCATTCCGCGCAGTGCTGGGCTGTCCATCCCCGAGGGGCAGGGCAGGCCGCTTCGCACGCCGCGTAGTGGTGGCGCCCATCGTGCCGCCACCCCGCTACACCGCGGCGCGGAGGGGCGTTTCACGCCGCGGCCGAGCTCCGACGTGGGGGCGCGCGCGCAAGACGGCGCTTCGACCGCGCGCACGCTCTCGCAGCCTTACCAGTCCGACGTGTACGCCGTCGCGCAGCCGACCAGGGCGAAGTCGACGAACAGCAGCAAGCTCGCGCTGGTCGCGCTGGGCGTGGTCGCGCTCGGCGTGGGGGGCGCGCTCTTGGTGTTGTCCGAGCAGACGACGCCGTCCGAGTCCGCGCACCCGGCGCCGCCCGACGCGCCTACGCCGGGCTCCACGCACCAGGTGCCCGAGGCCCCGCCCCCGCAGCCCGTGCTCCCGGTCGCACACGCCCCGGAGCAGGCTGCTCGCGTCGACGCAGGACAAGTCTTCGATCGAAGCGTCAGCGCCCGCGCAGAGGGAGAGGCAGCACAGGGACGTGTGGCGCCTGCGCCAGCGGCCGATGAGCCAGCCCGGTCGCGCACGGGATCCCAAGCCGTTCGGTCGCGCGGCCGCGAGCCTTCCCGCAGGGGTCGCAATCCCGAACCCACGACTGGCGATCCCGCCAGCGCTACGCCGGCGCGTAGCAGTCAACCGCCCACTGCTTCTGCGCCAGCTCCAGCGGCGAGCCCCGCGTCTACGCCGCGCAAGAGCGCCGAAGGGCGTGCCGGCAAGCTTGGTTCCGACGAGTTCTGAGCGGCAGCCCGGCACGGGCCTCGCCCTCGTCAGATCGGCGAGGAGCCGGTCGGGTCGCCGTTCCCCACCCAGATCGCCGGCATAGCGCTGCAGTTCACGAGCCGCGGCGGGTGGAGCTCGGTGGCAGCAAGTCCCCCCAC
Organism: Pseudomonadota bacterium; assembly: GCA_041179425.1. Classification (GTDB taxonomy): domain Bacteria; phylum Myxococcota_A; class Polyangia; order Polyangiales; family DASUME01; genus DASUME01. The sequence goes on along the minus strand of JBEGTL010000627.1, from coordinate 841 downwards.
ATTTTTTTGCGACCTTTACCTGTACAAATGAGCACCTGTCGGACAGACTGCTCGAACGAAGACGGGAGAGGGTGATGCAGAGAGACACCAATCGAGAAAAGGCGCTCGAGCTCGCGCTGGGCTCTATCGAGAAGCAGTACGGCAAGGGCGCCATCATGCGCCTCGGGGCAAACGAGCAGACTGAGGTCCCCGTCGTTTCTACGGGCTCCACCTCGCTCGACCTTGCGCTCGGTGTCGGCGGCTACCCGCGTGGGCGCATCATCGAGATCTTTGGCCCAGAGTCGAGCGGCAAGACCACGCTCACCCTCCACGCCATCGCCGAGTGTCAGCGCGCCGGCGGCATCGCAGCCTTCATCGACGCAGAGCATGCGCTCGACATCTCCTACGCGCGCAAGCTCGGCGTCAACGTCGACGAGCTGCTCGTGTCCCAGCCCGATCACGGCGAGCAGGCCCTCGAGATCGCCGACATGCTCGTGCGTTCCAACGCCGTCGACATGGTCATCGTCGACTCCGTCGCGGCGCTCGTGCCCAAGGCCGAGATCGAAGGCGAGATGGGCGACAGCCACGTCGGTCTGCAGGCGCGCTTGATGAGCCAAGCGCTCCGCAAGCTCACGGCCACCGTGCACAAGTCCAACACCATCTTGGTCTTCATCAACCAGATCCGCATGAAGATCGGCGTCATGTTCGGCTCGCCCGAGACCACCACCGGCGGCAACGCGCTCAAGTTCTACGCGTCCATCCGGCTCGACATCCGGCGCGTCGGCTCCATCAAGGTCGGCGAAGACGCGATCGGCAACCGCACACGCGTCAAGGTCGTCAAAAACAAGCTCGCGCCGCCATT
>JBEGTL010000626.1:0-4894 GCA_041179425.1 Pseudomonadota bacterium | reverse complement strand
GTGCCCGCTTTGAAGCAACTGCTCGGCAGTACGCCGGTGCAGCTCGAGCGCCTCTCTGGGCGGGGCGTCGCTCGCCGCAGTCTCGAACTGCTCCGCGGCCTCCGCGCCTCGGCCCGCGAAAGCAAGTGCCTTGGCAAGTTTCACCCGCATCGGGAGAATCCGCCCGTCGCCTGGCGCGAGGGCGGCGAGGGCTTGCTGAAACAAGCTCGCCGCCCGCTCGAACGCGAATGTGCGCGCGGCTTGCTCGCCCGCGGCGATGGCGTACTCACCGGCACGCTGGCGCTCCCCCGCCTCGAGCAAGTGAAAAGCAAGTCGCTCGGCATCCAGCTCGTCGCTTGCTTCGAACGCAGACGCTAGGGCACCGTGCAGCAGTCGACGCTGGTCGTGCGATAGTTGGACGAGCACCGCCTCACGCACCCGATCGTGGTAGGGCGCTATCGACTCGCGCCACTCGTGGCCCTCGGTGCGCACCAGGTTGCATGCTCGCAAGAAGGCCGCGCAACGCAGGAAGGTCACGCGGTCGAGGCCCGCCGCGAACGTCGCGACGCGCTGAGGCAGGGGGGCACCAGCTACCGCGACCAACTCCACCAAGCGGCGTTCTCGTTCTTCTAACGCCTGCACACGCGCGCCGATCACCAGGTCGAGCGTCGCCGACTGAGACGTGTCACCCGACCGCGAGTGACGCACCAGTTCTTCAACGAAGAGGGGATTGCCGGCAGCCTGCGCCGCGATCCGCGCAGGGTCAGCGGATCGCGTATCAGGATGCGCAAGCAGCGTCGCGGCGAGCTGCCGGGCCTCCGTCCCACTCAGCGCGCCGACGTGGAGCATTGTCGGCGCGCTGACCGGAAGTGCCACGAGGCGCGGCAGGCGCGGCAGCGCCTCACTCGACCCCACCCTCAGCGCGGCGATGAACAGCAGAGGCGGTGCCTGCGGTGGGGCCAGCAGCTGGGTCAGCACCTGTAGACCGTCGTCGTCGGCCCACTGCAGGTCGTCGATGAAGACGACGGTGGGGCGGTGCATCGCGAGTCGTGCGAACAGCTCGCGCAGCTCCACGAATGCCTGTCGACGTAGCTCGTCTTCCGTGCCTTGCTTCGTAGCCTGCGTGTCCTGCCTGGCGAGCGCCGGGATACGAGCTAGCGCGGGAAAGACGACACCAAGCAGCCCGTGGCGGGCCGGTAAGAGAGCTTGACCCTCTGCTGGAGGAGTACGCGTCAGCCTGCGAACGAGTCCCTCGATGACGCCGTCGATTGCCTGGTAGGGGATCGCCTCGCGCTCGTGGCAGCGGCCCTCGAGCACGATGGAGGCCGGGAACTCGGAAGCGATTTGGCGAATGAAGTGGCGGATCAGGTGGGACTTGCCGATGCCCGACTCGCCGCAGACGAACAGCGCCGCGGCTGCTCCGCACCGGGTCCGCTCGAAGCCTGCACGAAGGGCTGCGAGCTCCTCGACGCGACCTACAAAGACCGTGCGCTGCCGTGTCTCGGGCTCTCTCGTTGGGGCCCGCCACGACGAGGGAGGCGAATCGAGCAGCATACGACACACTTCGCTCGTGCTCGGGCGCGCCGCCGGGTCGCAGGCGAGAAGATGCATGCACAGGGCGCTCAGATCCGCGGGGGCATCCGGAGCGATCATTCGCGGCTCGATCGGAAGCCTCGCCTGCTTGTCCATCAAGACCTGGAGAGGCGCACCGGAGATGGGCACTGTACCCGTCAGCGCTTCGTACAGGACCACGCCCACCGCATACAGGTCAGCCGCCGGCCCCACGGGGCGTCCCATCGCTTGCTCGGGCGCCATGTATAGCGGCGTGCCGGTCGCTGCAGAATCAGTCCAGTCCTCGACACTCGTCACGAGTCCGAAGTCGATTAGCACGACGCGCCCGAGACGCGTGACGAGCACGTTGGAAGGCTTGATGTCGCGGTGGACCCTGCCGGCCGCATGGAGCGCGGCGAGTCCGTCCATGAGCTGACGCAAGCCAGCGCGAAGCTTCGACTCGTCGAAGGGCAAGACCCCAGCAGAACGCACAGGCTCGCCTTGCGCGTTCTGCTCTTTCGCCGGCATCGTCGCCTCGCTGTCAACCCGACGGGTTCGGTCGCACACGCGTCCGACATGCGACAGGAAGTCCGTGCCTTCGATCAGCTCCATCGTGAAAAACCAGTGGTTCGCGTCGCCGAACAACTCGTCGAGCTGAATAAGGTTGGGATGCACGAGCCCCGAAAGTGCACGAAACTCACGTTTGAAACGCGCCAACCACCGCGCGTCGGTCCTCCGCAAGAGCTTGAGCCCGACACGGCCTCCGTCGCGCAGATCGTCTGCCTCGTAGACGACCCCGAAGCCGCCTTCGCCGAGGCGACGCTGCAGACGAAACCGACCCGCCAAGACCTCTCGGCCAGGGACGAGCGCCAGAGGAGAATGCGCGACGCCACGCAGGATGGAAGCAAAGCGTCCGCTGTCCTCCGTACTCATGGCTCGTGCTCGTGCAGGAGTCCGAGCTCTCCCGCGCGGCGACGGATGTTGTCTTTGACGTGCTGAAAGCGCTTGCGTAGGCGCGCGCTGATACGCTTGAGCTCGTCTTCGTCCGCATCCTCCGTGGCAAATACGCGTGCGACGTCGAGCCAGTCGAGCTCGCGGTCGACGCGCAGCACCAGGAGTGCGCGATCATCATCGGAAAGCTCGCCACGGATCATAGCGAGTCTATCCTGCACCTCAGCATGCAAGTGAGGGAGGGTTCGCGAGCGAACACTCGCGGCTAGCTCCGAGATTGCGCTGAGTGGCACGCGACGCTGCGGATCGCGCATTCGCGAACGTCGCGCGCGCGCGGCCGCGTGTCGCGCCAGCGTATAGAACCAGGTGCGCGACGAGCAGCGCTGCGCGAACCGGGGCAGGCTCTGCCAGAGGTCTTCGCAGGCCTGGGAGAAGACTTCGCTCGCGTCGTCGTGATTGCGTAGCTGCGTGACCAGGAACCCAAGCACCTCGGGCCCGTAGTGCTCGATGACCGCGCTTGCTGCGGCGTGCAGCTCGCCGCGCGTCAAAAATCCCGCGATCTGCTCTTCGTGATCCATGAAGTCCTCGCGTGCTGCGTCGCGCCCCGGGAAAAAAATCTAGTTCACAGACACGATCGAGACGGCTCTGTCTCGGTGAACTTGCGGAACGACTCTCACGCTCACGATGTCCCGCGATCGTGGCGGTCGTCCAACAGAAAAAGGACACTCGACATGCCGAATAGATTTAGTCCTGAAACGGTCACCAAGCGTTCCACCATCACGGTCCAGATGGCGGACAACGCGCGGGCCGCTATCGATGAGAAATGGCGAGCACTCGGAGGTGCTCCCGGCGCACCCGTCGTGCCCAACGACGGTCTGGTCAAGATCGGTCCGCTCTCCTACTACCGCGACTTCGCCGACGGCCGAATCTACTCTGGCGACGACACGTTCTGGGTCCACGGCTTGATCTTCGCGCGCTACATGGAGCTGGGCGGGCCGGGCAGCTGGCTCGGCTATCCGCGCTCCGACGAGTTCGACTTCGACGGTGGAAAGGTGAGTGTCTTCGAGCGAGGCTCGATCTACTGGTGGCCAGACATAGGGACACGAGAGCTCAACGATGTGATCGTCCACTACACCGGGCTCCACGCCTTCGGCGAGACTGACGTCGATCACGGGTCCGACGACGACGAACCGTATGCCACGCTGGGCGTAGCGTCTCCGGATGACAGCGCCCGTACCTTTCGCACGCAGATCTACCAGGATGTAGACGGCGGTGAAGGGCGCTTCGACGTCATCGAGCTGTATCGAGGCAAGCCGCGGGGGCTCACCATCAGTACGCTGCTGAACGAGCACAGCGGTGGCGACACAGGACTATCGCGACGCGCGATGGATGAAGCGATCAACCGCGCGGGCCCTGCTCTCGCCGCTGCCGCCACCATGATTCCTGTCGTCGGCCCCGTTCTCGGTCCGCTGGCATCGGCCGCCTTCGAGCACTGGAAGGACGACCTGATCAATGCACTCAACTCATTCGTCGAGCACTCCCTCGGTTTCGCCGATCGACCGCTCGGCGCCGACGTCCTCACGCTGACTCCCAGGGAGATGGTGCTGCTTGCCACCCGCCCCGAGGGTCACGCGCAGTTCAATGAGATTCCTTGGCGCTTCGAGACGCACCTCATGAGCCGCTTCGGCGCATCGTACAAGGTGTACTTCAACATCTTCGGCGTCTGAGCGATCGTGGCACCCGACCTGACCGGAGGTCCGCCATGAGTCTAAGGCTGACCGTGAGTGATACGTCCCGAACGAGATGCCCTCGGCGCATTAGCCGGGCCGCGGCGTGGCTCTTCGCGCGGTCGCGCGCAACCAAACCAGGACAGGCAGTTCCACCCGTCCGATTCTGATTGGCGACGACGAGTGCACACCACGACGGCCGGCAAGGCCCCGCGTCGCGCGCACCGCGACCTCCGCATGTCCTCAGCTCCTCAGCTCCTCAGCTCCTCAGCTCCTCAGGTCCTCAGGTCCTCAGGTCCTCCGAAGCAGCGCCGGCAGAGAGCACAGACCCAAGCCGCCCGCCTGAGCACCGCCCATCCGCTGCGTCCTCGCACCGGCGATCGATCGTGTTGGGTGTGGAGAGAGTCTCGAGCCGAGCGAACGCGAAGGTTTGAGACTCTCTTCGCGCCCAACACGCCTCGGCATTTCTCGGTACCAAAAAACACGAAAACCGGCTACCCCACCCTCACCAGAGCGCGTCTTCGGCTCTCCCGCGCAAGGCAAGCACCTCACCGCAAGCTGTGGGAGGGGGAGTGCGCGGCGAAACGTGCCTTGGGGGAAACCTTAAGGTTTCTCTGCTGAGCGGAAAAAATAAATCCCGCGACGCGCGTCGACCCGCGAATGGGATGGGGGACCCAAGGCACGTT
>JBEGTL010000625.1:0-4896 GCA_041179425.1 Pseudomonadota bacterium | reverse complement strand
GCTCGCCTCAGGCAGCTGCCAGGACCATGGAGCGCTGGGCCGCGCCCAGAGCCTGCCTCCTGCAATGCTCCTCGTCACGCACGCGTGCCGAAAGCACACCGTAGTAGCCGGCGAGGACATCGCTCACGACGAAGCCGTCTGGTCCCTGCTCGAGCGCAAGCTCGGTGCCGTCATCCAGGGTGACCCGGGCAAACACGCGCGGGGCGGGGGCGCGAGCGATGCTTTCGCCCAGCTCCCGTGCCTCCCGGGCGTCGCGAGCCAGGCGTGCCGCGTAGTCAGCCGGGTCGAGCGCCGCGCGGTCTCTGGGGGCGACTCGCGCATAGGCCCCCTGTGCGTCGCCCTTGCGGAGGGCCGCCGCGTACGCCGCCAGCACGGCTTCTGGCTCGCTGCCCCTGCCCCGTAGGCCACAACCGCCCACGAGAGCGGAGACCAGCACACCCAAAAAAACGTAGATGAGTCGGCAGACGGAGGTCACATCGCGCGAGTCTGCCACAAAGCTTTCGGGCTAGAGTCCCCGTTGAGGCACGTGGCATGACTTCCAGCGATCTCGACCTCCGGCTTCAGCGCTTCCGCTCGCGCAGGGACGAGTATCCCCACGCACTCGCAAGTGCCCTCATCGAAGCTGGGCGCTCCAACGACGCGCTCGAGGTGATCCACCTGGGCCTGCTCGACGACGAGGCCAACCTCGAGCTGCTCACCCTGGAGGGCCGGGCCTACTACGCGCAGGGCGACCTGCAGGAGGCCCAGCGCTCTCTGCTCAAAGCAGCCAAGATCGACCCTCGCAACAAAGAGCCCTACCGCTGGCTGGCGCAGGTGCTCATCGAGCGCGGCGACCCCGCGCGGGCGGTCCAGGTGCTCGAGCGTGCGATCTCGCTCGACCCCAACGACGGTTCGCTACGGCAGGCACACACGCGCGCGCTCCGTCTGGTCGACTCGGCTGGCCGCAAAGAGTCCGTGCCCAGCAAGCCGCGCCCGGCGGCGGGGTCGTTGCCGGCCGTGCGCGTACCGAGCGAAGCGATCGGGCGGGTAGCAGGCCCGAGCGCCAGCCCCGCGAGCCGGCGCGACTCCCTCGGCATGCGCGGCCTCGAGCGCTCCGTCGGAGAGCCTCGCCCGAGCGGCAAGGCGGGGGGCGCGAGCGCGCTCGGCGCGGCCGTCCATCGCTCGTCCGCGTCCAGTGCCAGCGCGCCCTCGCGCGCGCAGGCGGCCCCGCAGGCGCGGCCGCGAGGCACCGCCCAAGACGCCATCGCCGAAGACTTGATGCGTGAGCCCCTGACCGATCCGGGGGCCCTGCGCACCGCGGTCCGCGCCGACAACGCCAAGCAGGCCTTGCCGTTCGACGACGAGACCGACCGCGACGACGAGTCGCCCACCACGGCGGTCGAGGTGCCCGAAGAGCTGCGCAGCTACCTGCGCGGTGAGCCCTCGGATCATCGCTCGCGCGACGACCGACCCGCGTCGACGCGGCCTCCCGCAAACACTCGCGCTTCGTCGAGTGCCGGCGCATCGGGCAATGAGCGCAGCAGCTCGCGTACCCCGTCCGGGCCGCGCGAGCAGTCGCGTGGCCAGGCGGAGCAGCGTTCTCGCAGCGCACCCGAGAGCGTGCGACCAGGCGCCCTGGGCAGCATGCCGTTCGACGAGGAGTTCGAGGAGGACGAGGGCTCGGAGCCCACCTCCATCGTGCCCTCGGAGCGCGAGCTCGAGACCTTGCGCGAGCGCGAGGTGCAGCGCGCGCGTGAGCGGCCCCTGTTCGAGGAGACCGGCGACGACCGCGACGAGGACGAAGCCACCATCATCGACTCGTCGCTGCGTCTGGCCGAGCCTGGTTTGGCCGAGCCTCCCGAGCAGGTGCTCGGCTTGCTCGAGGCCCAAGGCGTGTTCGAGCCGCCGGAGCAGCGAGGCAAGAGCCGCGAGGCATGGGTCACCACGGCCGAGCTGCCGCGCGTCGCAACGCCGGTCAAGCGCGCCCTGATGGTGGGCTGGGGGCTCGCCGTGCTCGCTGCGCTCGGCGGGTACGTGGGCTTTCAGCACTGGCTCGACGAGCGGCGCGCCGATGCGCTCGCGGTGGTCGAGCAAGCGCGCGCCGACATCTTCGACGGGCAAAACGAGTCGCTGGTGGCCGCCGAGCGACGGCTGAACGAGGCGCGCGTGCTCGACCCCAAGTCGCACGCCGCGCTCGACGAGCTGCTGTTCGTGCAGTCGCTACGCGCGCTCTCGGGCGCGGGGGACTTCGCGGCCGTCCGCGAGACGCTGGCACGCGCGGAGCAGGCACAGCTCGCGTCTCCCCTGTTCGCCATCGCGCGCACGCTCGCGCGCACACCCGAGCAGCGCAAGACCGAAGCCGAGGCCACGCTCGCTGCCAGTGAGTCGGGCTCGGCCAAAGATGCGCGCGCGAGCCTGCTCGGCGGCAAGCTGGCGCAGCACGTCGGGCTGGTCGATGCCGAGAAGCGCCTGGTTGGGCGTGCCACGGCACTCGAGCCGCGCCTCTCTCTCGCGTGGCTCGCGAGCGGCGAGCTGTCGCGCGCCGAGGGCCAGCTCGAGCAGGCGTACGAGGCGCTCAACAAGGCGCTCGGACCGGACAAGCAGCAGCTGCGCGCGGAGCTGTGGCTGGCGGTGCTCGAGGACAAGGCCGGAGAGGCGACGAAGCTGGTCACCACACTCGACGGGCTGAGCGCGCGCATCGAGCGAGGCGCCGATGCCGACGAGCTGCTCGCACTGGGTGTACGCGCCTTCGCGGCGCTCTCGACGGGCGACAACGAGAAGGCCAAGCAGGCACTGTCGGCCGCGAGCACGTTGCGGGTGGACGACCCCGAGGTGCTGGCGTTCTTCAGCGGGCAGGCGCTGCGCGCGGGCGAGCACGACCTGGCCTACCGCAGCGCACGAGCCGCCAGCGAGGCGGGCGGCGATGCTGCCCGCTACCAAGCTACTGTTGCAGCTGCGTTGCTTCAGCAAGGCGGTGGCGAAGGTGCGCTGACGGGGCTGTCCGGCTCGGGCGAGAGTCACGGCGCGCTGGCGCTCGCACGGGCCAGCGCCGCGTTGATCGGCGACTCGCGCGAGGCCCTCGAGGCCGCCAAAAAAGAGCTCGCCAGCTACCGCGTCACGCCGGTCGGCAAAGACGACGTCGAGGCCAGCTCGCTGCTGATGCGTGTCGACCTGCGGCTCGGCGCCAACGTCGAGTCGTTGTTGCCCGCGGCGCGTGCGCTCGTCGTGCGCGCGCCCACGCAGCCGGCCGCGCACCTCGCGCTGGCTGCGGCGCAGGTGTCGGCGGGGCAAGGGCCGCCTGCCATCGAAGCGCTCGAGCCTGCCCTGCGCCTCGCCCCCGGCAACGCCGATGCACACTACCTGCTGGGTCAGGCGCAGCGCCTGGCCGGGCGACCCAACGAGGCGCGCCTCAGCTTCGAGCGCGCGGTGGCCATTGCGCCCAACCATGTCGAGGCGCGCCGCGCGCTGGGTCGCACCCTGCTCGACGGTGGTGAGTTCGATGCTGCGCTCGCGCTGTTTCGCGGGCTCGAGGGCGTGGCCGGCAACGTCGCGACGCTGGGGGTGGCCGAGGCGTTGCTCGCCAAGGGCGCGACCAGCGAGGCGGCCGCGCAGCTCGCGTCACTACCCGCGCAAACCAAGACCTCGGTGCCTGCCGAGCTACTGCGCGCACGCTTGATGGTCCAACAAAAGCGGCCGCTCGATGCCGTCAAGGCGCTCGAGCCGTTGGTGGCCGAAGATGCCGAGTCGCGTACCGCCGATGCGCTCGCGTTGTACGGAGATGCGCTGTACGCGGCCGAGAAGATCGACGTCGCGACCACAGCCTACGAGGCCGCGCTCGAGCTCGACGAGTCGCAGCCCGACGCGCTCATCGGACGCGCGGCGACGGCGGTCCGCGCCGACAAACCCGACCAGGCACTCGGCTTCGTCACGCGCGCCGAGGCGGCACTCACGCTTCGTCTGCGCCCGCCGAGCGCGCGGGCCCTGCTGCTGGTCACGGCCGCGCACGCCGAGCTGCAGAAGGGGCAGGCCGAGAGTGCGCGCGAGCGTCTTGCACGCGCCGTCGCCATCCCGGGTGTCCCCGACGAGGGCTTCTTCTGGTACGCCGAGGCACTGGCGAAGGCCAAAAATGGCGCGGCCGCACAAGAGAATTACGCGCGCTATCTGTCGCTTGCGCCCACGGGGCTGTACGCGACACGCGCACGCAAGGCGCTCGTGACGCGCTAGTGCGCGCGAGCTGCGCTAGCCTGCAGCATGCCGCAAGAGTCCGTGACGCACTCGCCTGCTGGAGTGCGCGTTGCCGGGGCCCTGGTCGAGCTGGGCACGACCCTCGCCAAAGAGGGGTATCACTTCATCACGCCCACGCCGGAGACCCACCGTCGTGTCGTCGCGCGACGTGCGCACGCGCGCGATCTGCGCGACGTGTTTGGTTTTAGCCTGCCGTTCTCGCGCTCGTTGTTGCCGCCTTCTCTCGTCGCGCTGCTGCGCAGCGCCGATGCCCTCGTGGAGGAGGGCAGTGAGCTGCGTGCGCGGGTGCGGTACGCCTCGCTCGGAGCCTCGCTGTTCGTTCACTCCGCGTACCCGACCGATGCGCGCGACGCCGTGTTTTTTGGTCCTGACACGTATCGTTTCTGCAGCTTCTTGGCGCGCGCGGCGCCGCCTGCACGCACGGTGGTCGACATCGGCTGCGGCTCGGGGGCGGGTGGCCTGGTCGCTGCGCACAAGAGTGGTGCGACGCGGCTCGTCCTCGCCGACGTCAACGAGGCAGCACTCGCACTGGCGCGCGTCAACGTCGAGCTGTCGCGTGTCGCGCGTATCACGTCGCGTGCACTTGCCGTGGAGACACCGCTCAGCGACGTGCTGGCGGGTGTCGACGGCGAGCTCGACCTGATCGTCGCCAATCCGCCGTACATGCGCGAC
>JBEGTL010000624.1:0-4914 GCA_041179425.1 Pseudomonadota bacterium | reverse complement strand
TCGCGCACTCGCTCTTCGACCGGTACGGCGAGCCCGAGCAAGATCAACAGCCACTGCGAGCCCAGCACCAGGGTCGGGATCAGCACGTGTGCACCGACGGCCGCGATGAACCCCAGGAACACCACGGTCGGCTCGAGCGGGCGGCGGATCAGGAGTGACGGCGGACGGTTCTCGTCAGCGTACATACGTCACTCCGAGGCGAGCGGATCGGTCACCAGACCCAGCTTCGTGATGCCGGCCTTTTTGACGATGGCGATCACCTTCACCACGTAACCGTACGGGACGTTGGCGTCGGCTTGCACGTAGAGCTCCTTCTCGCGCTGCATGCGGTCGTTGGCGAGCAAGGTCGCCTCGAGCTTTTCGTACGCGACCTCGTCGCGGCCGAGGTAGACCTTCTGGTCTTTGGTGACGGTGAGGAGCAGCTTCTCTTCATCGATCTGCACCTGCGGCGCCTGGGCCGCGGGCAGGTCGACGTCGACGCCGGTGTTCATCATGGGCGCGCTCACCATAAAGATGATGAGCAGCACCAGCATCACGTCGACGAGCGGCGTGACGTTGATCTCCCCGACGGGCTGGTTGCGGCCGCCTCCACTGCTGAAAGCCATACGTCGACCCTCAATGCACCAGGAAGTGGCGCCGCACGATGTTGAGATAGTCGCTCTGGAAGGCGTCCATCTCGGTCTGCAGCACGTGGATGCGACGCAGGAAGTAGTTGTAGGCCATGACCGCCGGGATGGCGGCGACCAGGCCGATGGCCGTGGCGATGAGCGCCTCGGCGATGCCCGGTGCGACCACGTCGAGGCTGGCGCTCTTCTGGCCGCCGATCTCGATGAACGAGTTCATGATGCCCCAGACCGTGCCGAACAGTCCGACGAAGGGCGCCGTGGAGCCGGTGGTGGCCAGGAAGGGCACCATGGTCTCCAGGATGGTGACCTCGTTGATGGAGGCACGGCGCAGCGCGCGCTCGACGTTGGTCATGTCGACCGCGCCGGCACCGCGCGACCCGGCGCTGCCCAGCACGCGGGCAAGCTCGACGTAGCCGGCGTGGAAGACCTTGGCCAGCGGCGACGTATTGACCATGGCCAGCTGCGAGTAGATGGACTCGAGCCGCTCGGAGTTCCAGGCCTGCTGGCCGTGGCCGCGCCCGGATTCCCAGAAGATATCGAGGAACTTGTTGCTCTGGCGCGTCGCGCGACCCAGCCGGAACAACTTGGCGCCGATGATGAACCAGCACACCAGCGACATGAGGGCCAGCACCACGAGCACCAGCTTCACGGTCGACGAGGCGCCCATGATCAGCAGCCACGGATCGAGGTGGCCGGCTTTTCCCGCAGCAGCTGCTGGGGCCGCGCCCTGCAGTGTCACCAAGTTGACGAACATCAGCCTATCCATCCTCGATCCCCACGTTCTCCGCCCCGGCCCGGCCTCGGGCCCGTTGAACCATGCGCACCCGATAGTGTCAACGAAAGGGGGGTGTTGCCCTTGACGCCCAGCGCCGCGAAGACGACAAAGCAGGCGCGCCAGGAGTGCGCGCACACGCGCGGACACGCACCGGGATGGGGAGCATGCTGAGAACGCAGGGGTTACAGGGCGATGCGCCAAATAGGTCGGCGATTCTTCGCTCGCGCACAGAGGCACTAGGCGCTTCTGCCGATCGTCGCTTGCGAGCCCGGGGGCGCACGACGCTGGCGTGGGTGCTTTGGGCCTGTGCACTGCTCGGGCTGACGGTCCCGGTCGCGGCCCAAGACAACTTCGAGCTCGACGGGCCCGAGGCCGACGTCTCGGTACCGGTCGCCGAGCCGGCCGCCGCGCCCGCCTCGCGAAACCCCCTCGAAGAGGCACGCGAACACATGGAGCGCGGCCAGGCGCTGTACGGCGCGGGACGCTACATCGAGTCCGCCGAAGAGTTTTTGCGCGCCTACGAGGCGCAGCCGTTCTCCGCATTCCTGTTCAACGCCGGCGTTGCGTACGAAAAGGTCGACGACCCGGGACGCGCAGCCGACTACTTCTCACGCTTTCTGCAGACCGACCCGCAGGCCGAGAATGCGGGCAAGCTCAACGCGCGCATCGATCGACTGCGCGGCCTGTCGCGTGCGCGTGAGGCGGAGAGCGCGGCCGAGAGTGCCGTCGAGGGCGCGAGTGGTGCCAACGCCGCCAGCACCCTCGCCGAGCTCGAGGCCGCGCGCAGCCGCCTGGCCGAGGTGCAGCAGCAGCTGGCCGCGCTGGGCGGCAAAGACGGCTTCAAGTCGTTGCTGTCCGTGCAGACCACACCCAGCGACGCCAACGTGCTGGTCAAAGATCAGAGTGGCAGCGTGGTGTACCGCGGCAACGGACCCAAGTTCACGCAGACACTCAACCCCGGCTCGTACGTGGTCGAAGTGCAGCACCCCAAGTACACCAGCATCTCGGCGCCCATCACGGTCGCGGCGGCGGTCGTCAACGTGGTGCTCGCCGAGATGAGCCAGGGCCAGTTTTTGGGCTTTTTGCGGGTCCAGAGCGACGTGCCGGGCGCCAACGTGTTCGTCGACGAACGCAACGCAGGTGCCCTCGGCCGCACCCCATTTCAGAACCCGGTCAAGGTCGGCAAGCACCACCTCTGGATCGAGAAGGCCGGCTATCAGGTCGTCGAGCGCGACATCGACATCGGCGTGGGCGAAGACCCGCTGCTCAAGCTCGAGCTCGAGCGCGTCGACTACGGACGCATTCGTGTGGTCGCCAGCCGTCCCGATGCCGAGGTCTACGTCGACGGCAAGCGCATCGGACGCGTGCCCATCGAGACCGACGTCAAGCACGGCAAACACCGCGTGGTGGTGTCGGCCGAAGGCATGAAAGACTGGAAAGAAGAGGTCAGCGTCGAGCGCGGACAGGCGACGCCGCTGCGCGTGCGGCTCCGGCCGAGGATGGGTCGCAAGGGCGCGTGGGTCACCGCCGCGGTGGCAGCGGGCTTCTTGGGCGGGTCCATCGTGGCCGGCGTGCTGGGCAAAGGTCTGCTCGACGACCTCGACAAAGATCGCACCGCCGGCACCCTCAAGAGCGATGACGCCCGCCGCAAAAAAGGGCAGCTTTTGTATATCGGCTCGGACGCCGGGTACGTCATCACCGCCGGCATGGCCGCGCTCTCCACCTGGTACTTCGTGCGCGACACGCTGCCCGACTCGGAGGGGCGCGTGCTCGAGCCGCGTGACTGGGCCTTCAACTCCACGCTCGCGCAGCCGAGGGTGCGCTTGCACGCCGACGTCGCGCCCGACCGCGTGGGCGGCCATCTCCAAGTGAGCTTCTGAGTGGAGATCGACATGTCTTTCGTTTCGGTTTTGCTCGCATGCAGAGCCACCGCGCGCTTCCCCACGCGCGGGCTCGTGTCGCTCGCCGTCTGCTCGCTCGCCGTGTCGTCCGGCTGTAGCTGGAAGGCGTTCGACGAGTACGAAGAGACCGCGCCCATCCGCGTGCACGCCGAGCCGAGCAAGTACGAGCTGCCCGACTTCGGCAAGGTGATGGTCACCTACAGCGCCACCGTCGCCGGCAAAAAGGTCTCGCGCATCGTCGCCAGCGCGGGCGGCCCGTCGCCCATCGCGTTTGCGCGCGCGTGGGATGGCAGCAAGGTCAGTGAGGGCGAGCCGCTCCTCTACTGCAGCGGCAAGACCGAGTGTGTGCACACGCGCGACTTCGGCAGCACGCTCATTCCGTTCGAGGTCTGGAACCCGGGCCCCGTCGGTGAGCGCAGGGGCTGTGTGTTCGCGCCGGGCAACTCCACCAAGTCGCACGACCCTGACGATCCGCGTCTTGGCGGAGAGGGTATCGTGCTGTGCGAGACCCACAAGCCGCCTCAAAACTTCACGCTGGGCAGAGTGCTCGTCGACGCGCGTGGGGAGGGTGCCACGCTCGCGTACAGCGGCTTTGGTCTGCCCCTCAGCCACGCGCTCGGTGCCGTCGTGTTCGGCGCGTACGCGGTAGACAGTAAGACGCGCGAGGCGCGTAGCGGCGGTCTGTACCTGCTGCCCCAGCCCGTCAACGAGGGCATCATCACCTCCGAGGCCGTCTTGCTGGTCGACCCCGCCACCGAGAAGCCATTCTCCGACGGGGCGGACGCAGGCGACTTTGGTCGGCAGGTGGTCGGCGCCTTCGATCGCGCGGGTTCGCTCGTGATCGCCATCTCGCAGCCCTCCCAGAAGCGCGTCATCGTCGCCACCTTCGACGACGAAGAGCCCGGTGAGCCCGTCGACAAGGTCCGCCTGCGCGCTTGTATTCAAGCTCCCAACGCGGGTTCCACAGGCTTTGGCGAGCGGCTCTTGCTGGGTGACGTGACCGGCGACGGCGACCCTGAGCTGTTCATTGGCAACGATCCCGCCAGCGGTGCGCAGCAGGGCAAACAGGCGCTGTTCATGTACCCGGGCTCGGGCCTGCCGCTTGCCGACGTGACGGACAGCTGCCCGCCCTGGAACGCCGAGGCGGTGCCGGTGCCCTGCGAAGACGCCGATGGCGTGTCCTGCGAAGGCTCTGCGTTCGGAGCGTCGCTGGCTGTCGGAGACGTCAATGCAGACGGGAAGGGCGACCTGATTGTCGGCGCGCCGTTCGCAGCTGTCGGCGGCAACCCACAGGCCGGCGCGATCTGGATCATCCCTGGGAACGCCAGCGGGTTGTGGCTGGACCGGAGCACGGCCATCACGGTGACGAGCAGTCGGATGGCGCACTACGGGGCGCAGGTCGCGGCTCTGCACACTGCTGGTCGGGATGAGCCTGTGGGGAGTGCACCTGGGCTTGGGGAGTTGTTCGTTAGTATGTGCACGCCTCTGGAGTCTGGGTTTGGTGGCTCTGATCTGTGTCTGGGTAACTGATACGGTTACTTTGAGCTGACCGCTGCGCAGAGGGGATGCTCGTTCGGAACGAGTCGATGGGACCCCCTCCCAGTGCTACCGA
>JBEGTL010000623.1:0-4930 GCA_041179425.1 Pseudomonadota bacterium | reverse complement strand
CCAACCTCGCGTCGCTCTCGCATGGGCAGTTCGTGAAGCGCCGCGTGTTCCAGCGGCCGAGCGGCATGCCCAACCTCAACAATGAGGGCATCACCTTCGCGCCAGAGAGCGAGTGCGCCGCTGGCGTGCGTGCGTTCTTCTGGTCCGACGACAGTCCGAGCAACGGACACGCGCTGCGTCGAGGTGGCATTCCATGCGGGCGCGCCTACTGAGCGGAGCCGATCGCTGCTGAGCGCGCGTCGTCACGGCCGCCGGTGACCACGTGTCACACCCAGGCGGCGCGCATCACAAAACGGTCGGCTCTCTCGTCCCAGCTCGAGACGCGCACGTAGGCCGTACGCACGCCCACGTACTTGAAGCCGGCGCGCACCACGCCGCAGAACGCGGTGCGAAAGTAGACGAACTGCGGGAGCTTTGCGGAGCGGACTTCGATCGTAAGGTCCTTGGGACCGACCTTGACGAGCTCGATGCTGCCCCCCTGCAGGAGCCGTCCCCACAACACGTCGAAGCGCTTGAGCAGCAGCCACGGCGTGACGCCCAGGTTGCGTGCGGCGCGCGTCAGCGTCTCCATGAACGCGCCTTGCATCCGGTCGCCGACACTCTCGCCGATGGCGAGCAGCTCTTGTCCACCGAGGGCCAGTGCGTCGCAGGCGCTGTAGTGAGCCACTCCGACCCGAATGGGTAGCCACTGCGGTGCGATCGCACCCACGATCTCGTCCCGCTGCGCAGGATCGAGGTGCTGAAGGTACCTGTCGTAGAGGCCGAGCGTCTTGAGGGTGGCGAGAGAGGACTGGATGAGCGTGCTACGAACCTGTGTGGCAGGGCGGATTGGATCCGCGTGAGGGATGATCACCTCGTGTGCCACACCGTCAGTCATTAGCCCTGGCTTCTCCGCATTGATTCGCACGGCTCGGGCCGCTCGGTGAGCGTCGCACGAATCGTGCCGCAATGTCGCCAGCGGCGTCCGGTTTTTACGCCGTGTCGCGCCTGTCTGACAGCCAAGCTGAGCTAGCGAGGGGTCCCCGAGAGGCGCGCGGACGGGGACGGCTCAGCGCTGCGGCTCCAGGGTCTTCTGAAACAGCGTGACCCCGTTGAGGTCGACCAGCGAGACCTGCATCGCGGTGGTGCGCTCGTCGATGTCGACCTGACCAAAGAACTGATACCCGCTGAGTGGTGAGTAGCCTGCCGCGGGCGGAGCCTTTTGGAAGACCACCTCGGGGCCAAAGGTCGCGTCGAGGGCGTTGGGGCCGAACGCGCCCGCGTTGAGTGGACCTGCCACGAACTCCCAGAACGGCGCGAAGTCCGTAAACTTGGCGCGGCTCGGGTCGTAGTGGTGCGCGGCGCAGTAGTGCACGTCCGCGGTGAGCCACACGATGTTGTGGATGTTGTGGTGCTTGATGAAGCGCAGCAGGTCGGCAATCTCCAGCTCGCGGCCGAGCGCGACGCCGTCGTCGCCGTTGGCGATCCCCTCCCACAGGTCCCGGCCTTCTGCGTCTTGCCCGTCGCCAACCTTGAGGCCAATCGGCATGTCGGCCGCGATCACCTTCCAGGTCGCGCACGAGCTGAGCAACTGGCGTTTGATCCACGACAGCTGATCGGCACCGAGGAACGCGGTATCGCTGCTTTGCGTGGCTTGTCGGTTGTCCGTGTTGGGTCCGCGGTAGCTGCGCATGTCGAGCATGAACACATCGAGCAAGGGGCCGTACGGGATGTGGCGGTAGACGCGCTCGCTCTCGCTCTCGTCGTGATGACGCAGCGGCGCGTACTCCTGAAAGGCGCGCGTGCCGCGAGCGACCAAGAGTGGGATGTTTTTCTCGGTGTACGCCGCGTTGGCGGACAGGTCTTTGGACGAGGACCAGTTGTTGGTGACCTCGTGATCGTCCCACTGCCAGAGCTGCGGCACCTCGGCGTTGAAGCGCCGCACGTTGTCGTCGAGCAGGTTGTAGCGGTACGCACCGCGAAACTCGTCGAGCGTCTCGGCGACCTTACTCTTCTCGGCGGTCACGATGTTGCACCACAGCTTGCCGTTTTCGACCACCTTTTCGGCGGGGATGGGCCCATCGGCGTAGATGTTGTCGCCGCTGTGGATGAAGAAGTCGGGCCGCCGCGCGCGCATGGCCTCGTAGATACGCATGCCCCCGAAGTCGGGGTTGATGCCGAAGCCCTGGCCCGCGGTGTCGCCGGACCAGACGAAGCGCACGTTGCGTCGATGTTGCGGGGACGAACGAAAGCGACCAAACGCGGGCTCGCTCAGGGCGCGCTCGTTGCTCAACCCCTGGAAGCTGACCCTCACGAAGATCTCGCGGTCGCGGGGGAGATCACTCAGATCGACGCGTGCCGTGTAGTCGGTGGCCTCGAGGGCGTGTGGCCCGACGATGCGACGAGCGTTGCCGAAACGCGCGCTGGTGTCCCAGTCGACGAGCAGGCGGGCAGGGCGGTCGGCGCGGCTCCACACGATGGCACGCTCGCCGGCGACATCGCCGATCTGGAGCCCTTGTGCCGCGACCGGGCGTGCCCCGTCTGGAGCCACGATGGCGGGCGCAGCGCGCGTGAGAGTCGGTCGTGCGAGCCCCGACGCCAGCACGCCCGAGACTGCACCACACTGGAGAAGAAACGTTCGACGCGTTGGATCTTCGGCTTGGCTCACGGCATACCTCCGTGTGGCACGGTAGACGGACCGCTTCACGTCGACTCGACGAGTTTGTGACATCTGAGAGCGCTGGCGGTCGCGCCGCTAGACCGCTCCCCGTCTCGCAGCGCCGCGCAGCGCCAGGCACGACAATGCGAACAGCAAAAGCAGCGCGCCGTGAACACCGAGCGCCGGCACGACAGGAGCATCCGAGTCGATGCACGAGATCATGGAGCCCCCAGACGATAGGCGCGACGCGCACGAAGCTGCGCACGTCTTCCGCACCTTCGTTTGCGGCACGGAAGCCTGCTGCGACTTCGCCGCTACATCGTGGTGCCGTTGTGGCGGGCTCGTGCATCCGGCGCGCCTACCGTCTGAAAACCGTGCGCTTGTGACGAAGGCGCGCAGCAAAGGAGCGCCAGCGCTGTTCGTGCAACCGCAGGCCGCCGACGATGATGCTCAGATCGTCGCGCAAGCTTCACGGCGGAGCCTGTGTGGAGCGACTACCGTCCGCACCCATGGCGCACGGCACTCGTATGGTCTTGCTCGTCATCCCACTGCTGTGTGGTCTGCCTTCCGTCGCGGCCGCGAGGCCTCTGCGACCCGACCAGATCCCCAACGGACGCCAGCAGAACTGCCTCAACTGCCACCGCAGCTCGGGTGGCGGCGACATTCGTAACCCGTTTGGTCGTCAGGTCGAGCTGGACTTTTTGGCGGAGGACGGCACCGTCATTTGGGGCCCAGAGCTCGCGCACCTCGACTCCGACGGGGATGGCCGCACCAACGGACAGGAACTTCAAGACCCGGACGGAGCGTGGCGACCCGGGCAACCCCAGCCCGGTGCGCCCAACCTCGTCACCAACCCGGGCTTGGTCGATGCGCCCGCCGTGCCCGCGCTGACCTGGCAGGCGCTGCTCGGGCTGGGACTCGGTCTGTTGCCCGCGCTTGTGTTGTCTCGCCCACGCCGCAACGAACAGTAAGGCCTGCGAAGTCGCGCGAGGTGGGAGGCGGCGCGTTCATTCGATGCACGCGCCTCGCAGTGCAGACAGCCAATCGTCAGCGGTTGAGCAACATCAGGTCGACGCGCCGGTTGGCTTTGCGACCGTCGGCAGTGGTGTTGCTCGCGAGCGGGTGCGTGGACGCCGCCACCTCGATCTCGAGCGCGTCTGCCGACCATCCGTGCTGACGCAGTGCGTGCGCGACCGCCTCTGCGCGCTGGCGGGCCAGCCGCTCGTTGCTGTCGACCTTCCCGACGTTGTCCGCATGACCCACGATCAGCGCTCGTTTGCCTGCGTGGGGCGTGGCGGCAATAGCCAGCAAGAGCGCACGCGAGGTCTGCTCGATGGCGGCGCTGCTGGGGCCAAAGTAGAGCCGGGTCAGCGCGGGAGATGCCACGTGTTGGGCTGGGGTCTCGTCCGCGAGTGGACTGACCGTGCCA
Organism: Pseudomonadota bacterium; assembly: GCA_041179425.1. Lineage (GTDB taxonomy): Bacteria > Myxococcota_A > Polyangia > Polyangiales > DASUME01 > DASUME01. The sequence goes on along the minus strand of JBEGTL010000623.1, from coordinate 863 downwards.
GCCTGCACCGCGACAAATCCGCTGTTTTCGACGGCGGCCTGCCCTTCGGCAGACAACGCGTAGTCTACCCATGTGCGAGCTGCGCGATCCGCGTCAGCACGCAGGTAGAGGTAGAGGGGGCGCGCGATCGGGTAGCTCCCGTCGCGGATGGTCTCCTCGCGCACGGCGATGGCAGGGGCACCTTCTCGCGGCGCGATGGCAAGTGCGCGGACCGAGGGGTCCAGCTGTCCGATGCTGATGTAGCCGATGGCATGTACGTCGTTCGCGACGCGTGCGACGATGTCTTTGGCCGCCTCGATCGTCTCGACGGTGGGCCCAAAACCACCGCCCGGTCCGAGCGCGGCCAGCATGCGCTCACGCAGATACGTGTGCGTGCCGGAGTAGGACGGCCGGCCCAGCACGTGAATGGGAGCGTCCGCGCCGGCGAGCTGGCTCCACCGCGTCACACGCTGCGCAAACACGCGCGCAAACGTCTCGACGTCGAGCTCACGCACCGGATTTTGGGGATGGACGATGGCGGCGACCCCGTCGAACGCAACCACCACTTCGCGCAGCTGCACGCCCAGCCGCTCGGCGAACGCGAGCTCGTCGGGTCGAATCGAGCGCGACGACATCGCGATCGACGCGGAGCCGTCGAGCAGGCCTGCAATGCCGGTGCTGGAGCCTAGTGACTCCAGCTTGACCTTCAGCCCCGGCTCTTTCTGCTCGAGGCCACGCGCCCACGTCGGGCCAAGCGTCGCGCCGATGGTATCGGAGCCTTTGACGTCGACCTCGCGCGCAATGGGTGCGCTCCGGAACGGGACGGGTAGGGAGATCCAGTGTTCCACGGGCTTGCCATCCGCCGTGGCGGGCTTGAAGTGATA
>JBEGTL010000622.1:0-4943 GCA_041179425.1 Pseudomonadota bacterium | reverse complement strand
CCGTCACCGAGCACGGCAAAGACCTCAAGTACTTTGGTCAGCCCGAGATCAGCCTCGCACGCAGGCTGCGCATCGCGGTGGGCGCGTCGCCGGTGGGGCCGCTCTACCGCAAGCTGCTCGGCAGGCATGCGCTGCCGCCCATTCCCGAAGAGATGGAGCCGCCTACCCTGCGCGAGCTAGCCAGTCGCGCCAAAGGTCCACTCGATCAGCTGTCGGTCGTGGTGTTCGTCGACGAGCCGGGCGCGCTGGCAAGTGGCCTCGAGGCTCTGTACGCAGCGCTCGGCGGGCGCCCGGTGCAGGTGATGGGTCTGGTCTCCGCGCACGACGCAGAAGTCGACCTCGCGTGGCAGGCGCATGTCGACGGCGTAACCGACAAGCTGCTCGTGAGCCGCGGTTTGGTCGCGGGCGCACGCATCGCGCGCGAGACGCTCGTCGATCACGGCGTGTTCGCCCACGCGCACTGCCCCCACTACTTGCTGTGCAATGCCTCGGCGCTGGCGGGCGTGGTCTCGCACGTGCCGCGCCTGCTCGAACACTTGCGCGATGGCAAGGCCAGCGGGCTGCTCACCTTTCCCGAAGGCGCGACCCTCGAGCAAGCCGACCTGGCTGTGCACACGCGAAGCGAGCTGTTGGCAGACGCCGAGCGCGCTGGACACAAAAACCCCGTGGTGGGCGTCGGCGTGCTCGCAGATCAACCCAGCCAGAGCAACGGTGCGCCAGCGCGTCGCGGCGCGGCCTGAGCCTTTGGCGAGACGGCATCGCTCTGCGCTATTGTCGGCGAGCGCGCGAGACGGCGCGCTGTTGTGGCCCGACGCAGCGGGCGGGCTAGATCATCCCCGGAGTAAGACGACAACATGGCCGACCTCGATCGTGTAGACGTAGCTGTCATCGGTGCTGGCGTGGTGGGCCTCGCCGTCGCGCGTGCGCTCGCCCTGGCCGGTCGCGAAGTGGTCGTGATCGAAGCCGAACGGATGGTCGGCAGCCACACCAGTGCGCGCAATTCCGAGGTCATCCACGCGGGCATCTACTACCCGCGGGGTTCACTCAAGGCCAAGCTCTGCGTCGAAGGCAAGCTCGCCCTCTACGAGTACTGCCGCGCCAAAGACGTCTCGCACAAGAACCTGGGCAAGCTCATCGTCGCCACGCGCGACGACGACCTCGCAGCGCTCGCCGGCATCCGGGAGCACGCAGCCAACAACGGCGTCACCGATCTCGAGCCGCTGACCGCCGAAGATGTGCACGCCCTCGAGCCGCGCGTGACGGCGGTCGCCGGACTGTGGTCGCCCAGCACCGGCATCATCGACAGCCACAGCTACATGTCCGCGCTCAAGCGTGACGCCGAAGAGCTCGGCGCCAACGTAGTGCTCGCGTCGCCCGTGCTCGAAGGCAAGGTGCGCGACGACGGTATCGAGCTCACCATCGGCGGCACCCAGCCCACACGCGTGCTGTGCAAGAGCGTGGTCAACTCGGCAGGCCTGTGGGCGCCGATCATCGCGCGCAAGATCGCCGGCATCCCCGAGGCGACCATCCCGGGTGCGTACTTCGCCAAGGGCCACTACTTCACGATGGCCGGCAAGAGTCCGTTCAAGCACCTGGTCTACCCGGTGCCGGTGCCCGGCGGTCTCGGCATCCACGTCACGCTCGACCTGGCAGGACAGGTCAGGTTCGGGCCCGACGTGTCGTGGCTCGACAGCGTCGACTACACCTTCGACCCCGCGCGCGCCGGCTCGTTCTACCAGGCCATCCGCACGTACTACCCCGACCTGCAGGACGACTCGCTCGTGCCTGGCTACACAGGCATCCGGCCCAAGCTGGCGCCCGCCGGCAGCCCCAACGCAGACTTCGTCATCCAGGGCCCGAGCGAGCACGGCATCCCAGGACTCGTGAACCTCTACGGCATCGAGTCCCCAGGCCTGACCGCGTCGCTAGCGATAGCGAACATCACGGCAGGCCTGGTGTGAGGCCTATTTACAAATCTGGATGCAGTAGCCCATCACGCACTGGCTGAGCTTGAGGCCGGCGGCCGTGCACTCGGTCGCGGTCGAGCAGGACGGCGGGAAGCCGACCGCGTCGTTGGCGATGCAAGCGGCGGCGCCGCCAGCCAACCCGGAGATCAGCGACGCGGAGATGGCCATCGTGGTGGACGAGCACACCAGCGGAGCCGGGCACGCCATCGGCGGAATCACGACGCTGGCGTCTCCGAACTTGACCGAGACCTGGCCGTCGCTCGCGCTGAACTCGCCGGCGTCGGTCACGATCTTCCCGCCGGCATCTTTGATGCTGTCGATCGCGGCGATGAGCGACTTGCACTCGCCGTAGACGTCGTCCTCGCAGGTCGTGTAGCAGGGCTCCTTGTCACAGTCTGTGCAGTGCGCGCGGGTCTTCCCTGTGCACTCGTCGCCCGACTCGGCCTCGGGGATGGTGGCCCCCGCGTCCTTCTTGGTGGTGGAGCCAGCGTCCTTCTTGGTGCTGCCGGCGTCCTTCTTCGACGTGGACTCGCTGTCGTCGTCTTTGTTGTTGTTCTTGCTGGGCGGAGCGGCGGGATCCGAACCACAGGCCAGCAGGGTCAGGCCGGCCAACGCGCTGGCGGAAAGCACCAGCTTCACGCGAAGGGAAAGTGCACTCATCGTCATATCTCCAAGCGTCGCTCGGAAGCCAGGGCTGCCCGGACCGCCGCACGAACACACGCACGCAGGTACCCAATGGCGGCAAACGCCTCCATCAATGAGCTGAGAAGGTAGAGCGTCGCTCCCGCTGCGACCATGACCGTCAGGCGTTCAAAACTACCCTTTGGGGCCGCGCCGGCCGGGCCCCCGACGCCGAGGATTGCGCCGCATCTTCGGACCCTTCGGGGATTCGCGGTGGGAGCCTGGCGCACTCGCACACCCGCTTCGGTAACGCGGTCCACGTTCGCGACGCCCAACTCCCGTGCCATCGCCGCTGTACCTTGCTACCCTCACTACCGTGCGCTGGGTTGTCGTCTTCGCTCTCGTGGCCGTCAGCTCGGGCTGTGCTCAACAGCGGCCGCCGCGATACGTCATCGAGTCCGACGTCGCCGGGTACCACTACCGGCGCTACCAGCAGGTGCTCGACATCGAGGTGCCCATCCCCGAAAACCCGGCCATCGGGCACACGGCCACGTACGTGCAGTCCGGGGAGACGCCGCGCGCGCTACCCGTCTTCGTCACTGCCTACGAGCGCGGACCCGGCCTCGGCGAGAGCGTGCGGCAGCGCCTGCGCTCGATGGATGAATACACGCTCGACGTGCGCAAGCTGTCGCACGAGAACGTGTGGCAGCTGCGCGGTGAGAGCGGCGACGTGTGGCTGCTGTGGATCAGCGGCAAAGAGCTGGTGAAGATCGGTGCGCCCGACGGCGAGCCGCAGGTGCCAGCCGCAGTGGCCGAGGCCTACCTCGCGCTCTACCCGAGCGACCTCGATCGCAAGGGCCGCATGAAGCGTGGCGCCGACGCAGCCGGTCCGGCGGTCGCCATGAACGGCGTCCCGCAACGCGACGACGAGCTCCCTCCGTAAGGCGCGGTCGGCTGACCTCGCGCGCCCGGGCCGCGGCGACACTGTTTCATTGACGGAGTGCCGCGCGCTGCGTAGTCGATTGCATGCACACGCCTCTGCCCGCCTCCGAAGAACGTGTCGAGCAACTGCACGTGATGACGGGCCTTGCGCGTGGACTGTTCGGAAAGATCGCGCCCGAGCGCATCGCCGCGCACCTGCTCGCTGTCACCCCCGACGCGGACTGGGCCGTTCGGCGCGCCGCCCTGCAGGCACTGGCGCGACGTTATCGTTTTGCCGTGCGCGACGAGCTGGTCGTCAGTCAGCGACCTCGCGCGCCGCACGTGCTGGGGACCTACGGCACCAGCAACGGGGTCAAGGCCGAGAAGCGCAGTGCTCGCCCGGGCGGACGACGGCCCTACCTCACCGCGTTGCTCGGGCTGTCGCCGCTCCATGTCAGCTGCGGCTGCGCAGACTTCGTGCGCAGCTCGCTCGGGCTGTGCAAACACGCGCTGGTCGTGCTCGACACGCTGGCCAACGACGGGCAGCTCGCGCACGAAGACATGCCCGCCCTCGAACGCGCCGTCGCCAAAGGTCGCGCGCAAGCGGACGAGCCAAACGTCTCGACACTTGGTTGGAAACCCGAGCAGCCGCTGTACGGCGACGCAGACCGACTTCGACGTCTCACCTATCGGCATGTCGGTAGGGAGCGGCCGTTGTTGACGCTGCGCGATGGCGAGCCCGACGCCGAGCTGCTCTGCGACCCCAAGCGCAGGCTCGCGTTCATCGAGACCCTGGAGAGCAAGCTCGACGACGACGGTCTCGAGGTCGAGCCCGCCGTGCGCACCTTACTGTCTGAAGAGCGGGAGCGCGCCAAGGCGCGTTGGCAAGACCCGAGTCGGGTGCGCACGGCACTCAAGAGCTTGAACAAGCTGTCGCGCAAGCTGTACCCCTATCAGCTCGAGGGCGTACGGCGGTTCTTCGAGACGGGACGCCTGCTGCTCGCCGATGACATCGGCCTGGGCAAGACCACCCAAGCCGTCGCCGCGTGCCACGGCTTGGCCAGCAGCGGGCAGGTCGCGCGCGGGTTGTTGATTGTGCCCAACGCCCTCAAGCCGCAGTGGAAACGCGAGTGGGACGCCACCACAGACCTGCCGCTCACCTTGCTCGAGGGCTCGGCCGCGCAGCGCAAGGCAGTGTACCGAGGGACCAAAGAGGGCTTCATTTTGGTGGGCTACGAGCAGTTCGTGCGCGACCTCGAGTGGGCGCTCTCGTTCGCCCCCGACTTGGTCGTGCTCGACGAGGCGCAGCGCATCAAGAACTGGGCGACCAAGTCGGCAGCCTACGTGAAGGCGCTCTCGCCCGCGTACCGCCTCGTGCTCACGGGCACGCCCCTCGAGAACCGGCTCGACGAGCTGGCCTCCATCATGGACTTC
>JBEGTL010000621.1:0-4948 GCA_041179425.1 Pseudomonadota bacterium | reverse complement strand
GGCCGACGAATGGCGGCACGATCAAGAAGCTCTGGGCCAGGCGGCGACGCTCGCCAGCGTCCTCGAGCGTGGGCTGACCTATCGCGTTGAGGCGCGCTATCACCTCCGCCGCGCTGCTCGGCCGGGCCAGTGGGTCGGCGCTCAGCAGCGAGAGCACCAGCGCATCGAGCGCCTTCGGGAGGTCAGGCACGAGCGACGAAGGTGGACGCGCCGAGCGCTCCCAAAAGCGCGGTAGGTCGTCGAAGCGCTCGGCCGGGAAGGCGTGCTCCCCGGTGAGGCTCCAGTAGGCCAGTGCCCCGAGCGAGTACAGGTCGGCGCGCTGGTCGAGTGCGTCTCCGCGCAGCGCCTCGGGCGGCAAGAGGGGCGGCGTGCCGACGATCCAGCTGGTGAGGCCAAAGTCGCACAGGGCGCCGAAGTCGAGCAGCTTGGCGTGGCCGTCGGCGGCGAGCTTGACGTTGCCGGGGCTGAGATCCCGGTGCAACAAGCGCCGCGCGTGCAGCAGCGAGAGCGACGTGGCGACATCGCGCAGCTTGAGACATACGTCGCGCCACGGCAGCGGCACCACCGTGCTCAGATCGCGCCCGCGCACGAGCTCCATGGTGTAGTACGGCCCCTCGTCATCGACGCCGTACTCGTAGACACGGATGATGCGCGGGTGGTCGAGGCTCGCGAGCACCTGGTACTCGCGCTCGAAGGCTCGGGTGTACAGGGCGCGACGCGCGACGTTCTCGATACGAACGCGTTTGAGCGCTCGCTCTTCGCCGGTGGAGCGGTCGAGCACCCGGTACACCACACCCATGCCCCCGCGCGCGATCTGTTCTTTGATCTCGTAGCGGTGTGCTATCCGGCTCGGCGAACTCCGGTCCGGTGGCTGGCTGGGAACGACGAGTGGAGTCGTTGGCATCTCGTTTGGAGGCGGCCAGGATCGCATACGCGCTCCGTGTCGTGCGCGGTCTTTTCTACGGCACCGACTGTGCGCACGGGTGCGCGACCTCCCACGCGCGGCGCATGCGAGAGAGGTTGCGCTACAGTGGGAGGATGGCCCCCGAGCTCGAGGAAAAGCTCGCTAACCTCCCCGTCTCGCCCGGCGTATATCTGTTCAAGGGCAAAGACGGCGAGATCTTGTACGTCGGCAAGGCGCGCAGTCTGCGTAGCCGCGTGCGCAGCTACTTCCAGGAGGGCAGCAGCGACACGCGCTACTTCATCTCGCGCCTCTCGCGCGAGCTGGGCGACATCGAGACGGTGGTGGTGGGCAGCGAAAAAGAAGCCGCGCTGCTCGAGAACACGCTGATCAAACAGCACCGGCCCAAGTACAACATCAAGCTGCGCGACGACAAAGAGTACCTGTCGCTGCGCCTCAACCCCACGGGCGCGTGGCCGCGGCTCGAGGTCGTGCGCAGGCCCAAGGGCGACGGTGCGCTGTACTTTGGCCCGTACCACTCGGCCACCGCGGCGCGCCAGACCCTGCGCCTGGTCAACCGGCACTTTCAGCTGCGCACGTGCACCGATACCGACTTTGCCAGCCGGCGCAGACCGTGTCTGCAGTACCAGATCAAACGTTGCCTCGGGCCGTGCGTGCTCGAGGTCGATCGCACGCACTACGGTGAGCAGGTGCAAGACGTGGCCATGTTCCTCGATGGCCGACACGACGAGCTCATCCCGCTGGTCGAGGCGCGCATGCGCGATGCCGCCGTCACACTCGACTACGAGCGCGCGGCCGAGCATCGTGATCAGCTGCGCGCCATCGAGCGTGTGCGCGAACAAAACCGGGTGGCCGTCGCCAGCAGCGTCGACCAAGACGTCATCGGTGTGTACCGCCGCGCCGATCACGCCGAGGTGGCCGTGCTGCAGGTGCGCTCGGGCAAGCTCACCAACGTGCGAACGTTCGGGCTCAAAGACGTCAGCGTGCCCGACGACGAGCTGTGCGCGCAGTTCGTGCTCGAGTACTACGGCCCCGGCAGCTTCGTGCCGCAAGAGCTGCTGTTGCCCGTCGAGATCGAAGCCATGGACGGCCTCAGCGAGCTGCTCGCCGAGCTACGCGGCAAGAGCATGAAGGTGCTCGCGCCCAAAAAAGGTCCGCGCGCGGAGCTGGTGCAGATGGCGCGCGACAACGCGACCCACGCCTACGGCGAGAAGCTGCGCAGCAAAGAAGACGTCGAGGCACGCCTGCGCGCCTTGCAAGAGCGCCTTCGTCTGCCGCGCTTTCCACGGCGCATCGAGTGCGTCGACGTGTCGCACACGGGCGGCACCGAGACCGTGGCCAGCATCGTTGCGCTGTGCGACGCGCAGCCCGACAAGAAGCGCTACAAGAGCTTCCACGTCAAACGCGTGTCGGGCGGCGACGACTACAGCGCCATGTACGAGGTGTTGGCGCGCCGCTTTCGGCGTGGTCGCAACCAGGAAGTGGGCTGGGAGTTTCCCGACTTGTTGGTGGTCGACGGCGGACGCGGTCAGCTCAACGTCGCCCAACAAGCGTTGCGCGACCTCGGGATCGAGGACCTACCCATCGCGGCGCTGGCCAAAGAAAAGCCCAACGTGCTCGGCGAAAAGGTGGTCGACCGCATCTACCTGCCCGGTCAGAAAAACCCCATCGAGCTGCGCGAGAACCACTCGGCACTCGGTCTGCTCGCGCTGGCACGCGACGAGGCGCACCGCACCAGCAACGCGTTGCGGCTCAAGCTCAACAAACGCACGCGCATCCGCAGTCGGCTCGACGAGGTGCCCGGCATCGGTCCCAAGACGCGCACTCGGCTGCTCAAGGCGTTTGGCTCGGTGCGCGCCATCGAAGAAGCAGACGAGGTCGCGCTGCGCTCGGCCGGCGCCACCCAGACACAGGCGCTCGCCATTCTGCGCTCTTTCCACGGGCCGCTGTTGCCCAGCGAGGCGCAACGCGCCAACGCGACGCCACAAGCCGAGCGCGCCGAGCTGGTCGACGAAGAGAGCGAGGAGACCGAGAGCGCAGACGAAGAGCTGGCCGAAGACGACGCCGTCGCACACGCCTTTGGCGACGAGTCCGAGTCCCTCGGCGCCGACGACCTAGTCCCCGTCGAGGGGAGCGCCACGAATGAAGGAGAGCTCGAGGCAGACGAGGCGCGGTAACGGGTCGTCGGTCTCGAGCGTGAGGCGCAGCGGACCCTTTTGGGGGAGCGCCGTCGACCAGGCGTGCCACTGCATTCCGCCGAGGTTCTCCACCATGAAGTCGCGGTCGAACTCCGCGTCGACCATGCGCACGTTGACCTCCCTGCGCGGCCAGAAGGTCTCTCCGTTGGGAAAGCCGATGGCGAGCACCACGCCGGTCCGGGGCGCGGGCTCATCGGGGCGCGGAAACGTCAGCGGCACGGGCTGACCCCGGCTCACGACGACGCCGAGCATCTCTTGGTTTGCCCAGCCCACCTGACACTGGCGCGGAGCGGCACCCGGAGGCAGCGCGGTGGGGAACGTCGGCGACGATTTGTCGGGAATCAGCCCGTTTATGGCGTAGTCGCCGAGGTACCGGCCCCAACGGTCGACGCCGACGCCCAGCTCCTGGAAGGACTTGCGCATCGCGCGGTCGCGAGCGTGCTGTGTCACGAGCCAAACGCGACCGGGGCCAGTCGTCGCACTGCGGCCGCCCCACGCGCCGTCGTAGAGCTCGCCGCCGATGGGCGCGGGCACTTCTTCTTGTCGCAACAGCCAGCTGCCCAGGACGAACGCGATGCGCCGGTCTGAGCGATCGATGATGTAGTCGCCGGGCAGGACGGACGCGATCATGAACTTTCGCGCCTCGTCACGGCCTCGAGGGTGCAGCGTGTGCACCAGCGTGAACGCGAGGTAGGCGCCCGCGACGAGCGTCAGCGCGAGCGCTACCACAGACAGGCGAAACACGCGCGGAGACACGGGCGCGACGTCGGCCACGGGCTCGGCAACGAACGCGCGCGTCAAGATCACGGCGGCGGCAGCGATCGCTCCGTCGAGCAAGAAGCTGTCCCAGAGCAACACGTTGAACATGATGAACAGCAACGAAGCCGTCGCTGCAAAGGCCGGGATGCGCTCGCGCTTGGTAAACACGGCGCCCACCAGACAGACGCCCACCAGGCCCGCCTGCACGAGCGGCAAGAGGGAGAGTGCATCGCGCTGCGCAAAGGGCAACATGAAGCCGAAGCGGTCGAAGAACCAGTTCAGGTGTGCGGGCCCGTACTCGCGTAGCCAGCGGAAGGTGCCAAACCAAAACAGCTCGGGGTCGGCGACCACGAAGGGCGTGAGCAACACGGCAGCCAGCGCGCCCGCGGTCGCGACGTACGGCAGCGCGCCGCGGAGTCCTCGCGCGCGCACGAAGTACAGCAGCACGAAGGGGGCCAGCACCACCGCGAAGTGGCGCGTGGCCACCGCGTAGCCGAGCGCGACCGCTGCCGCCGCAAACCGACCCGAGTACACGAGTGCGAGCACCACGCCGAGCAGCGCCCACCACAGCGTGGGCTCGGCGTAGATGGCGTTCCACTGCACGCTCGGCGAGAACAACCACAGCGCCGCAAAGCTGTAGACCAGGGCCTCGGCGTGGGCACGCTGCACACCCTGATGGCGGCGCGCGAGCAGCCCGAAGACAACGAACATTCCGCCTTCGGCCAGCGTGCCCATGAAGCGCAGATCGAGGCCGAACAGGCGGGGCAAGCCGTAGCCGAGCCAGAGCCCGGGGAAATAGGTGAGCGGCAGCTCGCTGCCCTGCTGCATCGCGTACAGGGCGTACGGATTGTGGCCCGTCGACAAGCGTGTCTGCGCGCTCTCGACCAGCGCCAACATGTCGCGCACGCGCGGGTCGATGTCCCAGCTGAGGATGCCGAGGACACGTAGACAGAGCCCGAGCGACACGAGCGCGCCGAGGCGCAGCACGAACGAGCCGCGCGCCACCAGCGCGAGCGTGAGCAACACGAGCGCCGCCAGAACGAGGAAGTACGGCGCGGCGCGCCCCGCC
>JBEGTL010000620.1:0-4960 GCA_041179425.1 Pseudomonadota bacterium | reverse complement strand
AAGGTCATCCACCGCGCCTGCCGATCTCGCGCGTGCCGCCACCTCTGCCGGCCGCAAGAGAGTCCAAGCTGCCCGCGGCTCCACAGCTGTAGCCGCCGTCGACACTTCGCTCGCGCGGCTCTTCTCAGTTCCCGTCGGCGCGCAGGTACGCAACGGTGCGCACGAGGGAGACGATGCGCTCGCGTAGGTCGGCCGACAGATCGAGGAAGTGCACGCCCATTCCTGGATTGAGGTTGTCGCCGAACGGCCGGTACGGGTTGATCCAGGTGACTTCGCCGATCACTTCCATGGGCGCCTGGCCGTCGGGCGTGAAGCGCAGCTCTAGCGTGGTGCCGACGGGCAAGGGCGTGTCGGAGCGGATGAAGATGCCCATCTCGCTGATGTTCTGGATGTACGAGAAGAGAAACGTGTCGCCGCTCGAGTAGTCGACCGAGATCGAGGTATCGAAGCGCTCGTACTGACGGCGTTCGATACCGCCCGTCGAGGTGGAGGCATCGTCGTCCGCGCCATCGCTCATCCCGGCATCGTGTATCGAATCCATGGTTCCCCCTCAGCAGACGCGTCGAGCGGCGGTTTCCGCGCGCGAGCGAAAATCAGGATACGGTTGCCGTGCCCGAAAACAGGTCGAAGCGCGCCCCCGGGAGCGCTTGCCCAAACAACGCGATCATCGGATTTGGATCGTGCCAGCCTGCACACGATCCGCATCGTCCTTGGGTCCGCTCAGGACCTTCAGACGCGATTCCCCCCGAAAGAATCCGATGTACATCGTGTACGTCCCCGGTGGGGTCGTAGCGGGCACACTGACCCGCTGGCGATCCACCACGATGTCGCCCTCGTTCCATAGCCTTACTGGATACATGCCGTCTACAGGGTCGTGATCTCCGTTGATTCTTTGTCCCTCGGTATCGACGTGAAGGAACGATTGATACACGCCCAAGTTGCTCTGCATTGCACGGAAGATCCACGTCACGGTAAAGGTCTGGCCGGGCCCGACGTAGTCTTTTTGTGGTAGCTCGAGGTCGTAGCCGATGAGCTCGATCTTGCCCTCGAAGTTGCTGCCCAACGCGTGCTGCGGCTTGGGAGGTGTGCGCAACACATACTTGGCCAGTGGGTTCTCATCGGCCGCTTTTTCCACGGGCTCGTTGGCAACCAGCGAGACGCGTGCGTTTTCGGCGTTGGGCACGAACAAGTGGCGACCCGTCTTTTTGCGGAACGCCACGTCGACGTCGGGAAGGCGCTCGCTCGGCAGCAGCGCCCAGTGGCGTCCGGGCTCGGCCAGGTAGTTGACCAGGTCGGCTTCGTTGGCGATGTCCTTCACTTCGCGCCGCACGTAGTAAGCCGCTGCACGACCCTGCACTTGATGTTGTGCGAGCGGCTCGCTGTCTTTGGCGAGCTTCTCGAAGACATCGAACACTTCGCGAGGCGACAAGTGTGCACTCAGCTTCGGTAAGAACACCTGCCCCGCGTAGATGCCGCAGCCGAGCGCCGCGATCACCAGCGGCAGATGTCGCACGTTGGCCAGGCGCCGGCTCTCGTGAAAGACCACCTGGCCGAGCGCGACGGCGACCGGCAGCAGCAGCGCGACTGCCCCTAAAGCCTTGCCCACGGTGCGCGCGATCGAGGTAAGTCGCACGCCGGGCGGGTTGATCAACGAGATGGTGCCGAACACCACCAGGCCGAGCCACACCAGCGCGGCCACCGACAGCCACGCGCGGTGACCCACGCTGCGTTTCCAGCTCGCGCGCATGCCGTGGTACGGCAACACGATGTCGAGCACGCCACGCTCGGCGGTCGCCATGCACGACAGCAGCAGCGCGACGCCGAACACACCGTAGGTGATGGCCCAGCCCGCCTTGGGGTTGAACTTCTCGGGTGTCGTCGCGTTGGCGAGCGCGAGCCCGTCGAACGGACTTGCCGAGTAGAGCGCGTAGTCGCGGATGATGAGGCCGAGCATCAGCAGCACGATCACGAACTCGGGCCAGTAGGTGTCGCGTCGGTCTTCGAGGTCGCGCAGCCAGAGCGCGATGACCACGATGATCGCTACAGGTGCTGGAAACGCAGCGCCGCCGTAGCTCGACAAAAAGATGGTGACCGCGCCGTACGCGAGCGCACCCCAAACCACGCAGACGAGGCGCAGGGCCGAGTCGCCCCGATCGCTCGCTCTCGGGCTGCTGGCGCTCCACAGCGCCGCCCCTACCGCGACGGGCGCCGCCGCGCTCCACGGGGCGAGGCCGTGGAAGAGCTGCGTGATAATGCGCTCGAACGTGGGCACGGCCTCGTCGAGCGGCACGCCGCCCGTCCACACGCTGTACTCCGCGCCGTGATGCCAGACCGCGCGACCCACCAGGTAGCCGACCACGACCGTGGCCGCGATCACGACCCATGCGGCCGTGCGTCGTTCGCGCGCCACACCGGCGTCGAACGGGGTGCCGATGAGCAGTGCGACTGCCGACACCGCCCCGAGCCCGGGCGCGACGGTGAGCAGAGCGCCCGCCGTGTTGAGACCGACCACCCCCGCGAGGGCCGACAGCGCCAGCCACAGCCAAGGCGCGTAGGTCGGTTCTTGTGTGCCTGGTTGTCCCGCGAGCGAGCCAAAGGTCGACGCGAAGATCGCGTTGGTGGCGCCGATCACCACCAGGGCCGCGGCCAAGAAGGCTGGCGTCGCCCCGACCATCTCGCGGCTGTGCAGCAAGAACAGCGGCGTGGTGCCCAGCGCGAGTGCCGCGTACAGGCCCGCACGCGTTCCCGAGAAGCGCCGTACCCAAAAGCCCACGGCCGCGAGCAGACCGAGCCCGCACAGCGCCATGGGCAGACGACCAGCCCACTCTCGTGTGCCGAACAGGCTGAAGCTCAGCTGCACCAGCCGAAGGCTCCACGTCGCGCGCTGGGTGCCGTCGACGAGTGTGCCTTCGCCGAGCTTGCGCGCGGCGTCGGCGACCGAGAGCTCCCAGGGGTCCCAGATGCCGTAGGCCGAAAGGCGCAGCAGCACCGAGAGCACCAGCACCACACCGACTGCTGCGGCGACACCGCGAAACAGCCTTGTGGAGGGAGCCTCTCCCGCGCCCGGAGGCGAAGGTTCGACCGCCTGCGCGACGGGTTGTGGGGGGCTTTCGGCGGACGTTGCGGGGTGCGTGGTCGTGGTCATGCTTCTCAGAGCTCTTCTTCTTCGTCGAAGTCGAGCGGTTGCGTAGCAGGCGGAGGGGTCACGGGCGCGGGCTGTTCGAGCGGAATGTTGCTCAACCTGCCCATCAGCTCACGAACGCGGAGCTTGTATTCGGGCAGCTCGCGAGCCGACAGCGGGAGGCCCGGGCCGTTGAGCTGGGTGTTGGGGTCGACGAAGCGCCCGCCGCGCTTGAGCGCGAAGTGCAGGTGCGGGCCGGTGGAGCGGCCGGTCGAGCCCACGTACGCGATGAGCTGACGTTGTTTGACACGCGAGCCCGGCTTGATACCCGGAGCGAAGCGCGAGAGGTGGCAATAAAACGTCTCGTAACCGTTCGCATGCGCGATGGTCACCAGGTTGCCATTGGGGCCACGCGGACCGACCGTGCGCACCGTGCCCGCGGCGGCGGCGCGTACCGGCGTGCCCGACTGCGCGGCGTAGTCGATGCCGTCGTGCGCGAGCTTGCGCTTGAGCACCGGGTGAAAGCGCACGCCAAAGCCCGACGACACATGATCGTAACGTAAGGGAGTGCGCAGCCAGCCGCCGTGCATCGCGCGCCCCTGCTCGTCGAAGAAGTCGCCCTCGGTGTGCTTGGACTCGTGCCAGAACGCGCGCACCGTGCCCGTGCGCTCGCCCTGGTACTCCAGCGCGTAGATGGTGCCGTAGCGCAAGAACTCGCCCTCGACGTGGTCCTCGTCGAGCAGCACACGAAAGGTGTCTCCGCGCCGCGTCTCGGTGGAGAAGTTCACCTTGCCCGAGAAGACGTCGGCGAACACGCCGGTGAGCGCGCGGCCCAGCTTGAGTCCCTCGAGTGCGTCGCCCAGCTGCCCCTCGACGATGCCGCCGCGCTCGACGTGCACCGTATCGATGCTGAGCTCGATCTGGCGACCGACCAGCTTGCCGTCTTGGGCACGCACCGACTCGTAGCGCTGGGTAGGGCTTGCGCGGTACTCGAGCCGGTCGAGCCGCGCCTCGTCGAACGGCGCATTGCCGCCGTGCTGCAGGGACGGCGAACCGCGCTCGATGACGAAGGTGTCCTCGGGGTGCATACGACGGAAGTCGATCACCCCGGTCAGGGACGCGACCACTTCGTCGGCCTCGGAAGGCAGCAGGCCGGACTTGCGCAGCGCATCGCCAAACGAGAGGGACTTGCCGAACGTGCGCTCGTAGCGGCCCCGTGCGCGCGGCGCGGGGCCGGCCTCGACCGGGGGCGGGGCGTCGGCCGCGTGCGCGGGGGTCGGCTCGACCGGCGGTCGAAGCGCGCCATCGGGTGCGCCAGCCGAGATCGTGGGATCGCTCGGCGTAGGCTCGGCCGCGGGGGGCACATCACCCAGGGCGGGCTCGTCGACCACGACGGCAGGCGCAGCAGCACGGTAGTGACGGTAGGCGAGGCCGCCGCCCACCAGGGCGAGCACGGCGCCCGCGATGGCCGCGCGGGCGAGGCGGCGGTTTTGCACCCGCGACCGTTCCTCCCGCAGCAAGGGGATGCCCACCGAAGAAAGCGGCCGTAGAGGGCGCAGCGCATCGCGCGGAGGCTGCTCCGAATTCATTGGCGTCCAGACTTACCAAGGCGCTGTCGGTAAATCAATCGGGGCGGCGCGTGGACAGCGGCCGGTGGCCATGCCGCCTCTCTTGCGGGGCGGGTCAGGTTTTTCTCGCACATGGAACCTGCTTCACGGCGCGTAGATGAGTAGTCTTGCCGCCATGGACCTCAAGCCCGACGTGGTCGTTGGGAAGAAGTACCGCATCTTGCGC
Organism: Pseudomonadota bacterium; assembly: GCA_041179425.1. Lineage (GTDB taxonomy): Bacteria > Myxococcota_A > Polyangia > Polyangiales > DASUME01 > DASUME01. The sequence goes on along the minus strand of JBEGTL010000620.1, from coordinate 45 downwards.
AAGCTCTTCGAGAGCTCGCGTGGCGTCGTCTACCTCGCGAGCCAC
>JBEGTL010000619.1:0-4972 GCA_041179425.1 Pseudomonadota bacterium | reverse complement strand
AATCTCGCAGACCGCAGCCGAGGACGAGGTCAAGCGCGCTTATCGCAAGCTCGCCATCGAACTTCACCCCGACCGCAATCCCGATGACCCCAAGTCCGAGGAGCGCTTCAAACAAGCCAGCCAAGCTTACGCAGTCCTGATCGACCCTGAAAAAAGGCGTCGCTACGACCGCATTGGACACAGTGCCTTCTCGGGAGATCAGCCTGGTGGCTTCGACCCGGTCGACTTCGACGCCTTCGGCGACCTGATCGGCGGCCTGTTTGGAGACATCTTCCGCGGTCGCAAGGGGCGCAAAGCCAAAGACCTGCGCTACGATCTGACGATCTCGTTCCAAGAGGCCGCCCTTGGCTGCGAGAAGGTGATCGAGCTTACGCGGAACGTCACCTGCGGCACCTGCGCGGGCTCGGGCGCTGCGGCAGGTCACGCTCCCACGGTGTGCCCTGCGTGTCGCGGCAAGGGCGAGGTTCGCTACCAGCGCGGGCTCTTGCCGGCCACACGGGCCTGCAACGCCTGCAAGGGGAGCGGCAAACAGATCACCCATCCGTGTCCCGCCTGCAAAGGCGAGGGCGTGGCGCCCAAGCACGAGCGCATGACGGTGACGTTGCCCGCCGGCGTCGAGGACAAGAGCGTGCGCAGCGTGCGCGGCGCGGGCGAGCACACGTCCAGCGGCGAAGGTGACCTGCACGTCTACGTGCACGTCGAGCCGCACCCGCTGTTCACGCGCGCGGGCGCCGACGTGTTGTGCACGGTGCCCATCAGCTATCCGCAGGCCGTCCTCGGCGACCAGCTCGATGTACCCACGCTCGACGGCATCGTGAAGATGCGCCTGCCTGCCGGGACAGAGAGCGGCAAGGTGTTCCGGCTGCGCGGCAAGGGCATCACGGTGTTCGGTGGCGTAGGGAAGGGCGACCAGCTGGTGACGGTGGTGGTCGAGATCCCGCGCGACGTGACCAAGCGTCAGCAAGAGCTGCTCGAAGAGCTGGCCAAAGACATGGGCGAGCAAGCGTTGGTCGAGCGTCGACGCTTTCTCGACAAGCTGCGCGCCCTGTTCTCGTGAGCGAGCCGGAGGTCCGCGGCCGGGTCCTGGCCGCGCGCGGACTGACCTTGATCGCACACGTCCCTGGCGCACGACGCGGGGACTGGGTGCGCATCGAGACGCAGCGCTCGTTCCTCGACGCGGAGGTGATCGCGTTCGAGGCCGACCAAGTGACGCTGATGCCGATCGGCAGCGTGCACGGGGTAGGGCCCAACGACCCGGTCACCTGGATGGGCAGCGCGCTGAGCGTGTCGTGTGGCCCCGATCTGCTTGGCCGAGTCCTCGATGGCCTGGGCCGCCCGCTCGATGGCGGACCGGCACTCAGCGGCGAGCCGTGGCCCATCGAGCGACGCGCTCCGCCCGCGATCACGCGACCTCGCATCGACCGAGTGCTGCCTACGGGTGTGCGCGCGATCGATGCGCTGTGCACGGTGGGAGAGGGGCAGCGGCTCGGTCTGTTCGCACCCGCAGGCGTGGGTAAGACCACCCTGCTGGCAAGCCTCGCAGAGCGCGCGTCGGCCGACGTGATCGTCACGTGTCTGATCGGCGAGCGCGGGCGCGAGCTCAATGAGTACCTCGACGAAGCGCTCGGCCTGCGGGCACGTGGACGCAGCGTGGTGGTCTGCGCGACGAGCGATGCATCGCCGCTCGAACGGATGAAGAGCGCCAAGGTCGCGACCACGTTCGCCGAGTACTTCCGCGGGCGCGGGCAGCGCGTGCTGCTCTTGGTCGACAGCCTGACGCGACTGGTGCGGGCTGCGCGTGAGGTGGGGCTAGCCGCGGGCGAGCCCCCTGCGCGCCGTGGCTTTCCGCCCAGCGCTTTTTCAGAGCTCTCGCCACTGCTCGAGCGCGCGGGGCTCACTCCCGAGGGCTCCATCACCGCGTTCTACTCGGTGCTGGTCGAAGGCAACGACCTCGACGAGCCGGTCGCCGATGAGGTTCGAGGTCTCGTCGACGGGCACCTGGTGCTCGACCGAACGCTGGCGCAACGAGGGCACTACCCGCCCATCGATATCGTGAAAAGCATGTCGAGATTGATGGACCGCATCGTGTCTCCACCACAGCGCACGGCGGCGGCGCGTGTGCGGGAGCTGCTTCTGCACTACGAAACCAAGCGCGACCTGGTCGAGCTCGGTGCGGTTTCGAAGGGCAGCGATCCTCTGCTCGACCGTGCGCTGGCCACGCTGCCCAAGATCCAGGCTCTGCTACGACAGGAGCGCGACGAGCCTTGCGAGTTCGCCACGAGCGTGGAGAGGCTGTGCGCGATCTGAGCGCTCTCAGGCTCGCGTGATGCTGCCGGCCTCGACGTAGAAGTCGTTTCGGTGCTCGTCGAGCAGGATGAACTCGCGGTGCGTGGTGGTCAGGAAGATCTGCCCGCCGAGCTTGGCCAGCAGCTGAAAAAATCGCCGATTTCGGCTGCGATCGAGCTCACTCGAGACGTCGTCGAGCAACAACAAGGGCAGGCGTCGTTTGTGTTGGGCGAGCACCGACAGCTCGGCGACTTTGAGGGCGAGCACGAGCGCTCGGTGTTGACCCTGCGACGCGTGGTGCTTGGCGAGCGTCTGTTTGATGCCCGCGCGCAGGTCGTCGCCGTGCGGGCCGATGCCGGTGAAGCCTCGCATCAGGTCTTTGTCGAGGCTCTCGCTCAGTGCCCGCAGCATCAGCTCGCGATCGGGTTCGTGACGAGCTGCGTAGCTGACATCGAGCGGTAGAGCCTGCTCCGTGATCTCGGCAAAGTGCGACTCGACCAGCGGCTTGAGCTCTGCCGTCAGACGCAGACGTGCGCTGCCGATGCGCGCACCTAGCTCTGCGATGATGCCGTCGTACGCAATCACGGAGCGCGGCTCGATACGAGGCGTCTTGAGCAGGCGATTTCGGCTGCGCAGCGCCTTGGTGTAGTCGTCGACCAGACGTGCGTAGCCAGCGTCGATCTGCTCGAGGATGCGATCGAGAAACGCGCGCCGTGCCTCGGGCGAGCCCGACATCAGCTCGGTGTCGCCAGGATGAAACAGCACCGTGGGCAGCAGCCCGTAGTACGAGCCGAGCGAGCGCGGTTTTTTGCCATCGACCTGCACGCTGCGCCCCGCGGTGCGATCGAGCGCGATGCGGTAGTCGCGCGAGAGCGGTGTGCTCTCGATGCGCGCCCGGAGGTGTGTGCGCGAAGCGTCGAGCGCGATCATGTCGTCTTTGCGCGCTTGCCGAAAGCTGCGCAACGAGGCCAGGTAGCCTATCGCCTCGAGGACGCTGCTCTTGCCGGCACCATTGTCGCCGAACAGCACGTTGAAGCGGGGACCGGGTTCGAGCGTGAGCGACACCAGGTTGCGAAACCCCTCGAGCGTGAGGCTCGCGATGTGCAGCGGCTCCATGCCGACATACTCACGGTCGCTCATTGAGGGCCCAGAACGCCGGCTCGGACGTCAGATGCGCATGGGCATGATGACGCCCACGAAGCGCGAGTCGCTGAGCGGCTTGATGACGCCCGGGTCGAGCTCGCCACCCAGCTCGAGCACGACCTCGTCGTCGGGCATGGAAGAGAGCGCCTCGAGCAGGTAACGAGCGTTGAACCCGATGGCGACCTTCTCGCCCACGAAGTCGACGTCGAGCTCTTCGCTGCCTTCGCCGATGTCGGGATTCTCGCTGATGATCTCGAGCTTGCCGGGCTCGAGCGCGAGGCGCACGCCGCCGCTCTTGTCGCTGGCCACGAGGCTGATGCGACGCAGAGAGTCGACGAGAAGCTCGCGCGAGGCGACCACACGGCGAGAGTGCGACTGCGGGATGACCTTGGCGTAGGGCGGGAATTGCTCGTCGGCGAGCTTGACGCTGAGCTGCACGTCTTGTCCGCGAAAGAACGCGTTGCCGCCGACCGTAGCGATGCCGATGGTGGCCGGCTCGTCGGGGCTGAGCTCGCCGCGCTCGGCGCCCTTCTCGCGAACCGGAACACGTCGCTCGCTCTTGGCGTCTTCGAGCAGGCGCTTGAGCTCGCCGATACCCTTTTGCGGCACCAAAATGCTGAACTTGTGGTCGCCGTGGTACGCGCCCTCGGCCTTGGACAGGCGGTGGCCGTCGGTGGTGACCATGCGGACCGTGCCGCCGTCGCACTCGAACAGCGTGCCCGCCAGGTGCGGGCGCGTGTCGTCGCTCGACATGGAGTACTGCGTGAGACCGATCAGCTGGGTGAGCAGACCCGCGTCGAGCTCAGAAAACGCGCCCTCCCCTGCGCTGGGCAGCGGCGGGAAGTCTTCGCCAGGCATGCCCGGGATGCGGAATTTGATTTTGCCGGAGCGCAGCAGCACCGCGTTTTGTTTGTCGACCGCGAGCTTGACCTCGCCCTCGGGCAAGTTTTTCACGATGTCGAACAGCGTCCGGGCGGACAACGCAACGGTGCCGCTGCGCTTGATGTTTGCCTCGGCGCTGGCGCTGACCGCCAGGTAGAGATCCGTCGCCGCAAAACGCAACAAGCCCGAGTCGTCGGCTGACAGCAGCACGTTGGACAGGATCGGCATGGAGCTCTTGCGATCGGCCACGGCATGCGTTCTGGCAAGACCCCGCAGGAAGTCTTTTTTGCTGATGCTGAGCTCCATCCGGACCCACCCCTATCGTCGGCGAGCCGTGGTCTTAGCACTGATTCGCAAGGGTTTATACGACCGGCTTGCACAAAGCGCGGGACCGCCACGTTGTCCACAGGACGCTTCGAGACGGATACGAGGAGTGAATTTAAATTCCGTCTCCGTCTTAACGCCTGTGGATTGGGGACAACGGGCCGTAACGCGGTGAGAACGCGAGAGCTTCGTCCCCTCCGACGGAGTGGACAGCGCACTGGATAACTTGTGGCTCGTTTGACCCCAGTCTCTGCACAGGGGTTGTCCCCACGGTTGTGCACAGCGGGCCCCCACGATCTTTTTTTTGATCGGCCCTCCGCACCCCGAATTTGCCGTC
>JBEGTL010000618.1:0-4974 GCA_041179425.1 Pseudomonadota bacterium | reverse complement strand
CTCTGAGGTCGCGCGGCGCGAGGCTGCTGGACTCGAACATGAAGCCGGCATGGCCGAACAGCTTGCGGCCGTGCAGGTAGCGACTGAAGTCGTGGGTGCCGCCCAGGTTGAGTGCCCAGGTCGCGCGCATGTTGGTCGCGAGCGAGACTGACTCGGCGCGCACATCGCCGACGCCGGGTACGTCGCGCGCGACCACGCCGATCGGGCGCACCGCGATGTTGCGCTGCACGGCCCAGTTCTCCCAGGTGCCGCCCAGCTCGACCTTGGTGTTGGGGTCGAGGTCACCTTCTACGCCGAGCCGGATGATGGTGGGCAGAGTGAGCGACATCTTGGCGTGCAGGTCGTCGCCGCCTTTTGCGTTCTGGAGCGTGACGCCGTCGAAGATAGACTGGTCGGGGAGGGCGATCTTGACCTGCGCGTCGCCCGCGAGCTTGGTGCGCAGCTGCACGGAGCCACCGATACGCACGTGGTCGAAGTCCCAGCGTGCGCCGAAGATGGCGCTGGCTGTAACGACGGGCCCGAGCAAGAAGCTGGTGCGGCCCTCCCACTCGGGCGCCTCGGGCTGCGAACAGAACGCGTAGTCGCAGGCGCTGATGGCGACCTTTCCGGCGACCTGTGCGCTGGTGATGTAGAGGGCGGCGCCTAGCGACAGGCGGTCGAGCGGACGGTACGCGGCAGCGAGCGCGAGGCTGCCGATGGCCGAGCCGTTGGTGTTGAGGATGGAGTAGCGCTGCGGGGCCGGGCCGCCGTTCACCTCGTTGGGCCAGGACAGCGCGTACGCGGGCGGTACGATGATGCCCACCCCGAACCCCCAGCGACGCAGCCCGAAGTCGTCGCTGTAGGCGATGACCGGCGTAGGCAGAACAGTGGCCTTTGCGTTCGCGGTGACGTCGCTGGTGCCGTCGGGCATGAAGCGCGTGAACGAAGCCCGCGCGATGGGCATGTTCAGATCGACCACGAGCTGGCGCTTGCTGTAGGCCAGGCCAGCCGGGTTGTACCAGAGCGCGTGCGGGTCGCTGACGCCTGCCACACGTGCACCGCCGCGCGCGGCGGGCTCGGCACCCAGCGGTGTCAGATAAACACCGCCTGCCTGGACAGTGCTGGGAGATGAAAGGGTAGTCGCTGCGCAGATCAGCGCGACGATCGACCATGTGTAGATAAGCGAAAAAGACCGGACGCCAAGTGTCACGAAACCCTCGCGGACGGTCGCGACTGTATGGGTATCGGACTTTGCTTACAAGCGTCGATCGCTGCAACGTCGCGTCGTGCTGGCGACTGGTGATACGCTGCCGACGACGTCCTCCGGGGGGAGTGCATGCATCGTGTGGTTTGTCTGCGTCTGGCAGCCGTGCTGCTGAGCATCGGGTCGTGGTCGCTAGGTGTGGCGGAGGTGCACGGGCAAGCCGCGCCCGTGGGCAATCCGCGCTCAGGCACGCCTGCGCCGGCGGTCCGTACGCGCGACGAAGAGCCGCGTGCTTCGCCCGAAAAAGCGAACGAGAAACGACTGCGACGGCACGCTCGACTGCGCGGAGAGCGCGTGCGCGGGCCTGTACGTGTGCAAGTGCGGTCCGACCACGCCCGAAGACGCGACGCTGCCGGCGTCGTGCATCGACCTCAAGGACAACGACTGCGACCACCTCACCGACTGCGAAGAGACGGCCTGCGCCTTCTCCGCGGGGTGCTGCACCAAGACGCCGATGAACGCGACCAGCGAGACGGGCGCACAGTGCACGGACGGGCTCAACAACGACTGTGACCCCGCCGGTGCCGACTGCGCCGACCCCGACTGCCGCATCAGCAGCGACGCGGGGTCGGTGGGCGTGGAGAGCGGCCCGACGTGCAAGGACACGCTCGACAACGACTGCGATGGCCAGTCCGATTGTCTGGACCAAGACTGCCGCAGTGCGCTCGAGTGCTGCACGGCGACGATGGGCCAAGAGCGCACGGAGACCTCGTGCGCCGACGGCGTCAACAACGACTGCGACGCGCAGGGCCTCGACTGCGCCGACCCGGACTGCGCGCTCGACGCGGCCTGCTGCCGGCCGGTCGTCGGTGGCGAGAGCACCGAGAAGCTCTGCCAGAACCTCCGTGACGACGACTGCGACGGTCAGATCGACTGCGCCGATCCACAGTGCAGCGGCACCTACGACTGCTGTGTCGCCTACCTCAAAAAGAACCGCGTCGAGCTGACCACCAGCGAGGCGGGTCTGTGCGGTGACGCCTACGACAACGACTGCGACGGGACGCTCAACTGCAGGGACTCCGACTGCGGTGGCGTCAAGACGTGCGGCGGCATCATCATCATCTCTCCCAACCCGCCGGTGGCGACCGAATGAAGCCGTGCGAGCTCGGGTCGCTCGCGGCGTAGCGTGTCGTCCCGTATATCGTCCGATCTAATGCTGCCTGCAAAGACTGTCGTTCTGGTCAACACTGACTTCGAGTCTCGTGCGAACGAGCTGATGAGCGACGCGCCGCGCGGCTTCGAGGCCGACGCCGCCGTGCTCGACACGGCCCGCGCAGTGCGCGAAGCTCTCGAGAGCTTGGGGGTCGAGGTCGAGCAGCTGGCCATCAAGAGCTCGCTCGACGGTCTCGCCGACAAGCTCCGCCGGCGCGGCGTCAGTACGGTGTTCAACCTGGTCGAGTCCATCGACAACGACTACGGGCGCGAGTGGCAGGTCCCTCTGCTGCTCAGCAAGCAGCAGATTCGTTACACGGGCAACGGTGCGCTGCCGCTGCGGCTGTGTCGCGCAAAGGACCGCGCACGCCGCGTGTTGATGAGCGCAGGCGTGCGCGTGGCGCGTGGCGCGGTGGTGAACACGGCGAGCGAGCTGACTCTGCGCAGGCTGCGCAACGTGCCCTTTCCGTGCTTCGTCAAGCCCGCGCGCGTCGACGGTTCGATCGGTGTCGACGCGGACTCGGTGTGCGTCGATGCGGCGGCGCTCAGTGCACGCGTAGCGCGGCTCGCGGCGCACCTGCCGGGGCCGTTCTTGGTGGAGGAGTACCTGCCCGGCAAGGAGGTCAACGTGTCGCTCTTTCCCGAGCCGTCGCACGGGCACGTCGTCCCGACGGAGATCGACTTCTCCGCGCTCGCCGAGGGGCTGCCGCGCTTCGTCACCTACGACAGCAAGTGGAACCCGGAGAGTCCGGAGTACGTCACCAAGTCGGTGCCGGCAGTGCTCGACGCACCGCTCTACGCCGAGGTCGAGCGCGTGGCGCGCAGTGCGTTCTTGGCGCTTGGCGGCAGCGGGTACGGTCGCGTCGACATGCGCCTCGACGTACACGACCAGCCCTGTGTCATCGACGTCAACCCCAACAACGACCTCCATCCCGAGGCGGGCTTGGCCATCGCTGCGGCGAGTGTGGGGCTCGACTATCGAGCGCTGATCGGCAGCATCCTCGCCCACGCACACCAGGAGAAGGCATGACCGTCACGGTGAGAGAGATTACGTCTGACGACCGGCCGGGGCTTTTGCGCATGCTGAGTCGCATCGAGCAGTTTGCGCCCGACGAGGTGAGCGTGGCGCTCGAGCTGGTCGACGCATCGCTTCACGACGCTGCTGCCAGCGGCTACGAGTGTCTGGTCGCCGTCGACTCCGAACAGGCGCCCGGTCAGGCGACCCGCGGCGAGGGCGCGGTGGTCGGCTACATCTGCGTCGGCCCCACCCCGATGACCGAAGCCACCTGGGATCTGTACTGGATTGCGGTCGATCCAGCGGCACAAGGCAAGGGCATCGGGCGACAGCTGTACGCCGCCTTCGTCGAGCGCGCGCTGCCGCGTGGGGCTCGCCAGGTGCGCATCGAGACGTCGTCCAAGGAGAGCTACGCCGCGACGGGCGGCTTTTACGAGCGGCTCAACTTCTCCATCGACGGTCGGCTGCGCGATTTCTACGCCGAGGGCGACGACCTGCTGATCTTTTACCGACGGATCGCGTGACCAACCGCCCGTGCACGCGCACCCATTCTCGGTTAGCTTCCCGGCACGGGCTCTGCCGCCGCAACACGTTCCGTCTGCACGCGGAACTGCGGGCTTCGGTTCTCCGCTCGCGCGCGGGCAGCTTCCGCGTCTCGACCCACGAGTGAGCATGGTGCAAGGTCCGAACAAGCAGAGCGAGGCAAGTGCCAGCCCCCAGCCCAGCTGGGACGACGCCAGCGGTCTGCACGCCAGCGTCCTTGCGCGCACAGACGAGCCACTTGGTTCGGGGCTCGGCTCGCACACCGACGGCTCCCTCGTTTCGACCGAGCAGACCGGCGACGCCGAGACGTTTTGGGCCGGCTCAGTGGCGCCCGGCCCTGGCTCCAGCGCCGGGCCGCGACCTCGCCGCGGGCAGCCCGAGCAGACGCGGGCGCGCCTCATCCTCACGGCCGCGCACATCTTCAACCGTGTGCCCTATTGGGAAGCCGACACCAACGCCATCGCCAAAGAGGCGGGTTACTCCACGGGCACCTTCTATCGGCACTTCAAGGATAAGCGCGAGATCTTCATCGCCGCGTACCGAGAGTGGGTCGCCGAAGAGTGGGCCAACATCGAGTCGACCATCGTGCCCGGGCAGACGCCGGCCGAGAGTATCGACCGCGCTGCCGACGCGCTCATCGAGCACCACCGTCGCTGGCGCGTGTTCCGAGGCAACCTGCGCGCGCTCGTCACCTACGACGAGGAGCTGCGCGAGCTGACGCAGGCGCTGCGCCGTGAGCAGCTCGAGAAGATGAGCATGCTGCGGATGCGGATGGGCCAGCAGCCCACGCGCACGCTCGAGAACGACGCCGTACACGCCATGATGTTCGAGCGCGTGTGCGACGGCATCGCAGACGGGGAGTTCGACTCGCTCGGCTGCTCGCTCGAGGTCGCCCAGCGAGAGTTCCGCTCGCTCATGCGCACCTACCTACTCGACCCCTGGATGCTCTAAAACGCGGGCGGGTCGGAGGCTGACAGGGGTGCTATAGAGGCGCCGTGAGCCTCGCAGTATTTGATCATGT
>JBEGTL010000617.1:0-4995 GCA_041179425.1 Pseudomonadota bacterium | reverse complement strand
GTCACCCCAATTGCTCGAGGGTGGACACCGAGTACGCTCGCGCGCCGCAATTGGGGTGACCGTGCACTGCGGACGCCGACCTTGACGAGAGCCGCGAGCGCGACGTACCACGTGAGTTCGTTTCCTCATTTGGTCTCCCGTATTACCTAACGCGCTCACTTGCCCTGCGAGAACTGGCCATGAACGCGAGCGACTCGCTCCCCCTCGTCTTGTTGTTCGCCCTTGGTTGTGGCGAGAGTGCCCAGCGTACGGTCGTCGGTGCGGAGCCCGAGTCTCCGCGGTCCGATGCCGGCAGGGGGCGGGTCGACGCGGGCGCGCCCGACGACGAGACGCCCAACGCCACCACCAAGACCGATGCCTCGCGCCCGCGCTCGGTCGACGCGGGCAAACCTGCTGCCGTGGCCAGTGACGACTGCAGCAGCGCGGCGACGCTGGTCTACGTAGTCGACGAAGACGGCAAGCTCTCGAGCTTCCATCCGGACACGCTCGAGTTCGACGACATCGGCACGCTTACGTGTGACGCAGCGAGCACGCCGTTCTCGATGTCGGTCGATCGCGATGGGATGGCGTGGGTTGGCTACAACTCCGGGCAGGTGTACGGCGCATCCACCACCGACGCGTCGTGTAAGCCCGTCGCGCGAGCGCCCGGGGCAGGTGGATTCTCCATCTTCGGCATGGGCTTCGTTGCGCTCGATGGCGACCCCGAGCGCGATCAGCTGTTCATCGCGGGCAACCGAGCGCTCGACCTGTCGTTCGACTTTCAGACTGCGCTCGGCGCGATCGACCCGTCGAGCCTCAGCACCACCCGCATCGGCTCGCTCGACGGCGCCATCCCCGAGCTCACCGGCACCGGCGACGGCAAGCTGTGGGCGTTCTACGCGCAGGACACGCCGCCCCGCCTCAGCCGCATCGACCCCGCCACGGGAGGCACACTCGAGACGCACTCGCTCACGTCGATTGGCGGAGGTGGCTCGACCGCTTGGGCCATCGCTTTTTGGGGCGGCGACTTTTGGCTCTTCATGCGCACGACGGGGACGCCGTTCACCAAGGTCTACCGCGTGGACGGCAAGACGTTCGAGCAGCGCGTGGTGATCGCCGACACGGGCCGCGGCATCGTCGGCGCCGGCGTCAGCACGTGCGCGCCGCTCGTCTTGATCTGACTGTCGTGTGGGGTGAGTGGCCGCGCTGCGACGCACGGATTGTCTCGCGGCGCGCACTGTCCAGGGCAGGAGGGCCGAGACATGAAGACCTTTTGCGTTTCACTCATCGCGCTGTCGTTGCTCGCGGCGTGCGCGGATGCTGGCGAACAAGAGCCTTTGGCCGAGGACCAAGATGGAGCGGAGGAGGCGCTCAAGTCTGGCGCGCCATTTCCCACGCTCGTGCACCTGTACGACAAGACGCTGAACAACCAGCCCGAGTTCTTGTACCTGCAGCAAGGCGTCAGCCTGAGCACGAGCCTCACACCCAACGGCGCGTTCGCACTGATTGGCAACGACTCGAGGCTGCCGCTCACATTGCAGGGGCTGAGTATCTCGGTCGAGTGCACCAACCAGCAGCGCGGCGGCACCGACAACATGACGCGCGAGGTGCCGTCGAGCGGCTTACTCATCGAGGCGCGCTGCCCGGGCGGCTCGAAGCCGCAGACCGCCGTCCTCTTGGTGACCTCGTTCGTGTCCGCTTCGGTCAGCAACGCCTACCACAACCCCAACCCTGGATCGCCAGGGCAGGGGCGTTACTACCACTCCAACTTCCCGACGGAGCTGATGGGTGACGACGGCTCCACGACCACGTTGGAGCTGGGCAAAGACGGCAACACGCTGATCGGCACGTTCAGGAACCTGACGACGAGCGTACTCGAGATCAACTACAGCATCAGTGCGAGCTGCCCGGGCAAGAAGCAGGCGGACGTGGTCCGCTCCGGCCCCCGCAGCGTCAACCCGTACGAGGCCACCACCATCTCGCTGCACTGCGACGGTGGCAGGCCGCGCTATCCGCTGTTCGACATCGCTGGCTGGCACACCAAGTAGCGCCTCCCTTTCCGCATTGCGCGCGCGCGAGGCGCGAGTCTTTTACTCCAAGCTGCAGAGGATCTATGACGACGCGAAGTGTGTTCAGTCTCGGCCACGATCTGGCATCGCGAGCAGGCCTCTTGCCTCTTCTGCTCGCGGCCTCTCTGACTGCCGGTCTCAAGGGCTGCGGTGCGCCTGCCGAGGGCTACGCGGACGATGAGCAGGAGCTCGCCGCAGCCAGCGCCGCACCAAAGATCAGCTTGTCGTGGAGCAACCCGCCGTCCGCACCGGTCTCCGACAAGGTCGCTCTGACGCTGCGTGGCGAAGGTCTGGTCAACGTCGAGGTGTTCCGTGACGGGAAGATGGTGGTGCGTGCGACAGTGGCCAGCGACGGAAAGTCGGCGCGTGCGGAGGTCGACACGCGGTCGTGGTCCAACGGCCCTGTCGAGCTGAGCGCGCACGCGTGGGACAGCGCACCGGGCACCGAGTTCAAGGGCGAGGCCGATGCAGGCGTGCTGAAGCTGACGGTCGACAACAAAAAATCGGAGAGCACGCCGCGTGCGGAGATTCCTGCGGCTGGGTCCGCGGCGGGAGATCATCACCCTGACGGCTACACGCTTCTGTTCAGCGATGAGTTCGAGGCGAGCGAGCTAGACCGCGGCAAGTGGTGCACACGCTACGTCTACGGAGGTGGGCCCGCGCTGCAGGTGCCCGATGCCGAGTGCCAGCGTGGGGGCGATGGCACGCTCGACTTCTTGAACGACGAGCAGCAGCGTTACGTCGACACCAACCGCGACAAAAAAAAGATGCACGAGCTGCACGACGGCGTGCTGACGCTGTGGGCCACCAAGACGCGTGACGACGACTACGCCAAGTACGAGTCGGCCATGCTGCGTAGCAAAAAGGTGTTCCGCCCCGATGCGTCGACCAGCTACTACATCACCGCGCGCCTCAAGCTGCCGTCGGTCAAGGGGTCGTGGCCTGCGTTCTGGCTCAACTCCGATCGCAAGTCTGATGGGAGCACCACCTGGCCGCCGGAGATCGACATCATCGACGCCGCCCTCAACGACAAGGACGACCGGGCCGAGATGCTGCATCAGGCCGCCATCGTGAAGGGCAAGCAGACCAAGAGCGGCGAGTCTGAGTACACCTTCGTCTCGCCCGAGTACGACTCGCGCTGGTCCAACTACACCGCAACCAGCTCGCAGCGCGACAAGTGGATCGAGGTCGCCGTCAAATGGTCGGCCGACTCCATCTGCTACTTTGTCGATGGCTACAAGACCGTGTGCGAGAACTACCATTGGGTCGACGACGACGGTCACGACGCGCCCCCGGCACACGTGCTGCTCAACCTAGCGATCGGCGGCGGCTGGGCCGGGCGCTACGGAGTGGACGACGCCAAGTTCCCCATCCGTCTGCAAGCAGACTACGTGCGCGTGTACAAGGGCTCGAAGTAAGAGCCCGACCCGGCTCCATTTCGGTAGCCGGGTCGGGACTACGGCTCGGCTGGTGTCGTCGGGGTGCCCTTGGCGCGAGCGGCGTCGACTCCTGCGTCGAGGCGCGCGCTCGAGCCTGCATCCCCACTGGCCTGGCTGACGGCGGCGTCTCTGCGTCGGCCCGCGTCGGGAAGGGTAAGGTCGGGCGGGGGCTCTTGCAGGCACGCAGGGAGTGCGAGCGCAAAGACCCAAGGCAGACACGCACGAACCTGAGCGATGGGTACACCCCGAGAGCAGAAGCGCAGCATGCCCAGTTCTACCAGCTCCCCGCGCACCCCCGCAACGCGGCCCCGTTGTCGGGCGCGACGCCGTGCTGCGGAGTGGGGCGCGGATTGGGTCAGCCAGCGAACGCTGTGACGCCGACATGGAATGGACTGACTTCGATGAGTAGTAGAGTCGATCGACGCGCCAGCTAGACCTTTGTGATGAGCCGCAATCCGGTGCGCGCCGCAAGGGACGCGATCCTCCTTGGCGTCGTCGACGTCATGGGCGAGTTCCTGGTGCGGTTCTCGATGCCGTAGCCGTCTGCCGTGACTCAGTGACTCGTCAGGTCGTCGAACGTGGCCTTGCCTGCCCACGGTTGGGGCTCGAGCAGGGACGAGCAAGCGCCGGGGTCGATGCAGGCGTGGAAGTCGCCCGGGTCGGCCGCGGGCTTGATCACCGAGGGATAGCCGCACGAGCCCAGGCCTTCGGGTCCGCCGCTGTTCTGTGGCCACAGCGCCCACGCCGTGTACGAGATGCCGTACTCGTCCATGTACGCGAGTAAGGTCTTGATGTAGCCCGAGCTGCAGTCGAAGGTGCCGAACTCGGTGGCGACCAGCGGACCGTACTGCGTGATGGGCAACGCGTACTTGGACCAGCCTCCTGCCTCGGGCGAGGCGCGATCGACAGCCTCACACGCCGCTTTGTTGTTGTCGCCGCACAGCGTGCGATCGCCGGCGCACAGCCCGCTCTGCTTGGTCTTGGGGTTGTACGCGGTGGAGACCCACGTGCACGGCGGCATCTTTTTGTCCTGCGTCGCCGCGTAGCCGTGGTTGCTGCACGACTTGCCGCCGGGGAGCGGTGCGCCGCTGGCCGCGCCGTAGTCGGTGCCGTCTTTGTAGTAGCTGCAGAAGCCCGACTCGTAGGGGTCGGTGGCACTCAGGTCGGTGCCGGCCGCGCCGATCTCACCGCAGCACGAGCCGTGCTGATACGGGTGAAACGCGTACGCGACGTTGGGGTAGGTGGTGCGCCACGGCATGAACTTGTCGGGGAACGCGATGGGACCGTACTCCGGACCAAAGTCGTAGCCCCAGTCGAGGCCGTTCACCAAGACGATGTTGCTCGCAGACGCCTCGTCGCGGATGGCCTTGATCTGCGTGTGCATGTACTCGCTCCACAGGTCCCACGGGTAGTCCTTTTCTTCGTCGTTGCTGCCTTCGTGGGGGAACGGTTTGTCTGCTTTGCGACTGTAAGGTTCGTTGAACAGCTCGAACCAGACGCCGTCGTCG
>JBEGTL010000616.1:0-4996 GCA_041179425.1 Pseudomonadota bacterium | reverse complement strand
CGCGCGAAGCTGGTCGACCTCGGTGGCTGGCTGCACACCGAAGGTAGATCATGATCGCGATCCTCTGTCGATCGTGAACTTCGTGGCCCGCGAAATGATCAGACTTTTAGGGGGCGTGAACGGTTACGATCGGAGCACCGTCCGGTCCTCGTTCGCATCGCGCCCCTGGCCAAAGAGGCCGAAACCGAGAAACCGAGATCCGTCCCCATTGCCCGGTCGCGGTCCTCGTTCGCATCGCGCCCCTGGCCAAAGAGGCCGAAACCGAGAAACCGAGATCCGTCCCCTGCCCTCTGCGCCCCATGCCGAAGAGGCCAAAACCGAGAAACCGAGATCCGTCCCCATGCCTCTTGTCCCCATGCCTCTTGCTGGAGAAACCGAGATCCGTCCCCATGCCTCTTTCTGCGGCCCTTCCGCGTCGGTCAGCTGGAGGTCTGCACCGGGTCCGGATAACACATGAAGTCGTGGGGTGTGCTTGCGTCTGGCGGTGGCGGCGGGGAGCCGCAGCAGGCGCCGGTGGAGCCCTTCGAGCTCCAGGTTGCACAGCCGAACGCGTCGTTTACCAGGCGCCAAGCTGGATCGCTCGGGCCGGGCATTCCGTCGCACACCCTGCCGCAGGTGCCGAGGTGACTCTTGGCTCCCCCGAAGGCCATACAACACGCCGGAGCCGGCGATGGGATGCAGCACTCCACACCTGCGTCGTTCCGAGCGGTACCGCTGTCCTCGATCGTTCCGCGTTGTGAAGGTCGGCTCGTCATCGCCGCAGCCGACCAGGATGGCAAGTATGGCCAGACAATGTCTCATATCCATGGGGAGTATCCTTTCGAGGTCCTCGGCAGAGCAGACGCAGCGGCATCAGCAGAGAGGCTTCGACGCGGCACGCGCGCACACACAGGCACGAGCAATCGAAGCAGCAGCAAGAAGAATGCCGCCACAAAGCCAAACAGTTTTGACAGCGCACCAGTGCCACTCTGCGCCGCTCCGCTGCGCGAGACGGAAAGCACGCACCAGCGCACGTCTGTCGAACACCGCGAGCGCCAAACACCGAGCGGCTACCTCGTGCAAGCCACGAGAGCCATTTCGCCTTCGAGGTGCGGCCGCCCGGAGAGTGCTGCGCCAAACGGAGCGCAGCTCGCGAAACGAGCGGAGTCAGAAGTCAGGCAACAGCAGACTGGCGACCGTCGGCAGCACGCTTCTGAGACCCCTGACGCAGCTCCACGCTGACGAGAGTGGAGATGCCAGGCTTCTCCATGGTCACGCCGTACAGCACGTCGGCGATCTCCATCGTGCGCTTCGAGTGCGTGATCACGATGAACTGCGAGTGGTGCGTCATCGAACGCACGGCCTCCGCGAAGCGACCGATGTTGGCCTCGTCGAGCGGCGCATCGACCTCGTCGAGCAGACAGAACGGGCTCGGCTTGTGCTGGAACAAGGCGAAGATCAGCGAGACCGCCGTCAGCGCCTTCTCACCGCCACTCATCAGCTCCATCGCGCCGAGGCGCTTGCCCGGCGGCTGCGCGAGGATCTCCACGCCCGTCTCCAGCATGTCCTCCGGGTTGGTGAGCCGCAGCTTGGCTTCGCCACCGCCGAACATCTTGGGGAAGATTTGGGAGAAGCGCGCCGCCACCGACTCGAAGGTGTCGCGGAACAGCTTCTTGCTCTCGCGGTTCATTTGTTTGATGGCCGTCTCGAGCTGCTCGAGCGCCGTGACGAGATCGGTCTTCTGCGCGATCAGGTAGTCGTAGCGCTTGCTCTGCTCGTCGAACTCGTCGATGGCCGTCAGGTTGATGGGCCCCATGCGCTCGAGCAGACGCTCGAGCTCCTTGGCACGCTCGCCGACCGTGTCGTCGGGTAGCTCGCGGTCGTGGTAGTCGGTGAGGTGGGTGCGCAGGTCGAGGCGATGACGCTCGTCGATCTGTTCGACCAGCCGCGCGACACCCAACGTGAGCTCACGCTCCTTGAGCGCGAACTCACCCGCCGCTTTGCCCGCCTTGTCGATACGCGTACGCAGCTCTTTGATGGTCTGCTCGCGACCGCTCAGCTGCAGCTTGTGCGCTTCGTAGCGCGCGCGCGCGGTCGCCAGCTCTCCCTCGGCCTGCTTGGCATCGGTGACAGCGTCGCCGAGCGCCTCGCGGTCGAGCATGACCTGGGCCGCAGTCTGCCCTTGATGTTCGACGTTGCTGACCAGCTCGCTCTCGACACGCGTGAGCCGAAGCGCGAGATCGGCGAGGCCTCGCTCGACGCGGTCGAGCGCCGTGCGGTCGCTCTGCACGCGCTGGCGTGCCTCGGCGGCGCGCACGCGGATCTCGGTGATGACGGCGTTCTGTCGCTCGACGGCCGAGCGCCGCTCACGACTGACCTGCTCGAAGCCCACGAAGTCCGCCTCGGCTGCGGCCTTGGTTTCGCGCGCACCTTGGATCTCGTCACGCGACTCGTGTTCTTCTTGCGAAGCCTCGGCCAAGCTCGACGACAGGTCGTCGCTCTCGAACACCAGCTGCTCGACACGATCGCGCGCACGAGCAAGCTCTTCTTCGGCGCGTTTGAGGTCTTTTTCGGCGCGCACGATGGCGAGCTCGGCGTCGTGGCCCTCGCTGCGGGCCGCATCGAGCTCGGCCTGCGCGCGCGCGATGCCGGTGCGCAGATCGGACAGCTTGGTCTGACACGCGACCTGCTCTGCCTCGAGCTTGTTCACCAGCGGCGACAGCTCACGAATCTCGCGCTTGACCTCGAGCATGTGCGCGCCGGCGTCTTCGCCGCTGCCGCCGGTGTGGCGACCGTCGGCACCCAGCACCTCGCCCTGACGAGTCACCAGGGTGTACTCACCGGCCAGGCCAGAACGGATACGCCGCGCACTCGCCACGTCTTCGACCACCACGAACTCGCCGAGCATGTTTTCGGCCAAGGTGCGATCTTCGTCGCTCGCGCGCACCAGCTCCGAGAGCCGTCCGATCACGCCTTCGAGTCCAGTGACCTCGACGCGCGGTACGGAGCGCGGGGACGGCCGCTGCGGGATGGTGGTGGCGCGACCCTTTTTCTGTTCGCGCAGCCAGGTGACTGCGCGCAGGCCCGCTTCTTCGTCTTGCACCACCACGTACTGCAGGCGATCACCCAGCGCACCGGCGAGCGCCTGCGTGTACGCAGACGGACAGTCGAGGCGATCGGCGAGCATGCCCAGCACACCCAGCGAGGCATCACTCTGCGCACGCTGCATCAGCGCGCGCACACCGGCGCCCACGCCCTCGAAGCGTTGCTGAATCTGCTCGAGCGAGCGCATCCGCGAGCGGCGCTCGCTAAGCTCGGTGCGCACCTGCTCGTTCTTCTGCTCGCTCTCGCGCACGCTCTTCTTGAAGTCTTCGAGGCTCTGCTCGAGCTCTGCTTTGCGCGACACGCTGGTCTGCTTGTCACCGCGCAGGCCCGACAGCCGCGCCGACAGCTCGCGCGACTCCTCGGCCAGGTCGACGACGCGCATCTCGAGATCTTCGCGCTCACTGCGCAGGCGCTCGAGCCGTGCGAACGCCTCGCTGCGACGCCGCTCGAACTGACTCAACACCGCCTCGGCCCGCGCGATGCGCGTGGTGGCCTCGGACACGCGCGAGCGGGCGAGGTTCATCGCGGTATCTGCCTCGGACGCGCTGCGCTTCTTTTGTTCGCCGAGCTCGATCTCGCGTTCGAGCACCGCGGACTCTTGCTCGGCCAGCTCGACCAAGTCGACCAGCCCCTCCTCGAGGTGGTCGCGCTCGCCCTCGAAGCGGTCGCGCTGCGCACGAATCTCGGACAGCTCGCGTTCGGCCGCAGCCTCGCTGCTGCGCAGTGCCGCGAGCCGCTCGAGGTTGTGTTTGATCTGCGCCTCGAGCAGGCGCACCGCGCTCTCCAGCTGGTGGGAGCGCTCGCTGGCCTCGCGCACGGCGTGCTCTTCGCGCGCCAAGTCGAGCCGCTCGGCCTCGAGCTCGGCTTCGATGGCGGTGAGCCCTGTGCGCAGCCCGTCGCCCTCGGCCTGCGCACCCTCGAGCTGGACCTTCACGGCCGAGCGCAGCGCGCACAGCTCGAGGAAGCGGTGACTGGCCAGCCACAGCTCGAGGTCGCGTTGCTCGTCGCGGTACGCCTTGTAGCGCTCGGCCTTCTGGGCCTGACGTTTGAGCGATGCGAGCGACTTTTCGAGCTCGCCGAGGATGTCGCTGACGCGCAGCAGGTTCTGCCGCGTCTGGTCCATCTTGCGCTCGGCCTTTTGTTTGTGGGCCTTGAACTTGGTGATGCCCGCGGCCTCTTCGATCAGGTGCCGGCGCTCTTCGGGTTTGGCCGTGACGATCAGGCCGATGCGGCCCTGCTCGATGATGGAGTAGGCCTTGGTGCCGACGCCCGTGCCGAGGAACAGCGCAGTGATGTCCATCAAGCGCACGGGCGTCTTGTTGAGCATGTACGTGCTGTCGCCGTCGCGCGTGAGGCGACGCGTGACCGCGAGCTCGGCGTAGTCGCGGTACTCGATGGGGCAGTCGCCGTCGGTGTTGTCGAAGGTGATGGTCACCTCGGCAAAGCTGTGCGGGCCGCGCACCTCCGAGCCGTTGAAGATGACGTCGTCCATGTTCTTGCCGCGCAGGTGCTTGGCGGACTGCTCGCCCATCGACCAGCGGATCGCGTCGACGATGTTGGACTTGCCGCAGCCGTTGGGCCCCACGATGCCCGTGATGTCGTGATCGAAGCGGACGATCGTCTTGTCGACGAACGACTTGAAGCCGCAAATCTCGAGCATCTTGAGCTTCATCGCGCGACCCCTCCGTATCGTGGGCGCACGGAACCCTACGCCCTAGACCCCTGGCTATCATCCCAGGGCACCAATTGCAACATTTCGCGCCCACATCTAGTGAGGTTCACGGAGTGACGCACACCAGATGTAGGGGCTACTTGGTGTTTGGCCACTGACGGATGCCCGCCGTGGCAGTGCGTGCGACGCGGCGCGCAAACTCGTCGAGGTGCTCTTCGCGGACGCCGGCTCGTTCCATCT
>JBEGTL010000615.1:0-4997 GCA_041179425.1 Pseudomonadota bacterium | reverse complement strand
GCCTGATCGGGTTCGGCTTCGTGCTGGGCCACATGACTGGCCACCTGCTGACGTTCAAGGGCGCCGAAGCCTACAACGCGTACGCGCACTTCCTGAAGAGCACCGCGGGCCTGCTCTGGGGCACCCGCTTGGTCCTGCTTGCCTCCATCATCCTGCACGTGCACGCCGCGTTCACGCTGTGGAGCCGCAACAACGAGGCGCGGCCCAAGGCGTACTACCAGCGTAAAGATCTGGCCACGAACTATGCCGCGCTGACCATGCGCTACGGCGGCGTGCTGCTGCTCCTCTTCATCACCTACCACCTCGCGCACTTCACGTGGGGCGTCACCGAGACCCTCGACGGCGTGCCGTTCGACGTGGACAACCCGTACAACAATCTGGTGCTCAGCTTCCAGAAGCCAGCACTCGCGGGCTTTTACATCCTCTGCATGTGCGCCCTCGGCATGCACCTGTACCACGGCATCTGGAGCCTCACGCAGTCGGTGGGCCTCGACCATCCCAAGTACAACACGCTTCGGCAGCGCGCGGCCATGGTGGGCTCGGCGCTGGTCGTCATCGGCTTCATCGTCGTCCCCATCTCCGTGCAGACGGGCGTGCTGCTCCCGGTCTCTCCAGACACGGGCGCCAACGACGCCGACACGGGTCGCGCGGAATAAGGAAGGTTCGCAAACATGAGTATCGAACTTAAGTCGAACGCTCCAGGCGGGCCGATCGAGACACGCTGGGACCGCCATCGCTTCGACATGAAGCTTGTGAACCCGGCCAACCGCCGCAAGTACACGGTGATCGTGGTGGGCTCGGGCCTGGCCGGTGGCGCTGCCGCCGCGACCATGGGCCAGCTCGGCTACAACGTGAAGTGTTTCTGCTACCAGGACAGCCCACGACGCGCGCACAGCATCGCCGCGCAGGGCGGCATCAACGCCGCGAAGAACTATCAGAACGACGGCGACAGCATCTACCGCCTGTTCTACGACACCGTCAAAGGTGGCGACTTCCGCGCACGCGAGAGCAACGTCTATCGACTCGCGCAGCTCAGCGTCAACATCATCGACCAGTGCGCGGCGCAGGGCGTGCCGTTCGCACGCGAGTACTCGGGTCTGCTCGACAACCGTTCGTTCGGTGGCGCACAGGTCTCACGCACGTTCTACGCGCGCGGCCAGACCGGCCAGCAGCTGCTGATCGGCGCCTACCAGGCCCTCGAAGAGCAGATCGACGCGGGCACCGTGAAGATGTACCCGCGCACCGAGATGCTCGACGTCATCGTCGTCGACGGCGTCGCGCGCGGCATCGTCACGCGCGACCTGGTGACCGGCAAGGTCGAGACGCAGCTCGGCGACGCGGTGGTGCTCGCCACCGGTGGCTACGGCAACGTCTTTTTCCTCTCCACCAACGCCATGGGCTGCAACGTCACGGCGGCTTGGCGCGCGCACAAGAAGGGCGCTCTGTTCGCCAACCCTTGTTACACGCAGATCCACCCGACCTGCATCCCGGTCTCCGGCGAGTGGCAGTCCAAGCTCACGCTGATGAGCGAGTCGCTGCGCAACGACGGCCGCGTCTGGGTGCCCAAAAAGAAAGAAGACCTCAAGAAGGCGCCCCACGAGATCTCGGACGCGGACCGCGACTACTACCTCGAGCGCAAGTATCCGAGCTTCGGCAACTTGGTACCGCGCGACATCGCGTCGCGTAGCGCCAAAGAGGTCTGCGACGAAGGTCGTGGCGTGGGACCGACGGGTCTCGGCGTGTATCTCGACTTCAGCGACGCCATCGCACGCCTCGGCCGCGCCAAGATCCAAGAGCGCTACGGCAACCTGTTCGAGATGTACCAGCGCATCACCGGCGAGGACCCGTACACCACGCCGATGCGCATCTTCCCCGCCATCCACTACACGATGGGTGGGCTGTGGGTCGACTACAACCTGCAGAGCACCATCCCCGGTCTGTTCGTCGGCGGCGAAGCCAACTTCAGCGACCACGGCGCCAACCGGCTCGGCGCGAGCGCGCTCATGCAGGGCCTGGCAGACGGCTACTTCGTGCTGCCGTCTACGGTGGCCGACTTCATCGCCCGCTCGGCGGCCGACGGCAAGCTCACCAAGGTCGACGAGAGCCACCCCGAGGTCAAGCGCGCCGCGGCCGACGTGCACGCACGTCTGCAGACGATGTTGTCCATCAAGGGCAAGCGCACGCCCGACTCGTTCCATCGCGAGCTCGGTCAGCTGTGCTGGGAGTACTGCGGCATGGCGCGCACCGACGAAGGCCTGCGCAAGTTGCTCGCGCGCATCCCCGAGCTGCGCAACGAGTTCTGGCAGAACGTCACCATCCTCGGCAGCGGCGAGGCGCTCAACCAAAACCTCGAGAAAGCAGGCCGTGTGGCCGACTTCCTCGAGATGGGGGAGCTGATGGCGCGCGACGCCCTCCAGCGACGCGAGAGCTGCGGTGGTCACTTCCGCGTCGAGAGTCAGACGCCCGACGGCGAAGCCAAGCGTGACGACGAGAACTTCCAGTACGTCGCCGCCTGGGAATTCCGAGGCGACGAGAAGGGGCGGCCGCTCGAGCCTGTCCTGCACAAAGAGCCGCTCGAGTTCGAGTACGTCAAGCCCAGCCAGCGGAGTTACAAGTGAGCGAGCTGAATATCCACCTCCACGTGTGGCGCCAGGCAGGTCCTCAGGTCGAGGGCCGGTTCGTGCATTACGACGTCAAGGTGAGCGACCACGCCTCGTTCCTCGAGATGCTCGACATCTTGAACGAGAGCCTTACGCTCAAGGGCGAAGAGCCCGTCGCGTTCGACAGCGACTGCCGCGAGGGCATCTGCGGACAGTGCGGCCTGATGATCAACGGCGTCGCGCACGGCCCGCAGTCGGCCACCACCGCTTGTCAGCTGCACATGCGCACGTTCAAAGACGGCGATGAGATCTGGGTCGAGCCCTTCCGCGCCAAGGCGTTCCCCATCTTGCGCGACCTCGTCATCAACCGCGGCTCGCTCGACCGCATCATCGCGTCGGGCGGGTTCATCTCCGTGCGTACGGGCTCTGCGCCCGAAGCCAACGGCATACGCGTCCCCAAGCCCGACGCCGACCTCGCCTTCGATGGTGCGGCTTGTATCGGCTGCGGTGCCTGCGTCGCGGCTTGCCCCAACGCGTCGGCTTCGTTGTTCACCAGTGCCAAGCTCGGCCACCTCAACCTGCTCCCGCAGGGTCAGCCGCAGAAAGACCGCCGCGTGCTCGCGATGGTCGCCAAGCACGACGAGGAGGGCTTCGGCTCGTGCACCAACCACCGCGAGTGCGAGGCTGCCTGCCCCAAGGAGATCAGCATCGCGTTCATCGCGCGCATGAACCGCGACTTCATCGCGGCATCGTCGCGTGTGCGCCCCGAGAAGATCGTCTCGGGTCCGGGCTGAAGTCCGCTTCCTTTCTTGGGAAGCGCACTCGCACGAGCGCGGGCGCGCATGCGAAGATCGTCATGACCCATGTCGATCTTCCTGCGCCCTGCCCCGCTCGCTGAACATGCGCACGTCCGGCTCATCGCCCCGTCCAGTCCGTTCGACCGCGCACGCTTCGAAGCGGGCGCTTCGCTCCTGGCCAAGCGCTACCGCCTGGGGCGTGGGCGCTCGGTGCTCGCGCAGCACGGCTTTTTGGCGGGTGACGACGCCGAGCGAACGAACGACCTCAACGAGGCCCTCGCTGCTCGAGACGTGGGCGCGATCGTCCCTGCGCGTGGCGGTTACGGGGCCACGCGGCTCCTCCCGTCGCTCGAGGTAGCGGAGATCGCGCGGGCCAATAAGTGGCTCGTTGGCTTCAGCGATGTCACGGCGTTGCACGCGTTGTGGGCGCGCGCGGGCCTGTGTTCGGTGCACGGACCGATGGTCTGTTCTTTACCCGACGCAGCGCCCAGCGTGCAGGCAGCCTGGTTTCAGCTGCTCGAGGGAGCAGCACCCGCCCCGCTCACCGGTCTCACCCGGGTGCGCGCGGGGCGTGCACGCGGCCGACTGTTTGGAGGCAACCTGACGGTCCTCGCGGCGCTGGTCGGGACCCCGTACATGCCGCCTCTCGACGACGTGGTGCTGGTGCTCGAAGACGTAGGCGAGCGACCTTACCGTCTCGACCGCGTGCTGACCACGCTCCAACAGTCAGGTTTTTTTCATGGTGTGCGAGCGGTGGTGCTCGGTCAGTTCACCGACTGCACGCCCGGCCCCGATGGTGTGACGGCAGAGAGCGTGCTCAAAGAGCGGCTCGGCTCGCTCGCCGTGCCGGTGCTCGCGAACGCGCCATTCGGCCACGTGGCAGACAACACCCCGCTGCTCTTGGGCGCCGAAGCCCACGTCGATGCCGACGCCGGCCGCGTGGACTTCTTCTGATTCAGGCGGCGTGACGGCACCCAGGCTCTTTTTTTGGCACTCGGTGCCATTTGTACGGAGAGGTGCCGAGCCGCGTCGCACCGGGGCGAGCCGCGCCACAGCACCAGTCGTCGAGGGAGCTTGCCGGCCTGACGCAACGAGGCTAGGCCGGCGGGACCCATTTTGTTCGCAACGTTGGCGGCCCAGCGGCGGATAAGAGCACGTAGCCACCGAGGCCAGGACCATGCGTTTCCCCCCATCAGCCTTCATCGCCACCGCCCTCGTCGGCGCAGTCGCCTGTAGCGACGTCAAGTGTTTCGAGAACGAGGAAAAGGTCGGCAACACCTGCTACCCCGTCCGCACCACGGCCACGGCGGACGCCGCCGCGGCCACCGCGAGCGATGGCGGCCCGAGCGGAGACAGCAGCATCGGCATCTCCAAGCTCGACGGTGCCGTCACGCTCGATGGGGCGTTCACGCAAGACGCGAGCGGTGCCCCCACGGTTCCGCCTGTCTCCGATGGACCGACCGCAGATGCGGCGCCCGGGCCAGCTGCACCGGGACCGGGCGAGCGAGATGCAGCGGTGAGCGTCCCACCCAAGGCGGACGAGGCAGACGCAGCCACCGCGCCCGCGCCCGATGCCGCGAGCACTACGCCGCCCGATGCG
>JBEGTL010000614.1:0-5011 GCA_041179425.1 Pseudomonadota bacterium | reverse complement strand
CGAAACAAGCGTAGTCGGCCTGATACTCCGCCGCCGCCTCTGCCGAACAGCTCGAGGCGACCACCGCAGGTTCGGCGCTCGTGTGCAGCGCCACGGGATAGCTCAGACAGCCGGGCGGGATTGTGGGCACTCGGGTCGTCTTGACGCCGGCCTCGTTCAACGAGCTCTCTCCCTCGCGGGACACAGCGCTGTCCATGACCGCGCTGTCACGCTTGGACGTCGGTCCGCTGTCCAGGCCGGAGTCTCTCGCTCCGGCGTCTCCTTTCGATGGCGCGCCGTCCGTGTCCGGAGACCTGGCGTCGGGCTCGCGACTTCGCGCGTCGGCCGACTCGCCGCAGCCCGCGCCAGCCACGGTCGCTGCGCTTGCCCCGATGGCGGCCAGCACAAGTCTGAGTATCTCATCCCGATGGCGTTGCATCGGGCGATGGTAGGGAGCAATCGGACAGAGGTCTACTCAGCCGCGGAAGGACTCGGTCCAGAGCGAGAGGTTGTACAGCAAGTGCGCGATCGCCGAGATGAGCGTGGAGCCTGACCATGCCCGCAGCGCGGTGAGCGCGGCGCCGGTAAGCGTGACCGAGAGCAGCGCGCCCCAGTTGCCCCAGAGCTGCTGCACGTGCGCCGACGCAAACAGCAGGGGTGCGCCGGCGAACGCAGTGCGCACACCGAGCGGCTCGAGCGCACCAAAGACGAACCCACGAAAAAAACAGCTCTTTGGCCAGAGGCACGACCATGCCGAGCGCGGCGAACGCCAACGCGCCGCTCGGCCACGAGACGAACGCCTCCACCCCCAACGCCAACACGAAGAGCCGAAGCGCACCCTGCGGCGTCCGAGTGAACGAACCAGGCGACATGGGGCCGCTACGCCGCGAGCCAGCGCTCGCCGTGCTGGCTCGCGCGGCCCTCGCGCGCGAGCTTGATGAGGTGCGCCTCGAGCGCCATGCGCGCGAACGGCCAGGCCTGCTTCGCGGTGTCTGCGTACGCGATGGGCACCAGCTCGTCGAGGCTGGCTGGCGCAGCAAACGTGCCGAGCGCGGCGACCACCTTCGCCTCGCGCCCGAGCCGGTGCTGCACGTAGAACGCGAGGCGAGCGGCTGGGTCTTCGATCGGCAACCCGTGCGCTGGCAGCAGACGAGCGGCGTCGAGCTCGGCCATCTTGGCGAGCGAGGCGAGGTAGAGCTGCATGTCGCCGTCGACCGCTTCGACCAAGATGGTGCCCACCCCCGCGACCATGTCGCCGGCGATCAGCGAGCGACTCTGCGGCTCGTAAAAACAGAGGTGGCCTGGCGCATGCCCCGGCGTGTGGATCGCTTCGAGTGACATGGGCACGGGACCGTCGAGCTCGATGCGCTCGCCGTCGTCGAGCACGCGGTCGATCTTGATCTTGTTGGCGAGACGCTCCGCCGTGCGGTCGTGCGCCCAGATGGGCACGCCAAAGTGACTGCGCACGGCCTCGGCACCGCCGATGTGATCGCTGTGGTGATGCGTGAGCAGCACGGCCCGGAGCGTGTGCCCTTGGGCCAAGCGCCCCTCGACCCAGGCCGTCGCCTGCGCGATCTCTTCAGGGTACGGCGAAGCCGGTTCGACGAGCACCAGCTCGCGTGTCCCGATGAGGTACGCGTTGGTGTGCGTCGCGGGCGGTAGGGTCGGCGTGCGAAGCGACAGCATCGACACCCCGTCCGCCACATCCGTCGGGGTCAGGACGACGTTCATACGCGATCAAGGTAGCGCGTCGACCCTGGGCAAGCGCGGCGATTTTGGCATCTCGAGCCCCAGGCTTGCGGCGTAGTCGCGCACCTCGTTGCGGTCGGCCGGACCGGACGCCGCGAGCGGGAACATGCTCGCGTGTTTGGCCGCCGGAAGCGCCGAGATGGAGCGCCCTTCGGGCATCTTTTTCGGGTCGCCGACCACCGCCATGCACGCCTTGGTGATCGCCTTGAACGTGTCGAACACGCCCTGCCCGCGCACTGCGCAGGCCTCGATCTGGCGCACTTCGTCGGTGATGCCGAGCTCCTGCTGCAGCATCTCGTGGCTCAGCGCCGTGGACAGGTCGCGCTTGTTGTACTGCACGACGAGCGGCATGCGGCTGGGGTCATCGCCCTGCAGCAACAAGTTGGCCTCGAGGTTGCGCAGGCTGGCCACGTTGGCGTCCAGGCGCTCGGGCTGACTGTCGACCACGAACACGATGCCGTCGACATTGCGCAGCACGAGGCGTCGCGTCTCGTCGAGCGCGATCTGGCCCGGCACCGTGCACAGGTGCAGGCGCACGGCGTAGCCGCGGAAGTTGCCCAGATCGACGGGCAACAGGTCGAAGAACAGGGTGCGCTCGCTTTCCGTAGTGAGCGACACGAGCTTGCCGCGATGCGCGGGATTGCTCTTCTTGTGGATCTGTTCGAGGTTCGTGGTCTTCCCGCTCATCCCGGGCCCGTAGTACACGACCTTGAACTGAATCTCGCGCGTTGCATGGTGGATGCGCGGCATGCCCACCTCTCGGGTGACTTACGACAACAGTCTACCTGGGTGGCGACCCTAGCACGATGAATTGGTATCAGTGAACAAACACGCACCACGTGTTCAGGCGTACCAACACTCTGTGTACTCAGCCACACGTAGTGGGGTCATCGAGGCTGTAATTGTCGGGGTTTCTACGTTCAGCGGGTGCGCGTCAGGCCCACTTGCCTCGACCGACCACGAGGTCGCGTTTCGACAGCTGCAGGTCTACGAGGCCCAGCTCCCTCGATCGCAAGCCGAACTCACGAGGGCCGACTCCTGCCAGTTTGGGACAAGCTCCCACCCGGATCCGGCTCGCGCGCTCTGCGCGGCCAGCCTGGGTATGTGTGCGCTGAGCAGCGAGCTCTCCGATCGCGACGCGTCGCAGCGCTGCCTGCGCGCCGGGGACGCGTGCACCGCAGCGCGAGAGCACAGCCGCGCGCGATGCGCTACGCACGCGCCATGACTAGCCCTCCCCCGTGGCTCGCTTCGTTGCAGAAGGACGCCGACGGCCAGGCCAGCTCGGGGAGTCGCAGCGTTTCGCGCGTGCGCGGCACGGCCCCCGGCTTCCTCGCGGGGGACGCGGTCCACGCGCTCACCAGCGCGCTGTTGGCTGCGCTCGTGATTGCGGCAGCCGTGCTGCGCACCCGGCTTAGCACCGGCCCGTTCGACCTGATCGCGCTCCTGCTGCGCACCGCCAGCGTCGCGTTCGTGGTGCGCGCGTTGATCGCCCTCGCTCGTTGCGGCGCGCGCGTCGCTCGCGACGGGCGCGCCGACGAGCACACCCTGTCGTGGTCGCACGATGGCATCTTGTGGCGCGCACCCGAGGGAGAACGCTGGCTCTCGCGCAACGACGTGTTGGGGTTTTGTGTTCCCGAGGAGCGTGTGGTGCGCGGGGCCACCGTGGCCCTCGCTCCTCTGCTGGTGATCGCACGTCCGCACGACGAGATCGTGTACTGGTCGCTGCCCCCTTACTTCGCAGCGGACGCGGAGATCTTACGCGCACGCCTCGCACGCGTCTTCACGCGCGACGCCCGGGTCTCGGAGGCGCTGCTGGCACCGCCCGCACTCGCGCCCGAACCTCGCTACCAGCGGGCCGCACAGGGCTCGCTCGAGGCCGGTCAAGTGCGCGTCCCCGAGGGCTCAGGCTATCGGCTGCGCGCCCCTTACGGCGTGTTGCTCGCGCTGGTCTTCGTGCTCGATGCGGTGCTCGGCGCCGGCCCGCTGCGCGCACGCATCTGGCCCACGGCACTGCTCGGGGTCGCGCTTGCGTTGGCGGCGCTGTTCGGCTGGTTTTATTGGATGCGTTCGCGTCGTGCGGTGCGCCTCGGCATGGCCATGTTGCTGACGCCGGAGGAGCTGCTCCTGCGCGGCAAGCACGGCGCGCTCAGCGTGCCCTGGACGCAGCTCGCCGGTGCGGAGGTAACGGTCAAGCTCGCCTGGTCGCCGCTGGTGGGCAGCTACCTCGTCCGCGTGTTGTGGTTCGCTACGCTCGACGGTGCGCGCATGCCCTTCGACGGCTCGTTTTTGGGCGTGCCCCCGCAGGTGGTGGCGCAGCTGGCAGAGGCCTATCGAGCAGGCGCATTGCTCGACGTACCCGAGGACGAATCGCGCGTCTCGACCCCGGGCGACACGCCCGCATCGGACTCCCAGGGCTCCGGAGGCGGGGGCGGGATCTCGGACAGCGAGGGCAGCACCGTGATGCCGAGCAGCGCGACCTCGCCTTCGCGTGAGATCGAAAAGCGCTCGGCAGACCCCGCACTCGGACGCTCGAACGAGAGCTGATCTTCGGTCGTGCTCAGCGGCAGGCGCACGCCGTCGACGATCAGCGCTGCTCCTGGCGTCGACGCGTCGAACCACAGCGTCACGCGCACTCTAGCGGGCGCACGTGCACCGCGACGAGGGAGCACCAGTGCGGCGCCCTCTTCGGGCGTGCAGCCATGCTGGGTACAGGTCCAGCGTCCCCGACGCACGCTCGGGTCCACGAGCAGAGCGCCCTGCCGGGAGGCGGGCGTCAGCGCCGAGAGTCCAGCGAGGATGCGCACGCCGTGCGGCAGCGAGCTGTCCATGCCCAGGTAGCGCCGTACCATCGGCGCGAGGTCGGGATCACCCAACGTGGCGAGCGCCAGCGCTTCGGCCCCGCGCGCGGGAGGGTAGCGCTCTTCGGCGAGCTGCGCGCGCAGCCCGGCGATGGCCGCTGCACCTCCCAACAGGGCGAGCCCTTGCGCGCTCGCTTCGCGCAGGCGCACCACCGACAAGGTCCTGACCAGCGGTGCGACCGCGAGTGGAGAACCGAGGCCGCCGAGGGCCCGCACCGCGCGTAGGCGCTCACTCTCGGTCGCTTGTTCGTCCGCAGCGAGCGCAGCGAGCACGGGGATGGACTCGGCACGTCGCACCGCTGCCAGCGCAAGCGCCGCGCGCCGCACCCGGGCCACTCGCGCGGCATCCGGCGTGGCTGTCGAAGCGGCGGGGTCTTCCCCCGCGCGCGAGCGAGGAGTCGACAGCAGGGCCAGGGCGTCGGGGA
>JBEGTL010000613.1:0-5011 GCA_041179425.1 Pseudomonadota bacterium | reverse complement strand
GCGCGTCGCCCCGCATCGGCGTTAGACGCTTGCGCGCCGCGACATGGTGCTGGTCAGTCAGCCTGCTGCCACGGCCGGCGAGGAACACGCACAGGCCTATCGCGAGGGCTCCATCGGCGGCGGCGGCGCCACCGGCGGCGGCTGCGGCTGCAACTGACAGAAGCCGCGCCCGTCAACGCTACGCTCACTTCTTCTCGAGGGTCTCATGCTCAAGCTCGAACCTGTTGTTCTCGCCCTCAGCGCCCTGAGCTTCATGGGCTGCGACGACGCAGACTCGTTAGCGCCGCCCAAGGATGCTTCCATCGCGCTCCCACAAGACGCGGGCTCCCCGGTAGTGACGCTCGACAGCGGTCGGCTCGACGCCACCGCACCGAGCGTCGACGCGACCATCACGAGTCGGGATGGCGGTGACGACGCAGCGAGCGACGACTTGACGGTCACCCTGCGCTTCAAGGGAAAGCTCGGCAGCGAAGAGCTCGCTTGCGATCGCAACTTCGCGGGCATCGGCTCCACGCACGCCACGGTCCAGGTCACCGACTTTCGCTTCTTCGTCAGCGACGTGGTGCTGCGCAGCGCAACAGGGGTCGACGTTCCGGTCTCCCTCGCCGAGGGCGGCAACTTCCAGACGCGCGACGTGGCACTCGTCGACTTCACCGACGCAAAGGGCAGCTGCGCAAGCGCGGGGACCGACGTCAACACCGTCCTCACCGGCCGCGTGCCGCGCGGCAGCTACACCGGCATCAAGTTCTCCACCAGCGTGCCCGAGACGCTGAACCATGCAGACCCTGCCCTCGCCCCCGCTCCCCTCAAGGCGCAAGGTCTGTCGTGGGACTGGCTGCAAGGCTATCGTTTTGCCGTCGCGGAGCTGCGCTACGTGTCCGGTGGCGACGCCCCGGACGCGGGTGCGCCAGACGGAGGTTGGTTCAGCGCAGCAGACGCCGCGCCGTCGGGCGGCGGCGGACACATGAGTGGTGGCGGGTCGCGCGGTGGCGTGGTGCACGTGGGCAGCACGGGTTGTCTCGGCGGTGCGGGCGTCCCCATCCACTGCACCAAGCAGAACAAAAACTTGGTCGAGCTGAGCGGGTTCGAGCCCACACGCAACACGATCGTGGCAGACTTGGCCGCCGTGTTCGCCAACGTCGATCTGACCCAAGAGACGTTGTGCCATGGGCGTGGCGAGGAGTGCGCGCCCATGTTCCGCGCGCTCGGCATCGACCTTACGACCGGCGCAGCGCTACCGACGCAGACTGTCTTCCGCGTCGAGTGAGCACGCGTCTCCCGACGTGCATCAGCGTAGCTCGAGCCGCATGTCTTTGAACTGCGCTGTGACCGCTGGCTCGAGCACCAGCGGCGCGTCGGCGAGCTCGAACGGAACCTCCAGCGACAGGCCCCGGCTGTCTTTGTCCGTCAGCTCGAGCACGAGTCGATAGCGACCGTTGGGGACGCGTATCCCCCCGCGCCCCGTCAAGTTCCAGCGGACCTCGTGTTGCTGGTGCACCTCCAACGTCGCGCTGGTCGTCGCGTCGGTGAGATCGCCGCCAAAAACGGCCTCGAAGCGACGCAGGTACATCGCGCGCGTGAGTGCCCAACGCGCGAGCGACTTTACGAAGGTTCCGTCGTCCTGCTCGACCCAGATGGCGCCGATGTTGCGTGGGGCGTAGCGTCCCCCCACCGGCGCCGTCAGCACACGAAACGTCAGCTGCGTGAGGCGCGGCGTCTCTGTCTGCTGCGCGTCGTCTGCAGACACACGTGCATCCAACGCGGGCAACAGGTCCGCGTCCATCCTCAGGTTGGTGGCCGCGTCGAGATCCACGGGAGCGGCACCATCTGCGCGAACGACCGGCCACGGTGTGTAGTCCGCGGAGTGATCGGGTTGATAGCAGGAAAAGAGCTGGGTCGCCGCGGCCAGCACGACTCCGCCCGCACAACGGCGAACGGAGCCGCGACGAGCATCGACAGCAGGTGACGAGGGCCGCCGTGCTCGCCCCACGCACCAGGCCAGCACAAACAGGAGCAGCACGAGATCGCCGCGCGGTCTGCTGCGCGCATTGGTAAGGTGACAGCCGCTCTCGTCGGGCGCTTGCCCGCGCGCGTAGATCACGCGGCGCAGGTCGCGTACGCCGTCGCCCTCGGCCGTGCCGGAGCTGTTGGAACGCACGATCGACGCCGAAAACGCGACGCGCCGGGCAGAGGGCGCCACAAACCGAAAGGTCAGCTCACTCGCGCCACAATCGCGCACGCCGACGATCTTTCGTCCCGCCGCCTCGGTGACGTAGACGGCGGGGTCGCCCTGGGCAGAGCTCTCGCAGCGTGCACCACTCGTCAGCAGCGCAGGCAGCGGCAGCTCGAGCACCGGGCTGACACTGCCCTCGGTCAGCAGCTCGAGCTGGAGCCCGTGCGCGATCTCGGGGTGCGTCCAGCGCAGCGTGACTTCGTACTGCACGCCGACATCGAGCACCTCGGGCAGGCCCGACACACCCACCACGGGCTCCACACCGCCTCGGTGGCAGACCGAGCAGGCGTGACCGTCCGCAGGAGAGCCCGTGAAAAAACGACCTCCACCCCCGCCGCGCAGCGCAGGCTGCGCGAACAGCTCCGGATCGGAAAAAGCTCGCGCCGCGCCGGGTGCGCTCACGAGCAGAACGTACAAAGCCAGCATGGAGGCGCGTTCGTGAAGTCTGATCATGGCTGACCAGCATCGGGAACCGAGACCGCTGGCGCAGCGAGCGCCCAGGCACGAAGAGCCAAAAAAGCCGGGTCGGTCGCCGACCGATACACAGGCTGCTGCCACGGGTCGTCGCCCGCGTGGCCCGCGCCACCCGCCGAGACAGCGAGCGGTTTTCGCAGCAAGAGCAACCGATCGGCCTCTCTGCCGGACAACATGGAGCGCGCGCGATCGTAGCTCAGCTGCTGCTCGTCTGCGCCGGGCGCATCGTAAGGTGCCGTCTCGCGCACGAGGCGTGTGCGACCTGGCCCGTAGACCTGCAAAAATCGTCTCGTGTCGCCGTGGCAAGCGGGAAACCCGCAGTCGCGCAGTAAGATCGGATACGCGTCACGAACGAACGACGCGAGGCCGGGCTCGGACACGCGCTGCGTCGGCGTTCCCTCGTCACAAGCTGCCGCACAAACAGAGAGCAGCAGGGCGGTAGCGAACACGCCTCTTTTCCATGCTCGACGGCAGCGAACCATGGCGTTCTCTGCACGAAGAGCTCGCGCCTCGCAACCTCTTCGTGAGCGGGTGGACCCGCTGCGACATCACGCCGCGCCCGGGCCCCTTGCGCCTCGTAGACACGCATGAGAAGACCGCCTGCAGTTCGACTTGTCACAGCTCTCTCTCGAGGTTCCGATGATTTCTTCTCGCGCAAACGTAGACGCATCGAACGTGCTGTTCACACCTTCGTCGGGCTCGGCGGAACCGTCTTCGGGTCTGCTGCGTGCTGCTCTGGCCGGTCTGCTCGCCGTCGGCGTCGCTGCTTGCGAGGAAGAACAAAAAGAACCTGACTGGGCTTGTCTGCCCACGCCTGGGTCCGACGGCGGCTCGACTTCGCTGCCCACTGCGTCGTCAGGTGCGCCGGTGAACGACGCCGGGGCGCTCCCCGTCTTGGTCGATGCAGGCAGTCCCACGCCCGTCGTTGCGCCCGCTCCCATCGTCGACGCCGGCACGACGGCGCCTGTCGTCGACGCAGCAAGCGCCGCCGATGCAGGCCCGGTCGGGCCCATCACCACCAAAGAGACCGAAGGCGACGTCACGCTCGCTACGCTCAAGGCGCAGTGTGTCGCGCTCGGTGGCTACCCTCAGATCCACGCTGCGTGTGCCGGCGCCAACAACTGCAAAGGCTTCTCGTACGGCGACTGGAGCCCCGGCGTCACCTCCGAGCACAGCTGCGCGTCGGCCAACGGCTGCACCGGACTCTCGTGTGTGGTGTTGCCCAAAGACACGGGCAAGACGGGCAAAGAGGTCTACGAATCCGACAAATACGCGGCCGGCGGCCCTTCGAGCTGCCTCAACTGCCACGCCGTCTGGAACGGCAAAGATGCAGCGGGCAACCACCTCCCGCCCGATACCACCAAGTTCAAAGTCTGGCAGCTACCCGGCGGCACGCGCACCGAACAAAACTGGCTCGAGCTCTCGGCAGAAGCCCAAGAAGCAGTCGTGGCGTTCGGACGTACCGGCGTGATGGCCGACGGAACTGCACAAGTAAGTATGCGCGGGTACCACCAGCTCATCTCGCGCGCCGAGGTCCAGCGCGTCGTGCAGTATCTTCGTACACTCACGCCGGTATTGGCCGAGATCAAAGCCCCCAAGTAGCCGTCGCGCGTCGCGGCCAAGTGCCACGACGTTTGCCTGTCTGTACGTGGTAGGGTCCGCCTGTGAGTCCGTTGCGCGAAGCTGAAACAAGTCGGCCGACCGAGTCTGGTCGGGTGACGCCGCTCGCCCGCACGGCGCTCGGCCTCGGACTTCGCCTCGCACACTACCCTTACTTGTTCGAGCACTGGCCCCCGCTCGACTACCTCGAGATCATCAGCGAGAACTTCCTCGGCGATGCGCTGCCACCGCGGCACAACCTCGCGCGGCTCAAGGCGCGTTACCCCATCGTGCTGCACGGCGTCGGGCTCAACTTGCTCGGTCACGCGCCGCTCGACGAGCGCTACCTCGATCGCCTGTGCCGGCTTGCAGACTGGGTCGACGCTCCCTTCGTCACCGATCATCTGTGCTGGAGCGGCGCGCACGGCATCCACCACCACGACTTGTTGCCGACACCGTACATCCCCGAGCTGGTCGAGCTGGCGGCCGAGCGCGCGGCCCATGTACAGCGGCGGCTCGGCCGTCCGTTCGGCCTCGAGAACCTCTCGAGCTACGTCGAGTTCGTTGCCTCGACCATGCCCGAGTGGGAGTTTTACACCGCCGTCGTCGAGGCCGCGGACTGCAGCTTCATGCTCGACATCAACAACGTCTACGTGTCGAGCGTCAACCACGGCTTCGACCCCAACGACTACCTGGCGGCCATCG
>JBEGTL010000612.1:0-5016 GCA_041179425.1 Pseudomonadota bacterium | reverse complement strand
TGATTCGGCCCGACGGGTATGTCGCCTGGGTCGGGGACGGCACGGACGCGGGCCTCCGTGCCGCCACCACGACATGGTTCGGACCATAGTGCCGGACCAACCAAGGCGTTAGCGGCGCATTCCGTCCTTCTGCATGAGGTCGAACACGGCTTTGCCGATCTTGTCGTAGCCTGGGTCCGTCGGATGGATCCCGTCACTGCGCATGTCGCTCGGTCCGATCAGATTGTCGGTGTCGAGCAGGTGGCAGCGCAGGGGCGCCGGCACGGCCGCGCAGACCTCTGCCATCTTGGTGTTGTGGGTAGCGCGGTTCTTGACACCCGAGCCCGCGCTCGCGCTGTACATGACGTGAATCACATCTTGTACTCCGTCGGTGCTCATCTGCTTCCACAGCGCGCTCAGCGCGTCGCGGATCTTTTGAACCTGCGCGTCACACATGGTGCCGCCCTGCATGCAGTCGGTCTTGAGCGTGGAGTTCTGGATGATGTCGTTGCCACCACCGGTCATGACGACCGTCTTGATGTCCGGGTCCGCACCCTTGGCGGTGGTGTACTGACCGGGGATGACGCCATCGAGCAGGCGTGTGCCGGGTCGTGCGTACTTGCGGTAAGGCTGACCACTTGCGCGCGTAAGGCTCTCTTGGATGCCCGTCGTGGAGAGCAGCATCCAAGAGTCTCCAATGGTGATGACGTCTTTGCCGTCCCCCTTCCCGAGGTCCGCGCGCGGCTCCCCGGAGGTCGCCGCGTCCGTACCGCTGTCAGCTGCCGCTGCATCTGGTAGAGGCGTCGCAGCGTCTGGGACCGTGTCTACCTTTCCTGCGCCGGCATCGACGCTGGAGGCGGGCTTCGCAGCATCGACCTTTGGCTTTGCGCCCCCTGCATCGAGCCTGGTCGGAGCGGCCCGACCTGCGTCGTCTTCCGCTTTGCCACCGGACGGTTCGTTGTCGGGGTCGTCTTTGTCCTCGGGCTCGTCGCTGCCACTTGCAGAACCGACGTTGCGCTCGGGTACGGCCGGCTCATCGGCTCAGCCGACCAGTGCTGACAGAACGAGAAGCAGGGAGACGGCGCTGGACACCAGCGGTCTCGAGGCACGTGAGCTCATCATGCGAATCATCTCCTGACCGCAGTCGTGGGACGGGTCCTCACGCCGTCATATGCGAGTGGTAGATGATCGCAAAGCGCTATCGCGGGCCATACACGCGACGACCCGCGCTTTCTCAGAGGTACGACCATCCAGCGGCACCATTGCAATTGGATCAAACTAAGAGATCCCATGAGGTCCGACCACACCATAAAGCAACGCTGTCGCGGCGCGGTAGTGGGCCGTCCCGAAAGAGGCCCCCGAGCGTCTTCCGATCGCGTAGGTCCGCTGTGAGGAGGGGCTCGAGTGCGTCGCCGGCCGCTGCCAAGTCGCAGCCGTCAAGGGTCTGTTCGAGACGATCTGCAAGCCCTGAGCGCGTTGGGGTGATGCAGCGCCCCCGCGTACGCACACCGGATGTTGGTCTGGAGTTCCCCCTGGAGCCTCGGTGGTGGCACCCTAGGTGCCGTGAAGACCGTTCGTTTTGTCCCCGTCGTTCTCTTCGTCGCCACGCTTCTCGCGTGGGTACCACGCATCCAGGCGCAGAACGTCAAAGAGGTGCCTAACCCGCGGACCGATCACAACGGCTGGGTCACAGACACCTCGGGCGTGCTTGCAGGGCTCGCGCCCGACATCGAAGCACGCCTCTCGAGCCTGCACGACGAGCTGGGTTCGGAGGTCGCCGTCGCCATCCTGCCCAGCATCGGCGAACAAAACCCGCGCGAGTTTGCGACCGCACTCTTTCAACAATGGCAGGTGGGGCGCAAGGGACACGACGATGGTGTGTTGGTGCTGCACGTGCTCGACCAGCGTCGATTGGAGATCGAGACGGGCTACGGAGCGGAGAGCGTGCTGCCTGACTCCGTGTGTTCGTGGTTGGTGCAAGACGTCGCCCTGCCTTACTTCCGCAAGGACGCTTTGGCGGCGGGCCACGTGGCGCTGAGCCGCGGCATCGTTCACGCGCTACGTCATCCGGGCGTAGCGCACGACGACCTGGTGGCCGCATCGCTGGCCGGTGTGGACGCACTTCCCGTGGCCCCACTCGTCGATGCCGGAGCGAGCGCCCCTGCTACCTACGACGGACCGTCGTGGCTCGCACCTCTCGACCAACACAAGAACGGTTGGCTGCTGGGGGCCGTGCTCGCTGCGCTGGCGGCGGTGGGATTGCGTGTACATGCCCACCGCCGGTTTCACCGCGAGAAGGCGGCAAACTTTTGGGCACCCTGGATGGGCTCGCTGGTCGGCACTTCGATGTCAGGCATCTTGATCGGCATCGGCCGCGTCGGAACGGACAGCGACACCACGATGGTGGGTACCGGGATCCTCTCCCTCACTGCTCTCACCGTGTTCGCACGCGGCGTCTGGTTTCAGGTGCAAGCGCGCAAACGTTATGCGCCACGCGTGTGCGCGGCGTGCGGCCTGCCCATGCGCCTCCTCGGCGAGAAGGACGATGACGCGCACCTCGAGGGCGGCCAACAGACCGAAGAACGTATCGACTCGCGCGACTACGACGTCTGGCTGTGCGCGTGCGGCGCAACCAGCAAGGCGCACTACAAGGGTGCCAAGCCAAGAGCGCAGTGCGTCAGCTGCAAATACTTTACAGACAGTCAGACTACCTCGCGTGTGATTCGTGCGGCTACCACATCTTCGTCTGGGCTGCGTGAGGACTTCTACTGCTGCGCCCAGTGCGGCAAGAAGCGGAGCGTGCAAGTGACGCTCGCGAAGCTGTCGAGCTCGAGCTCGAGCTCGGGCGGGGGCTCGTCCTCGAGCAGCTTTGGAGGTGGACGCTCGGGCGGCGGTGGCTCGGGCGGGTCCTACTAGAAGCTAGTGAGCTTCGCCGACACGCAGCTCTCTCTCTCGTGCAGTGCGGCCCTCACCACCGACGGCTCGCTGCGTTGCGTGCCGACGGCATCTGCCTACGCGTATCCCGACGCCGCCTGCACACGACCTTACGTGACCACCATCAGCGCCTGCGAGCCGCACGAAGGGCCCCCCTTTGCGCGGCTCGAGCGCGACGCCTGCCAGGTCTCCGTGCACGTAGTGGCGCGCGAGCTCGAGTCGCTGGCGACGCCGTTCGCTCAATCCGGTTCGAAGTGTATTCAACTGAGCAACGGGCCGGCCAGCGGGCGCGCCCTCAAAGACGCGGTCGAGCCGTCGCTGTTCGCGCCGATCAGCGAAGTCGTGGAGTGAGATGGCGCTCGCAGAATCGAACGGTGTTGTGCAGCCACTCGCGCAACTCTGCGCGCCGCAGTGGGCAATCCTTGGACTTCGTAGGCCTGTCTCGATCTCGACGACCCCCACGTCACAGCGTCGCTGCCGCTGGCGCGAGCTCCCACAGCGCTGCCGTCGCGCGACGCGACAGGCTGCGCGCCTTGGCAGAGAGCGAGACGTGATAGCCGCGTGGTGGGTTCTTGATCTCCACCTGCTCGATGCGGCCGCGCAGCGGGCTGTCCTTGCGCACGAGCTCGGGCACGACGCCTACGCCGCAGCCGAGCGCGACCATGGCGAGGATGGCCTCGTTGCCTTCGACCTCGGCGTAGACCTCGGGCCGCGCCGACCGCTGCGCGAGCCAGGCGTCGATGCGCTCACGCTCGAGCCCGCGGCGCGGGAGGATGACGGGGAGCGCGTCCCAGTGGCTGCCCCCGAGCTGCGCGCGCTTGCCGAGCTCCTTGTCGGAGCTGGGCGAGATGAACGAGAGCTCGGTGTAGGCGAGGCGCACGAAGCGCAGCTCGTCGGCCGGTTGGTCGGGCTCAGGCACCACGGCGACGTCGACCTCGTCGTTTTCTAAGCGATGCAGGCAGCGTGCCGCGTCGGAGGTGCTCAGCTGTAGGTGGATGCCGGGGTAGCGCGTGCGGCAGCGAGCGAGCAGCTTGGGCAGCACCGAATGGCAAGCGGTCACGGTGCACGCAATGCGCAGCTCGCCGGTGGGAGCCCGCCGCTCGGCCGCCAGCGCCTCCACCAGGCGGGCCTGGGCTGCGAGCTGGGCGCGCGCGTGATCACGAAAGATTTCGCCGGCTCGGGTCAACGCCACGGTGCGCTTGGTGCGCTCGAACAGGGGCTGTCCCAGCTCTTCTTCGATGCGCTGGATGCCGCGCGTGAGCGCCGAAGGGCTCATGTGCAGCGCTTTGGCACTGCGCGCGAAGTGCAGGCTCTCGGCCAGGTGGAGGAAGGCGTGCAGCTCGTGCTGCGTGGTACTGGTCATAATTGCGCGCTGCGCAATTGAAGCTACCGAAAATAGACTCGAGTGCAACGTTGGAATTGCGCCCGCGACGATCTACACAGTGAGTGCAGGTCGCCCGCGAGGGGCGGCCAGCGCACCGAGAGAGCCATCATGTCCCGCAAGAACTACTTCAACACCCTCTCCATGGCCCAGAAGCTGGACCAGCTCGGCAAGTGTCGCTTCATGGACCGCAGTGAGTTCAACGGCGTCGAGAAGCTGCGCGGCAAAAAGGTCGTGATCGTCGGCTGCGGTGCGCAGGGCCTCAACCAGGGCCTCAACATGCGCGACTCTGGCCTCGACGTCAGCTACGCGCTGCGCGCCGACGCCATCGAGCAGAAGCGTGTCAGCTTCCAGAACGCCACCAGCAACGGCTTCAAGGTGGGCACTTATGAGCAGCTCATCCCCAGCGCCGACCTGGTATGCAACCTGGCACCCGACAAGCAGCACGCCGACGTCGTCGAGAAGGTGATGCCGCTGATGAAGAAGAGCGCCACGCTCGCCTACAGCCACGGCTTCAACATCGTCGAAGAGGGACAGCAGATCCGTAAAGACCTGACGGTGGTCATGGTCGCCCCCAAGTGTCCCGGCACCGAGGTGCGCGAAGAGTACAAGCGCGGCTTCGGCGTGCCCACGCTGATCGCCGTGCACCGCGAGAACGACCCGAACGGCGACGGCCTGGAGATCGCCAAGGCCTACGCAGCCGCCACCGGTGGCGACCGGGC
>JBEGTL010000611.1:0-5037 GCA_041179425.1 Pseudomonadota bacterium | reverse complement strand
GCTCTTGGCGCCGATCTGGTTCCCGCGTCTCGCAGGCTCGCCGGAGATTGCCAAAGTGGGGCTGCCCTACCTCTACTGTCGCCTGGCCGCGACCGTGCTCGTGGGCATGCACTTCTCGTTTCGTGCGTTCTGGAACGCGACCGGGCGCTCGACGTTCTACATGCTGAACCTGCTCGTGATGCACTCGCTCAACGTGGCGCTCGACTGGGTGCTCATCTACGGCAAGCTCGGTGCGCCGCGCCTGGGCGTCACGGGCGCTGGGGTCGCGAGTGCCGTCGCAGCTTCGGTGGGCGTGGCGCTGCACTTCTACGTGGCGCAGCGCGATGCGCGGGGCCAGGGCTTCATGCGTCGGCTACCGAGCCGCCTCGAGCTCTCGAACATGTTGCAGATCAGCCTTCCAACCAGCCTCCAGCAGCTGTTCTTTGCGGGCGGCATGACGGCGCTGATGGCCATCCTCGCGCGCGCGGGGAGCGCCACCGCAGCCTCCACCAAGGTGCTGATGGACCTGTCGCTGGCGGGGCTCTTGCCCGCAATGGGGTTTGGCATGGCCGGCACCACGCTGGTCAGCCAGGCGCTCGGCCGGCGCGACGCACGCGACGCCAAGCGCTGGGGCGGCGAAGTGGCACGCGTGGCAGCGCTGTCGGTGGGCGTGCTCGCAATCCCCGCGCTCGCCTTCCCCACCGCCGTGCTGCAGAACTTCTTGAGCGACCCCGCCACCATCGCCATGGCAGCGCCTGCCTTGCGCATCATGGCCGCCACCATCTCCGTCGATGCGGCCGCGATGGTGCTGCAGAGCTGCCTCATCGGCGCGGGCGACAGCCGACGCGTGATGTTCGTGTCGCTGCTCATGCAGTGGGTGGTGTTTTTGCCGTGCGCCGCCACGCTCGTGCTCGGCATGGGCCGCGGCCTGCTCGAGGTGTGGCTGCTCTACGCGGTGTATCGACTGCTCCAAGCCGCCGTGTTTACCAGCCTGTGGCAACGCGAGCGCTGGATGAGCATCAAGCTCTGAAGTCTGCCGGGTTGAGCTGATAGCGGTGGAGCAGCTCGTAGAAGTCGGTGCGGTTGCGGCCTGCCGTGCGCGCAGCGGCGCTGACGTTGCCCCCCGAGCGCCGCAGCAGCGCCTCGAGGTACGCACGATCGAACGACTCGCGCGCCTCACGCATGGGCGGCAGCGGCTCGCTGGGCTCGAGCGTGGGCACGGTGTTGATCACGCTCTCGGCGGGCGTGGTCGGCGCGGGCAGCGCCCCACCCTTGGGCAGCACGGCCTGCACGTGCTGTGGACGCAGCACACCATCACTGCTGAGCAGGGCCGCCCCCTCCAC
Source organism: Pseudomonadota bacterium (assembly GCA_041179425.1). GTDB lineage: Bacteria > Myxococcota_A > Polyangia > Polyangiales > DASUME01 > DASUME01. The sequence continues at coordinate 3,715 of JBEGTL010000611.1, read as the reverse complement.
CACGTTGGCCAGCTCGCGCACGTTGCCCGGCCAGGGCTGGGCCAGCAGGATGCGCAGCGCCTCGTGGCTGAGGTGCGGCGCGGTGAGCTTGTGTTGTGCCGCGGCACGCGTGAGGAACAGCTCGGCGAGCAGCGGAATGTCTTCGTGTCGCTCGCGCAGCGGCGGCATCACCACCGGCACCACGTGCAGCCGATAAAACAGGTCTTCACGAAAGCGGCCCGCTTGCATGTCGGCGCGTAGGTCGCGGCTGGTGGCCGCGATGATGCGCACGTCGACCTGCCGCGCGTCGGTGCTCCCTAGCGGCGTGTAGCTGCGCTCTTGCAACACGCGCAGCAACTTGACCTGTACCGATGCGGGCGCGTCGCCGATCTCGTCGAGCAGCAGCGTGCCCTTGTCGGCGGCCGCGAGCAGCCCTTCTTTGTCGCGCAGCGCGCCGCTGAACGCGCCCTTTACGTAGCCGAACAGCTCGCTCTCGAGCAGCTCGGCAGGGAGCGCCGCGCAGTTGACGGAGATGAACGAGCCCGTGCGCGGTGACTGCGCGTGGAGCGAGCGCGCGGCGACCTCTTTGCCGGTGCCCGACTCGCCGAGGATGAGCACGGTGGCTTCGGACGGTGCCACGCGCGCGATGACGTCGCGCACGTTGGAGATGGCCGCGCTCGTGCCGAGCACGCGGTCGCCGCCTTCGTCGCCCACGATGCGACGCAGGCCCGCCACCTCGCGGCGCAGGCGCACGTGCTCGCAGGCGTGCGCGATCTTCTCGACCAGCTCGTGGTCGTCGAACGGCTTGGTCAAGAAGCCGTACGCGCCCGACTTCATCGCCTGCACCGCAGTCTCGATGGTGCCGTGTGCCGTGAGGATGATGACCGGGAGGTCGAGCACGCGCTTTTGCACCTCGACCAGCAGGTCGAGCCCGTTTTCGCCGTCGAGCCGCAGGTCGAGCAACATGGCGTCGACCACCTCGCGCTCGAGGATCTCGAGTGCACCACGGCACGAGCGCTCGGAGCTGACGCGGTAGCCGTTGTGCTCGAGGCGCAACGTGATGAGCTCGCACAGGTCCTCTTCGTCGTCGATGACGACGACGTGAGGGCGGCGCTTTTCGGGGGCTTCGATCAGAGGAGAGTCGTCCATGCCGAGATCCGTCAGAGTGAAGAGTCGAGGCCGAGCGAGCGTCGCGCAGCGTCCATTCGCCGCGCGTGACCCTCGATGGGAACCCAGAGCTCGAAAACTGCGCCCGTACCAGGCACCTTGTTGCCGTCACCCGCGCCATTGACGGCGCCCACGCTTGTCGTGTCGGTGTCGCGCAGCAAGAGGTCGCCGCCGTGGGCGCGCGCGACCTCGCGGGCCAGCGCGAGGCCGATGCCGCTGCCAAAAGACTTGCCCGAGTTGGGCACCGGCTGGGTCACAAAAGCGTCGAACAGCTTGCTCCGAATGTCGCGCGGCACGCCGGGGCCGTCGTCGCTGACCACCACGCGGACGAACGGCTCGGGACGCTCGACGGAAGCCGGCTCGATGACACGCTCGACGTGCACGGTCTGCCCACGCGACGAGACCGCGATCGCGTTGCGCACCAGGTTGGCGATGGCGCGCTCGATCAACGCCGAGTCGAGCGTGGACGTGCCTGCCTCGCCCTTGAGGGAGACCTCGAGCAACACGCCGCGCTGCTGCGCCTCGCCCCGCTCGCCGTCGAGTGCGGCGTACAGCACGCTGTCGATGGAGCTGCTGTCGCGCAGCTGGATGGGGCTCCCCGCGCGCAGCCGCGACAAGTCGAGCAGCGTGGTGACCATACGAATCTCACGCTCACAGGCCGTGCGCGCGATCTGCACCACACGTAGCTTGCGGTCGTCGAGCGCACCGAGCGCGCCGTCGGCCAACAACGCGAGCCCCTCCCGAATCTTGGACAGAGGCGTGCGCAGCTCGTGCGAGACGGACGCCAAGAAGCCCTGCTTGAGTGTCTCCAGCTGCTGCAGCTCGAGGCGCATGCGCTCGAGGTCCTGTGCGAGGGAGAGGATCTCGGGCGGCCCGTCCACGTTGGTGGGCGTGTCGAAGTCGCCGCGGCCGACGCGCTGCGCGGCGAGGGCCAGCTTGACCAGCGGCTCCTCGATGAAGCGAGCCATCTTTCGCGCCATCCACATTGCGAGTACGAACGACGCAATGGCCAGTGGGATTCCCACGCCGGCTGCAGTCACTGCGATTTGCTGCGCGTCGCGCTCTTTTTCGCTGACTGCGCGGTGCAGCTCACCAAGTCGGTCGACCCACAGGTCGGTCATCTTCTCGTCGAGCTGCGCGCGGCGGGACAGGACGTTGGTGTCGAAAAACGCAGCGCAGCCGTCCCCCGCGAGCGCCTCGGAGGCGAGCGTCAGATAGCCCTGTACCAGGTCGCGCATGGGCTGGGGCAGGCGCGGCGCGTCGTGCAACACCGCGCGCAGCGCAGTGGCGCGCGAGCCGACGGCGCGATGGACCTCGGTGGCGGGGTAGCCGCGCGTACAGGACAAAAGAGCGTGCCGCATCTCTACGTCGAGGTGCCATGCCGCGCGGTGCAGCTCACCTTCGTCGCGCAGCGTCTCGAGCTCGTGCTCGTTGAGCGTGGACAGGACAACGCCGACACGCAGCAAAGCAGTCAGCGCCAACCCGAGCGCAAGCGTCAGGATGAGCGGAGGAATCCAGTGCGAAATGAGGAGCCGAGTGAAGAGTCTCATGGTGTTTTGGTGTCGGGGCGACCTGACACTTTTCTGCAATGACTTCGCGCGTGTGCTGCAGCCTACCTGACTCTCGCATGCGTACCCGTGCGTTCTCGAGCATGCGACATGTTGTCGCTCCCTCCGGGCGCGGACCGTCGGGACAACCCTACACGCCTCGCTTACAGACCTGCTTCCTTGCGAAACTCGAGACACTGCCACGAGCCCTTCTCGAACTCGCGACAGGTCGTCCCTCGGTCTGGGTAGACGCTGCAGGCGTGCGGGCTGTCTGGTGTGCCGAGGTGTACGCAAGCGCCCTCCTCGGTGAACGCGAAAGCGAGCTCGCCGAAGTGTCCCGGCACCAGCTGCGCGACCAGATCGGCGCGGCCCGTACGGCGCCAACGGACGATGTCTTCTTCGGGCACGAGGATGCGGCCATCGCTGGCTTGGCGACAGCAGACTCCACAGCGCAGACAGTCGAGCTCTTCGTGGGGCACCAGGGTTCCGCTGGGAGGTTGAAGCGCGCGAGGAACTACGTCCAGTGCACACGCCCGTGGTAAGGCGACCCATGGTCCTACTCCACCTCGTAGACGCCTTTTCCGATCGGCCCTTTTCGGGCAATCCTGCGGCGGTCTGCCTGCTCGACGCGCCGCGCAGCGACGAGTGGATGCAGCAGCTCGCGAACGAGCTCGGATACTCGGAGACCGCCTACGTGGCGCGCGTCGACAGTGGCCTGTCGCTGCGTTGGTTCACGCCGACCATAGAAGTGCCGCTGTGCGGGCACGCCACGCTCGCGAGCGCGCACGTGTTGTGGAGCGTGGGGCGCGCGCAGGGCACCGTTCGTTTCGAGACCAAGAGCGGCACCCTTACCTGCGAGCGCAAGGCCAAGGTCATCCAGATCGACCTGCCACGCAGCGAGCTCTCCGATGTGCCACCCCCCGTGGGCTTGTTCACGGCACTCGGCGGTGCCAAGCCCGTCACGCTCAAGCGTGCGCACAACGATCAGCTGCTGGTCGAGCTCGCCGACGAAGACAGCGTGC
>JBEGTL010000610.1:0-5059 GCA_041179425.1 Pseudomonadota bacterium | reverse complement strand
GTTCGACGACCAAGCCCGCCTGCGCGAGTGCTGGTGCGAGCTCGAAGCCCATGTGGATATTGCCGCCCTCGCGCTCGACGGTCCGCCACATCCAGCCGTTGGCGCGTGCGTTGAGAGGAAGCGGTACGCGCGACGCGGGCACCATCGTCGCGTCTGCCTCTTGAAAGACGACGAGCGCTCCTGGTCGGAGCACGCGGACCACCGCGCGCAGCGCCGCAACTGGATCGGCCTGGTACATCAGCACGCGACGTCCGACCGCCGCATCGAACACACCGTGCTCGGGACCTATCGCGGCGAAGTCGCCCCCGCTAAAGCTGACGTTCGTCAGGCCAGCCTCGCGCACGCGAGCGCGCGCAAGCTCCAGCGCAGCAAGGTCGCGATCGATACCCACCACCTCGCCGTGCGCGCCGACCAACTTCGCTGCGAGCAGCGCGACATCACCGCGCCCGCATCCCACGTCGAGCACGCGCATGCCGGGGCCAATGCCCGCTTCAACCAACAGCCGTTCCGTCATTTCCGCCATGCGCGAACGGTAGTCGTCAGGAGGACGGTTTCAATGGGCACAACTCAGGCATTGCTGGGCTCACGTGCAACGTAAGCCCGTCGAGGGTATCTCCTGGACGCTGCCCTTTCCACGCCAGTTTTCGCTTGGGCAACCCGACCAGCCATACCGCTTGGGACTCAGGAGACGAGCGCGGGCGGCCTGACCTCGGCACTCCGCCTGGCGGCCCGCTCCGCTCGAAGGTGCTCGCGGTAAACGTGTGGCAGCAGCGGCGGCTTGCCAGTCAGCGCGGCCTCGGCCGCAGCGCGTAGATAGTCACGCGGCTCCACGCCGGCCAGCTTGGCTCTCTCGAGCAAGGAGTAGAGGGTGGCGGCCACTTCGGTGCCGCGCACCGACTTGCACCCGGCGAAGTTTTTCTGCCGACGACCGGCCCACGTAGGCTGCTCTCTGCCGAATTGTTGCTGAGCGGTACGCGCGGTTCGTCGAGGAAGACGAGCAGGCCTTCCCATTGGTTGTTCAGGTAGGTGGCGGCCTCGCCCAGTCGACTGCCCTTCAGAGCGCGCTGGCTTTGGCTGGCCCACGCAGCGCGCGCTTCGACCAGCGGCTTGGTTCGCGTCTGCCGCGTCTCACGAATCTGCGCCAGCGCGCGTGTTCGAAGCCCGTCGGTCCCTCGACGAACTCGATCTGCTTCAGCCGACGGTCACGTGCAACGAGCCGCGCGATCCGGCGCTCGTCGAGACCAACCCCGGCGCCGGCGAGCCGCGCGGCGACATGGGACGGGACGCCGTACCTGCCATCGGTCATGACGACGACCTTACTTGTCCAAGCGCGCAGGACCTCGACGCTCGCGTACCGTGCGCCTGTGCGCTCGAGACGCGTCAGGCTGCGCCGTCGCGGGTGGCTCTGAAGCCGAGTTCACCGCGCGCTATCGTCAGCCGTCCGGCTCCGACCTCGAAGGCGGCCTTACCGTCTGCCGTGATGGCTAGGATACTTCCTCCAAGTTCTCCACTTGGCTTCGACCTTTTCGGTGTGGACGAGTTCGCGAACGCGATGGTGCCCCATGGGCTATGTCGGTACCCTCACCTCTGCGGGCTGTGCCTGTGAAAGATCAGGGCGTCGCGTGCCGCCTCAAGGAGCTGCGTTCCGCCGACGACTCCCGCGTGGACCAGGAACCGTCGCTTCTTTCCGAGCCTCTTGGATAAGATCTCGCGCTTGCGGGGATCGTTCCAGGGCATGTCAGCGTCTTGCGTGCTGCTGTTGAGCTGCCAGGTGCAGTCCTCGCTCTTGATGGCCGGCGGACTCTGCGGCGCCAGGTGCTCCAGCGCTTGCCAGAGGTTCAGCGCCGCGGCGGCTTCCCGTCCCCTCGAACGTCGCCCTCTTGTAGGCGCGACGGCCTCAGCGTTTCGCGAGTTCCTCGTGCTGCGCATTTCACCATTCCGGGCGTAAGCACCAAGTGTTTGCCGATCGCCAGTGATCCGGCAGCGACCGTTGGGGATGAGCGTGTCACTCGCCACCGCTGGGGGCGACGCTCGAACCGGTAGATCCCAGCACTGCCTCCTATCTCGCCGCTCGCCACGCCACCAAACCATCGCGTGGATCTGGAAGGCCCGTCGCGAGCGGTTGAGCCAAAACGCGCCGCTGGAGCGAGACAACGCGACCGCGTCTACGAAGCCGGCCGTGTCGCGAGCGATTTCAGGAGCTGCGCCAGAATGCACGCAGGTACGTCCACGCGCGCTCCAGCCAGCGCCAGGGTCTGCGCGACGGAACGAGCGTGAGTCGCTCCGACACTTCCAAGGTCGTAGGCGAAGCTTGGTTCTGGGGCAGCGGCGTGGACGCGCGCTCCGCGGCCGAGGCGAGCGCGGGCAGCGTGGGCGGGACGCGCTCGGGCAGGCGGACCGCCCGCCCCGGGGATGGCAGCACCGACTCGGGCAGTCGCAGCCGCGCCGCCTCATCAACACGAAGATAGAGGCCGCGACTGCCCTGCCGAACCTCTCCGAGCGCGATGCAAGCGATACCGGCAGGCAGGATCTCAAGCCCACCCTCTTGATCCACCAAGGAGGACGCCACGCTGAAAGCAAAGGTGTCGCAGAGCTTGACGATCGTTCGCGAGTACTGGCACTCGGTTCCCTGAATGCTCCCCCACACCGCCCGCACCTTTCCGACGTCCAGCGCGGCCACCCTCTCAGCTGCAAGCAGGAAGACCTGCAGAGACTCCATGTCGTCGCCTAGCGTGACCACGTCTGTTGAGCTGAACGTCCCCGCGCGCCCGAGCGCGAGCAGGTCCTGTAGCGTGCAGCGAACGAACCGGCGCCCCTGCTGGTCGGTCGGGTCGCGCCCAGGCATGCCGTGCCCTTCCAGCAGAAAGTGGCGCGCCGCTGCAGCCGTCGACTGTCCGCGTTCCACAGTCGCGCCGTGGTCGCACCGGCCTCGATGCTGCGCCGAGAAGTTCGCGCGTCGGCGACGACCCATGAGTCGTGGGCGCCGGTGCACAGCCGGTGCACCGCAGCCGGAGCAGACCATCTCGATCTGCTTGGCATGCTGCTTCAGCCCATAGTTGTAGTCGGCTGCGTCGATCAGCTTGCCAACGAGTGCCCTTCCCAGCCTGCTTCGCCCGGGGCCCAGGTGAAACGTGCGGGCGCTCAAGCTCGGGTCAATGCCCGTGATGCGGGCCGCTTCCATGCACCACCTCGCTCCGGCTTTGGCCGCTGGCTCCCTTTTGACACGATTACGGCCTGGTGGCCGTCCCCCTGCGCACTCTGCGGCTGCTCGTACGAGCTTGAGGACGTCACTCGCCGGCGCCACGAGCTGGGCGCGCCCGAGTCAGCGACCGTCCACCACCATGGCGGTCCGCGAGCGTCGCCAGACCAGGATCTTGCCCGGGTGAACGGCCAGGTGTCGACTGAGGCTGCGCGAGGCTCACGGCAGGCGCGCCCGGATGCTCGGCGTAGATCGCTGGCTGTCAAGCAACCCGGCCGCTGCTAGATACGACTGAACACATGGCCACGAGAGACCAACTTGTGAAGCTGCTGACCGCTGTGGGACAGCGGAACTGGACCGCGGCCCATGAGGTCGCGCAGCGCTTGGCTGACGACGAGGAGCAACGCGGCCACTTCGCGGCCGCGACCCAACTTCGGGGAGCACTTCAGTCCAGGACCGGGGCGGCACTATCGACGGGCACACCGTCGGCACAACTGTTGGGCGACCCCGGCTTTCTGGGTGCCGCCCTCACCGAACTCTCCGGTGATGCCGAACTCTCCGACGTGGTCCTCACGGGGACACAGCAGCTCATGGTGCGCTCACTGCTGGCTGAGTGGAGTCAACGCGCGACCCTGAGCGCACACTCCGTCGAGAGGCGCTCGAGGTTGCTCTTTCACGGCCCGCCGGGATGCGGCAAGAGCTTGACGGCGCGGGCCATTGCCGCAGAGCTTGCCTTGCGCGCGTACGTCGTACGCATGGACGCCGTGGTGGGTGCCTACTTGGGCCAGACTGCCTTGCGGGTACGAGAGCTCTTTCGCTTCGCAGAGCAGCACCCGTGTGTCCTCGTGCTCGACGAGATCGACGCCCTCGGCCGAGTGCGTGGCAGCGACACGGATGTGGGCGAGCTCGACCGTGTTGTGATCACGCTTATGCAGGAGCTTGAACACAGCCATCCGGCGGGGATCGTGATCGCCACTTCGAACCTTGCCCACCAGCTTGATCCAGCTCTGTTCCGAAGGTTTGACGCAGTCCTCGAGTTTCCTCTTCCCACCAAAGCAGCACTCGCGCGCTACATGGCGAAGCGAGCACGCAGCAAGGGGATCCTGGGTGCGGCAGAGGTTCCGAAACCCGCTCCATCGGTCAAGACATACCATGATGCCGAGCGCTGCATCGTCGACCTGGAGCGCAGCAAGCTCCTGGCGCGCAGTTCATGAGCGACTCGACTCGAGCGCCGAAAACGTTCTTCCTGAACGAGCGCCATGAGCTCGCGCCGACCGAGAAAGCGTCTGGCGGTCGACCGCCTCAGTACACGCCCATCGACTGGCCGGCGAAGGCAGACGTACTGCATCGCTCTCTGTCACTAGCGCGCGCGAGCGTACGACAATCCGCAGACCCACTACGCGAAAAGCACTTCTTCCTCGTGGCCGCGCCTGTTCCCACTCTGACCAAGATCTCCAAGAGCAAGAACAAGCCCGGTGAAAACGCAGCGGCGACTGACTACGCCGGCAAACACTCGCGCGTGTTCGCGCGACTGGGGGTCGATCTCTTGGGAGTAAGTGCTGACGGCCATGCCCGTGTGCACGCCAGTGTAGACCGCTTCGAGCGGCTGCTGGCGACTGCTGCCACGTTGCCAAACCAAGGTGCTCGTGAGCAGGTTCGGTGGGCGACCATCGCAGACTTCTCGCCTACTCCTGCTTTATACCGAGTCAGCGAAACGTGGCTCCGCTCGCTCGTGTAGACCCTCGCACTGTGTCGTGATCCCCCGTGCCGGGCGGACCGCTTTGCGAGCACGTGCAAACGCGTGAAACGTTCGTCGAATCCGGGCCCCGGATCTGGCCGGCGAGCGCGAGAGGCCGAGTC
>JBEGTL010000609.1:0-5067 GCA_041179425.1 Pseudomonadota bacterium | reverse complement strand
TTGGTGACGTGCTCCGAGTCGAGGTCGGACTTGCGGATCGGTGTCAGCCCGGTGATGAACTTCTTGAGTGAAATGGTCTTGGAGACCACGAACTGTGCATAGAGCCAGGCCGCTTTGCGTTTCTCGAGGGGGGTGCTCTTGAGCATGGTCCAGGCGCCGGTGTCTTGGTAGCCGAGCTTGACGCCCTCTTCCCAGTAAGGTCCGTGCGGCGAGGGTGCCATACGCCACTTGGGCGTGCCGTCTGCGTTGACCACCGGCAGACCAGCCTTGGTGAGCGGCGCAGTGAACGCGGTATACCAAAAGATCTGCTGTGCGACCTGCCCCTGACCCGGCACCGGCCCAGCCTCGGAAAAGGTCATGCCGCTCGCCTCGGGCGGTGCGTAGCGCTTGAGCCAGTCGATGTACTTGCTGAGTGCGTACACGGCCGCGGGACCGTTGGCCTCACCGCCGCGCGTGACCGACGAACCAGCAGGATTGCAGCCCTCGACGCGGATGCCCCACTCGTCGACCGGATTGCCGTTGGGGATGCCCTTGTCTCCCACGCCGGCCATCGACAGCCACGCGTCGGTGAAGCGCCAGCCGAGAGACGGGTCTTTTTTGCCGTAGTCCATGTGCCCGTACACACGCACGCCGTCGATCTCCTTCACGTCGTTGCTGAAGAAGGCGGCGATGTCTTCGTAGGCCGACCAGTTGACCGGCACCCCGAGCTCGTAGCCGTACTTCTTTTTGAAGCGCTCTTTGAGGTCGGGTCGGCTGAACCAGTCGTAACGAAACCAGTACAGGTTGGCGAACTGTTGATCGGGCAGCTGGTAGAGCTTGCCATCGGGCGCGGTGCCAAAGCTCTTGCCGATGAAGTCGTCGAGGTCGAGCGTGGGCGACGTGACGTCTTTGCCCTCGCCCGTCATGAAGTCCGACAACGGCACGGCGAAGCCGTAGCGGAAGTGTGTGCCGATCAAGTCGGTGTCGTTGACGTACATATCGTAGATCGAGCGGCCCGACTGCATCTGCGTCTGCAGCTTCTCGATGACGTCACCCTCTTGGATGAGGTCGTGCTTGACCTTGACGCCCGTGATCTCCTCGAACGCCTTGGTCAGCGTCTTGGACTCGTAGACGTGCGTGTCGATGGTCTCGGACACCACGTTGATGGTGCTGCCACGGTACGGCTTGGCCGCTTCACGAAACCAGGCGAGCTCGGCGAGCTGCTGCTCGCGGGTCAGCGTGCTCGGCGAAAACTCCTGGTCGACCCACTTCTCCGCCGCCTTTTCAAACGCGCTCTCGTCGAGCGCCGCCTGTTTTTGCCCCTTGTCCTCCGTGGGTGCGGCGGGCGCTGCTTTGTCTTTCGATTCGCTCTTGCATGCGGACAGAGTCCCTAAGCAGAGCAAGCACAGACTCAAACGGTAGCTTTTCATGTCAACCCCAGCGTCCAACTACGGGTGTGTAAGGAAGCCAGATCGCGGCGGCCAGCCACTGCGATCGATCCGTCAGACCGGCCCAAGCCAAGTTGATGAACGCTGCGCCCAAGAGCGCGACGAACAGTCGATCGCCGCGCGTGGTGGGCATCGGCAAAAAACCCTTGTGCGGCAGCGACGGCGCACGCAGCCCGAGCGCGGTGTAGATGGCGAGCAAGAGACCGATGGCGCCGAAGAACAGACCCGTGATCGGAGTCCATGCCATCCAGCCCAGCCATGCTTCGAAGTCGGGTTCCATGTCGGTCTGGTCGTGCGTCACGTAGATCAACGTCACACCCAGCTCGGCGTGGATCTGCATCAGCTTGCGTCGCAACAGCCACTTGACGTGCGGGTCGATCACCGTGAGCGGCTCGTCGAGCAGGATGGCGGCGACGTCTCTGCGCACGAGGCCGCGGCCGAGCGAGATGCGCTGCTTGAGCTCGGCAGTGAGACCGCTTGCGCGCTTGTCGAGCTCTGCGTCGAGCTCGAGCAGCGCGGCGATCTCTTGCACCCTGAGCCGAACCGAGCGCTCGTCTACGCGTCGGTTGCGCAGGGGAAAAGCCAGGTTGTCGAACACCGTCATGGTGTCGTAGATCACGGGGAACTGAAACACCTGAGCGATGTTGCGCACCTCGGGCGGAGCGCCGGTCACGTCTTTACCCGCGATGGTGATCGAGCCCTCGCTCGGCCGCAGCAGGCCCGAGATGATGCTGAGCAACGTGGTCTTGCCGCAGCCAGAAGGGCCGAGCAGCGCGTAGGCACCACCGTCGACAAACGCCACGTCGAGCGGCGAGAGGGCGTAGCCCGGTTGCCCCGGGTAGCGGTGCGCGATGTTGTGAAGCTCGATGCGCGCCATGGTCGACTAACCGAGCGAGGGGGGCAGAGGCGCCGCAGCGCGTGAGAGCAGCTTGCCCGCAGCGTCGAACACGAACAGGTGCGAGGGCTCGACGTACAGCGTGATGGCGGTGCCGAGTGCGTGCCGCTGCACCCCGGGCAGCAGAGCGGCCAGCGTGAGCGCGTCGCTCGTGGCGTGGAGCAAGGTCTCCGAGCCGCTCACCTCCTGCGCGCTGACCACGGCCGGGAAACTCACGTCGCGCGCCGACTGTCGTGAGAGCGTGACGTGATTGGCGCGCACGCCCAGGCGAAACCGACCGGGTGCCAGACCCGGCAAGGGTTCTCTCAGCCGAAACCACACGCGCTCGCTGATGTGCGCGATTCCGTCGTGGCCTAGCTCGACGTCGAACGAGTTCATCTGCGGATCGCTGAACACCTGGCCCACGCGCTCGCTGACCGGTGTCTCGTACACCTCGAGCGCAGGGCCGCTCTGGAGCACGCGCCCCTCGTCGAGCAGCACCGTGCGCCCGCCCAAGAGCAAGGCCTCGCTAGGCTCGGCGGTCGCGTAGACGACGACTGCGTTGCTCTTGCGGAACAGGCCGCGCAGCTCGGTGCGCAGCTCTTCGCGCAGCTTGTAGTCGAGGTTGGCCAGCGGCTCGTCGAGCAGCAGCAGACCCGCCTGCTTGGCCAGCGCGCGCGCGATGGCGGTGCGCTGCTGCTGACCGCCGCTCAGCTCGGCGGGCAAACGGTGGAGGAAGCCGTCGATGCGCAGCAGGGCCGCCGTGTCGCGCACCCGCTTGTCGAGCTCGGTGCGCGCGAGCTTTTTTTGCACGCGCAGCGGCGAAGCGATGTTGTCGTAGACGGTGAACGAGGGGTAGTTGACGAACTGCTGGTACACCATGGCCACGTCGCGCTTGCGCACCTCGGCGCGCGTCACGTCGACCCCGTTCCAGTGCAAGGTCCCAGCGCTTGGCCGGTCGAGGCCCGCCAGCACGCGCAGCAGCGAGGTCTTGCCCGCCCGGGTGCGCCCCAGCAGCACCGTGAACGAGCCCGGCAGAAAGTCGAGCGAGACACCTTCGAGGTAGCGCTCGCCATCTACCGAGCGGCTCACGTTTTGGAGGGACAGCATATTCGTGCGTCGTTAGAACTTGCCATGGAGAGTGAGTACGAGAGCGCTATCGATAACAGACATTCTGTTTGCGGCATAGTGCCGTACGTACGACCACTCTAATAGCGCCATGAGGTGCGGATTGAGCGTCACCGACAAGCCGGGCACGTGGCGCGTCTCCTTGAGCCCTACCTCGCGATAGTCGCCCATGCTGAAGTTGTAGCGAACCGTGAACAGGTCGTAGGTGTACTCGCCGCCGAGCAACACGTAGTTGATGCGGTTTCCCGACCGACCCGCGATGGCGGCCGTGTCGCCCGTGGCAGGCACCGAAGCGAACGGGAACTCGGTGGTGTGACGGCCCCACTGGCGCGTGAACTCGGCCCATGCAGTCAGCGACTTCCAGCTGACGGTGGCATCGATCGCCGTGCGGGTGACGTCTTGTTTGCCGACGGGCAACGGCAGGTCGGCTTGGAAATACTCTTCGGACAGACCGAGCTTGAGGGTGACGGTGTCGGTGAGCTTGACGAACGGCTCGACGCGTCCGACGACCTGGTTACGCCGACGCGCGCCGGGGATGGAGAGCGTATCGCGCCCGGGCAGCGAGTAGTTGGTCGTGCCGTCGATGATGAAGTACTGGAGCGCGAAGCCGAGGCCCATGCGCTCCTTCTCTCGCAACAGCCCTTCCCACGACACGCCGTGGTTCATGTCCAGCTTGAGGCCGTCGTACTCCTGCACGTTGCCCATGAACGAGTTGTCCCAAAATCGTCCAAATTGGCGGTAAACCTTGCCTACTTTGACGATGGTCTCGCCGAACTCGGCCGCCATGTACGCCTCCTCGACCCAGCTCACGCCCGGGTAAAAGGCGCGCTCGAGCGTGTTGCGAAAGCGCGGCGTGATGTGCATGCGGTAGCGGCCGTACTTGGCATCGAGCCGGAGGCGCGCCTCGAAGATCTCGAAGTAGTTCTTGGTGCCCTTCAACAAGGGCTGGTAGTAAAACAGGATCATCCCGCCGCCGACGTTGACGTCGAGCTTGGGAAGCGCGACGTCCCCCGACGCGGCCATCGGCGTGCCACCGGACTGCGGCGCGTAGCCCGTGGCCGCCTGCGTGTCTTCGTGGTCGTTCGGGCCGACCTCGGCCTCAGGCACGGGATCGGACACAGGTGCATCGGTGGCGGGTGCGAGCTTGGGCTGCGTGCGCTGCTCTACTCCCTGGCTTGGGACAGAAGACGGCACCGTGTTCGACGACTGTGCCAGCGCGGTGAGACCTGGAGTCGACCAAGCCACGCAGAACAGCAGACGTACCAGGACACTTCGGACGCCTTTGTGTCCAGTGGAGTGAGTCGAAGCGCGCCCTCGGGCGAGCGAGCGAAAAGAAGTGCGCCCGCGGGCGCGCGAGCGAAAACTGGTGAGCGCTCTCGTCAGCATGTTCCGGTCTGCCTCCCGTATGGAGTGGCGTTCGTAGAACGAAGCAGACAGTAGGTAAAGAACGGTGTCTGTTTGAAAGAGTAGTTATGTCATCAACGTATCAATCAAATACAGACGACTACCAAAGTGACCCAAATACAGGCTCAGACCAACGAGAAGACAACCAAACTTATCCCAATCCCGCAGGCGTCCTCGTTCCAGAGACATGTTGAACGCACGGCCGTGCGGCTCTATACGAGTCCGATGTTGGCC